>CAJUFK010000119.1 GCA_910585535.1 uncultured Angelakisella sp. | reverse complement strand
AAACTGTCCCCACAGAAAATCGTAACAAAGAGAAACCGCCTCCGGCCCTTTTCTTTGGGCAGGAGGCGGTTTTTTGTCTGTTTCCTTGCCGGGCCTGTCAGAATCCCAGCAGGATGCCCACCACCGCGGCGCAGGCGATGTAGGCGATGGGGTGGAGCTTGAACTTCTTAATGGCGGCAAAGACCAGCACGAAGAAGACCAGCTTCTTCAGGTCGAAAAGGTCCAGGATGGCCCCGGTCTGCTGGTACAGCTCGGTGCGGAACATGGCTACCTGGGCCACGCTGAGCCCGGCGGCGGCGATAAGCCCTGTCACCGCAGGGCGCAGGCCGTAAAAGGCGGAATCCACCAGCTTGTTGCTGCGGAACTTGGTCAGGTACATGGACACCACCGAGACGATGACCACCGAGGGCAGCACCTCCCCCAGGGTGGCGATGATCCCCCCGGGGATCCCCGCGATGGCGCACCCCACATAGGTGGCCATGTTGATGCCGATGGGCCCAGGGGTGGATTCCGAAATGGCAACCATGTCGGTGATAAGGGAGGGGGGGAACCAGCCGGTGGATTCCGACAGGTGCTGAAGGAAGGGGATGGTTGCCATCCCGCCCCCTACGGCGAAGATGCCGATCTGCAGAAACTCCCAGAAAAGCTGGAGGTAGATCATTTTCCGGCCCCTCCTTTCTTGGCGGTGAGGAAGGTCCGGACGCCGATGCCGACAATGGCGCAGAAGATCACCAGGAGGATGGGGGAGAAGCTGGTGAAGGCGCTGACCGCAAAGGCAAACAAACAGATGAGGACGCAGGGGATGTCCTTGACCCCCTTCTTCCACATACTGAGGATGGCGTCCAGGATCAGGGCCACCACGCAGACCGAGATGCCGGCCAGGGCGTGGCGGACGTAGGGATTCTCCTGGAATCCGCTGAGAAGGTAGTAGATGACGGTGATGATGAGGATGCAGGGGGAAACCACCCCCAGGGCGGCGGCCAGAGCCCCGGGGACCTTTTTGCGGTAGTAGCCGATGAAGACGGCCACGTTTACGGCGATGATACCGGGAAGGCCCTGGCTGAGGGCGTAGTAGTCCATGATGGTCTCCTCGTCCATCCACTGGCGGCTTTGGATGATCTCCCGCCGGAGGATGGGCAGCATGGCGTAGCCGCCTCCGAAGGTCACCGCTCCCATCCGGAAGAATAGGAGATACATTTGCAGCAGTTCTGACATGGCTGTGGGTTCCTTTCGTTATTGATAGGGAAGATCATACGAAAAACCAATTAAAATCAGATAAATCCTTATTTTACTGGTTTTTCAATAAGACGGGGCGGCACGCAGCAACGCCAGCACGCGAAGCGTGGGTATCGCCGACTATCAGAAGCAGGCGATGTTGCTGTCGGTGCGGGACTCGGTGCCGCCTACCAGAACGCCGTTGTCCAGGCGGACGATCATTTGGCCCCGGCCAAAGCTGGGGGTGGAAAGGTCGGAGCGGAGGTTGTGGCCTCTGCGCTGGAGGGCCAGGGCCATGTTGGGATCGAAGCGGCTCTCCACCGTGACGGTGTTGTCCCGCATCCACTGCCAACGGGGAGCGTCCAGGGCCTGCTGGGGGTCCATCCCGAAGTCCACATAGTTCATCACCACCTGGAGGTGTCCCTGGGGCTGCATATACCCCCCCATCACCCCGAAGGGCCCCACCGGGAGGCCGTCCTTCATCAGGAAACCGGGGATGATGGTGTGGTAGCTCCGCTTGCCGGGGAGGAGGCAGTTGGCGTCCTCTTTATTGAGGGAGAAGTCGTGGCCCCGGTTCTGGAGGGAGACCCCGGTGCCGCTGACCACAATGCCCGAGCCGAAGCCCATGTAGTTGGACTGGATGTAGGAGACCATGTTCCCCTCCCCGTCGGCGCAGCAGAAGTAGACGGTGCCGCTCTTGGGGGGGACGCCGTGGGTGTAGACCTGGGCGGTTTCCCCCATCTCGGCGGCCCGCTTGGCCCCGTATTCCGGGAGGAGGAGGCTGTGGTAGTCCAGCTCCATGTGGTCCGGGTCGGTGACGTACCGGAAGGCGTCGGCGAAGGCCATCTTCATGGCCTCCAGCTGGCGGTGATAGGTCAAGACGTTCTCCTTTTCGGGGAAGCTGAACTCCTTCAGGATGTTCAGGGCCATAAGGGCCACGATGCCCTGGCCGTTGGGGGGGATCTCACAGACCTGGTAGCCCCGGTAATCCACCGAGATGGGCTCCACCCATTTGGCCTCGTAGGCGGCCAGGTCCTCGTACCGCAGGTAGCCGCCAAACCTCTTGCTGTCTGCGTCGATCTGCTTGGCAATTTCCCCCTTGTAGAAGTCGTCGGCCCCGGTAAAGGCGATGGACTCCAGGGTGTCGGCGTGGTTAGGCAGGCAGATGATCTCCCCGGCCTCGTAGGGGCGGTCCTGGGGGGCAAAGGTCCGGTACCACTCGGCGAACTCGGGGCCGGTGCAGACCTCCTTGTACTTTTTGAAGGCCCGCTGCCACATGAGGGCCAGGTTGGGGGCGCAGGGGTAGCCCTCCCGAGCGTAGCGGATGGCGGGGGCCATGGCCTCGGAGAGGGGCATCCGGCCAAACCGCCGGGAAAGCTCGGCCCAGGCTTTGGGGGCCCCGGGGACGGTGACAGGGGTCCAGCCGTAGGTGGGCATCTTGCCCTTGTCGTCCTTGCCGTCGGCCAGCACCGTCTCGATGGTGGCCAACTGGGGGGCGGGGCCGCTGGCGTTGAGACCGAACAGCTTCTTGTCCTTCTCCGACCAGACCAGGGCGAAGGCGTCGGAGCCGATGCCGTTGGCGGTGGGCTCCACCACCGTCAGGGCGGAGGCGGCAGCCACGGCGGCGTCCATGGCGTTACCGCCCCTGCGAAGGGCCTCCAGCCCGGCGGCGGCGGCCTGGGGGGAGGAGCAGTTCACCATGCCCTCCCGGGCGTAGACGGGGAACCGCTGGGAGGGGTATCGCTGGGCCAGGGGATCGAAGGTCGTTTTCACCGTAAGCACTCCTTTTCTGTGTCGTTTTGTTTATGATACCGGTTTTTGTTTTCCCTGTCAATGACATACCACAGCCCGCCCCTTATGGGTAAGGGACAGGCTGTAGGGTTCCTTTGCTACAGATCGAACAGGTGGCAGGCCACAAAGTGCCCGGGCTCTACCTCTACCACAGGGGGCTTTTCGTGGCCGCAAATCTCCATGCAGTGGCTGCACCGGGTGTGGAAGGGGCAGCCCTTGGGGGGATTCATGGCGCTGGGAACATCCCCTTCCAGCACCGACTCGGTGGAATGCTCCTGGTCCACACGAAGGCGGGGGACAGCGGCCAGAAGGGACTGGGTGTAGGGGTGGAGGGGATTGTGGAACAGGGTCTTGGAATCGGCCAGTTCGCAGACATTCCCCAGGTACATCACCAGGATGCGGTCGCAGAAGTGCTTGACCACCCCCAGATCATGGGTGATGAAGAAGTAGGTGAGGTGTTTTTCCTCACTGAGGCTTTGGAGCAGCTGGAGGATCTGGGCCTGGACCGAAACGTCCAGGGCGGAGACCGATTCGTCCAGCACCACGAATTTGGTGTCCAGGGCGATGGCCCGGGCGATGCCCACCCGCTGCTTCTGCCCGCCGGAAAGGGTGTTGGGATAGGACCAGTAATGCTCCCGTTTCAGTCCCACCTTCTCCAGCAGCTCCATGGTCTTTTCCTTCCGGGCCTGGGCCGAAAGGTCGGTGTTGATGACAAAGACCTCCTCGATGGACTTGCCCACCGTCTGGCGGGGGTCCAGGGAAGCGGCGGGATCCTGAAAGATCATCTGCATCTCCCGGCGAAGCTCCCGCATCTCCTCCTTGGTCAGCTTGCCCAGGTTGATGCCGGTCTCGTAGTTGCGGTCCAGCTTCTCCTGGTAGGCCAGGTCCAGGGTGCGCTCTGTAATGGGCAGGATGTCCTTGCCCCGGTAATCGTCAAAGGCCTTTTTCCGAAGGGCCCGGGCGGCGTCCCGGTGGGCCAGGGCCTCCTTCCGGACAGCGGCCATCCGCTCCCGGAGGGCGGGGTCCACCGAGCCGGAGACCTCCGCTTCGGCCACCTGGCGCTGGCAATCCCGGTACTGGCGGATGGAGGCGGAGGCGGCCGCCGTCTCCTTCTGGGCCTGGGTGAACAGCTCCTGGACCTTGGGCAGGTCCCGGCAGAGGATCAGGGAACCCACCGTCCGGGAGCCCTCCCGCAGCTGGCGGGAGGCGTCCTTTCGCAGCTCATGGGCCTGGAACTCCAGCTCGCTGATCCGCTTTTGGAGCTTGGCGTCCTTTTTGACCTCTTTGTCGGTGCCCATGGCGGAGAGAGCGTCCACCTCCACCCGGAGGGCGTCAGCCTTCTTTTGCAGGACCAGGGACTTCTGATAAAATTCGGTGGCCTTCTTCTGGTAATCCAGGATATGGGCGACCTCCTTGGCCAGATACTGGGGGCACATCTCGTCCCGGGTCCGGCCGTAGTAGACGCAGGCCCCGCTGGTCTGGGGGTACAGCTGGAGGATCACCCGGCCCAGGGTGGATTTGCCGCAGCCGGATTCCCCGACGACGCCGAACTTTTCCCCCTCGTAGATGGAAAAGGAAACGTCCTCCACCGCCTTGATGGAGACCCCCCGGCGGACGGGGAAGTATTTTTTCAGCTTGCGAAGCTCCAAAAGCTTCTTTCTTTCCTCACTCACGGCTGTACCTCCTTTCCGGCCAATTCCTCCGCAACCTTGTGGCAGCTGACGGTGTGGCCCGGCTCCACGGTAATCTCCTCCGGGATCTCCTGACGGCACCGGCCGGTGGCGTAGGGGCACCGGGGATGGAACCGGCAGCCGCCGATCTCCTCGGTGATGTTGGGGAAGGTGCCGGGGATGGGCTGAATATCAAAGTCGTCTTCGTCCACGTTGGGCACCGCCTTCATCAGGCCGATGGTGTAGGGGTGCAGGGGGCGGGAGAAGATGGTCCCGATGGGGCCCTCCTCCACCTTGCGCCCGGAATAGAGGATGATGACCCGGTCGGCGATCTCCGCCACCACGCCAAGGTCGTGGGTGATAAAGAGGACGCCGGTGCTGACATCCTTTTTCAGCTTGTTGAGCAGGACCAGCACCTGCTTCTGGATGGTGACGTCCAGGGCGGTAGTGGGCTCGTCGGCGATAAGGAGGCTGGGGCGCACCGCCATGACCATGGCGATCATCACCCGCTGGCGCAGGCCCCCGGAAAGCTGGAAGGGATACTGGCGCATCCGGTCCTCGGGGTTGGCGATGCCCACCTTTTCCAGGTAGGAGACGGCGGTTTGGTGGGCCTCCTTTTTGGTGAGCCCCAGGTGGCGGATCAGGCCCTCGGTCATCTGGCGGCCGATGGTCAGAAGGGGATTGAGGGCGGTCATAGGCTCCTGGAAGATCATCCCCATCTGGCGGCCCCGAAGGGCGTTTCGCTCCTTGGGGGAGATGGCGGTGAGTTCCTGTCCCCCCAGCTTGATGCTGCCGGAGACGACACGGCCGTTGGTGGGCAGCAGATCCATAATGGCCAGGGTGGTGACGCTTTTTCCGCAGCCGGATTCCCCCACCATGCAGACCGTTTCGTTCTCCTCGATGTCAAAGGAGATCCCCCGGATGACCTCGTACTCCTTTTTGCCGATGCGGAAGGTGGTCACCAGGTCCTTTACTTCCAATACTTTGTTCCCCATGAAAATATCCTCCTAAAAAACGCGGATATGTTCTAAGCCTCGCCCTCCGGCGGAAGGTGCAGAAGGGCCGGGCTTAGGATATATCCCAAAGGCTCCCTCCCCCGGTTCCCGGGGGAGGGAAGGGCCGGCCGATGCCGGGACAGATCAAGCGGCGGGCTTGATGTCAATCAGGTAGAAGGTGCCGCCGGGGTCACGGGTGACGCCGGTATAGGCGGTGCTGTAGGCGTAAAGGTTTACGCCGTGATAGATGGGCTGGACATAGGCCTCGTCCTGGAGCAGGGCGTTGACCCCCAGCAGGTTCTCGGTGCGGACCGCCAGGTCGGAGGTGGTCTTGCTCTTTTCGATAAACTCATCCACCTTGGCGCCGGTGTCCCCGGCATAGCGGATGCGCTTCTGGCCGTTCTGGGTGTGGAAGTTGGGCTCCATCAGCTCGGAGCCGTCCCGGGTGACGTTGGACCAGGCTGCCAGGGTGATGTCAAAGCGGCCGTCGGTTTTGCTCTCGGTGAGCCAGGCGGACCAGTCGATGGTCTCGTACTTGATGTTGTTAAAGCCGGCGGCCTTCATGTTGGCCAGGAAGTATTCCCCCATGTTGTTGTAGGCGGGGGTGCTGGGCACCAGGAAGGTGATCTCCTCGTCGGCCCAGCCGGGGTGGGCGTCCAGAATGGCCTTGGCTCCCTCGGGGTCATAGGCGATGTTGTGGGTGATGGCCTCCTCGGTGTAGCCGGTGATCTTGGGACCCAGGACGCTCTGGGCGGGGTCGGCGTAGGTCTCCATGATGTACTGGACAAAGCCGTCCTTATCCAGGGACTTGGCCAGGGCGATGCGGAAATCCTTCTCCGCCATGACAGGGTTCTTGCAGGAGCTGCCTCTCATGCACATATAGTAGATCTGGGCGGCCTCGGAGGTCTCAAACTTCACACCCTGGATCCCCTCGATGCGGCTGATCTGCTCCACGGTGACGTTGGGCATGAAGTCGGCCTCGCCGGTCTCCATCCGGGCGATGGCGGTGGATTCCTCGGCGATGATGGTCATGGTGACGTCCTTAATGGCGGGCTTCTCCCCCCAATACTCGTCGTTCCGGGTCAGCACCACGTTGGAGCCGGAAACCGAGCTGACGAACTTATAGGGGCCGGTGCCGCAGGGGTTCACCATCAGATCCTGGGCCTGCTGGGCAGTGGGGGAGACGATGGCGGAGTTGGTGTGGGCCAGCTTGGCGGTAAGAACGCCGTCCTCATAGGTGAGGTGGAATACCACGGTGCTGGGGTCGGGGCACTCGATGGACTCGATGGAGCCGGCGATGGAGGCCCGGGCGGAACCGAAGTCGGGGTCCTTGATGAGTTCAAAGGTGTACTTTACCGCTTCGGAGTTAAAGTCGGTGCCGTCCTGGAACTTGATGCCCTCCCGCAGCTTGATGGTGGCGGTAAGGCCGTCCTCGGAGAACTGGGGCAGTTCGGCGGCCAGCAGGCAGTTGTATTCCCCGGTGACGGGATCGATGCGGTACAGGGTCTCGTAGATCTGGGCGTTGACATAGGTGGAGGCGGAGTCGTTGGTCCGCAGGGGGTCAAAGCCGGTGAAGGGGGCGGTGAGGGCGACGTTGAACATCTTATCCCCGGTGGCCGCGGCCCCGCTGCCGCCGTTACCGGCAGGGCTGTTCCCGCCGCTGGCGGGAGGGGTGGTGGTGCCGTCGCCGCAGCCGGCCAGCAGGCTCAGGGCCAGGACCAGGGCGGTGACCAGGCAGAAAAGTCTTTTCTTGCTCATGGTTTTGGTTCTCCTTTTCTACAGAATCAAAGGATTTATTGAGAGTCATCGCTGACAGACAATACAGGGTCAATCTTTCAGGCTGGGGTCCAGGATGTCCCGGAGCTTATCCCCCAGGATGTTAAAGCAGATGACGGTAACCATCACGGTGATGCCGGGGATAAAGGTGAGGCTGGGACGGTTCCACAGGTACTCCTTGCCGGCGGAGATCATATCGCCCCATTCCGGCATGGGAGGGGTGACCCCCATCCCCAGGTAGCTGAGGGTGGAAATGGAGATGATGGAGGAGGCGATCCGCATGGTGGCGGTGACGATGATAACAGGCAGGCAGTTCTTGAGGATATGGACAAAGAGGATCCGGGAGTCCTTGGCCCCCAGGGAACGGGTGGCCATGACGTAGTCCTCCTCCTTGACCTGGAGGGCCCGGCCCCGGACCATCCGGGCAAAGGAGGGGATGGACCAGACGCTGATGGCCAGCATGGTGTTAAAGGCGTTGACCCCCAGCATGGCGATGATAAGCATGGCCAAAAGGATACTGGGGAAGGTGAACAAAAGGTCCATCACCCGCATGATGGGATTGTCCAGCTTGGGGTAATAGGCGGCCAGCAGGCCGCAGATGGTGCCGACGAAAAGGCCCATGGCGGTGGAGACAAAGCCCACCAGCAGGGAAACCCTGCCGCCGTACAGAAGCCGGGAGTAAACGTCCCGCCCGTACTTGTCGGTGCCCAGGTAGTGGCCGGGGGCGTACTGCTCGGTGGGCTTGGGGCTCTGCTCCCCCCACTGGGCCCAAAAGCCGGGGCGCAGCCGGATAGAGGGGTCCTGCTCCTCGTAGCTGTAGGGGGCAATCCAGGGGGCCAGGATGACCATGATGATCTCCACCACCAGCACCACAAAGCAGACCACGGCCAGCTTGTTCTTGAGGAGCTTTTCCACCGCGACGCGGATGGGGTTTACACGTTTTACTTCGTTCATCTTGCAGGCGCCCCCTTAACCTTCATACTTGATCCGCGGGTCGATGACACAGTAGAGGAGGTCCACCGCCAGGTTGATAAGGATGAACATGGTGGCGATGACCAGCACGGTGCTTTGGACCACGGGGTAGTTGTAATTCCGGATGGCATTGATCAGGTAGGTCCCAATGCCGTTGATAACGAACACCTGCTCGGTGATGATGGCGCCGCCCAAAAGGCCGCCGAAGCTGGTGCCAAACTGGGTGACCAGGGGGATCAGGGCGTTCCGCAGGGCGTGGCCCACGATGATGGTAGTTCCCTTGAGACCCTTGGATTTGGCGGTGCGGATGTAATCCGACTGGAGAACGTCCAGCATGGCGGAGCGCCCCAGGCGGATGAAGCTGGCGATGGTGCCGGTGGCCAGGGCGAAGGCCGGCAGGATGGCCTCCTGAAAGCCGGTGGGGGTCCAGAAGTAGTGGGTCATGCCCCCCACCGGGAGAAGGTTCAGCTTGACGGCGAAAATGTACATCAGGATGGTGCCCAACAGGAAGTTGGGGATGGAAAGAGCGATGAGGGAGGTGGTGGTCACCGCATTGTCCACAATGGTGTCCTTCTTCATGGCGGTGAGGATTCCACAGGGGATGCCGATGGCCACGGCCAGGATCATGGCGGCGCAGGCCAGGTTGAGGGTGTTGGGCAGACGGACCACAATCTCGTCCAGAATGGGCTGGCGGGAGGTGTAGGAGTTGCCCAGATCCAGGGTCAGCAGCCGTTTAAGGTACATAAAATACTGGACCAGGAAGGGCTTATCCAGGCCCAGGCTGGCCCGGACCACGGCGATGTCCTCGTCGGTGGCGCTGGGCCCGGCCACCATGGTCGCCGGGTCGCCGGGGGCGATGTAAAGGCTGGCGAACACAATAAAACTCATGCCCAAGAGCAGCAAAAGCATCAGGGCGATCCGTTTGAGTATGTACCTTCGCATAGGACAACTACCTCCTGCCTGGGGCCGGTCCCGGCCCTCCGGGTCGCTCCCAAAGAGAGCGTAAAATGATTTTAATATGAATCCCAGGATACAATAAATTTCATTTTTTTGCAAGACTTCTTCCATTTAACGAGCTAAAATCGTAATTTCTTACGGATTTTTGCCCTAGTTACAAAAAGATAATAGCGCAATTTCACAATGGAAAACTGGGGGGTTGACAACTTTTTGTCGATTTGCCGGAAGGGATGGCCCCGGGATGGCCCCTTGGGCCGGGTTCCGCCTGTTATGCAAAAGCGAAAATAAAAACTTTCATTCTATCCCTGGCCCCCTTGGAAAGCCCCGGCGTTTCTTTATCCCTTTAACTCGTAAAATCCAATAAAAAAATAGGGGGAAGTGGGTGCGCTTTATCACTATTGCCAATTCCCTTTTTTGTGCAATCGTGCTATCCTTAAGGGCAGAAATCTTTTGGGAGGAGTCCCTGCCATGACCGATCAGATCCGCAGCACAACAAGCCGCTACTTTACCTATTGCTTTACCAGCTTTTTTGGTAAGGCTTTTTCGGGCATGGCTGCGTGCGTTGGGATGTGATCGGGTCCCCAGAAGATCATCCGTACAGGACGACCAGCAGCCAGCCCGGCTGCTGGTTTTTTTGTACCGCTTATTTCATCGGTAGGAGGAATTGCCATGATCGTCATTTTGAAGCATCAACCCAACCCCAGCCAGCTGGAGGGCCTGCTGAACTGGCTCCAGGAGAAGGGGGTATCGGTTCACACCAGCGTGGGGGAGGCCAACACCATTCTGGGGCTGGTGGGGGATACCTCCAAGCTGGACATCGACCTCATCGCCGCCCTGGACATTGTGGAGGATGTTAAGAGGGTCCAGGAGCCCTACAAAAACGCCAACCGCAAGTTCCACCCGGAGGATACCGTCATCC
>CAJUFK010000118.1 GCA_910585535.1 uncultured Angelakisella sp. | reverse complement strand
AAAAAGCAAAGAAACTTCTTTGTTGGCATAAGAATTCATTAACTGCTCAAAATAGTAGCGCCCCTTTTCTGAAATTTCATAAATAGCTTTGTCTGCAAATTTGTCCCCTTTGACAATGCTGCTTTTAAGATAGCCCTGTTCATTAAGCTGAATAACTTTCCGATAAATGGATGGAACACTTATTTTAGTCCACCTTGAAAAAGGAACAATCATTTTGACTTCGATTTTACTTCGATAGGACAGGCAATCAAGAAAGCCCGTGAAGCCAGAGGGATGACGAGGGAGCAGCTATCTGGCATAATCGGCTATGCCCCCAGACACATTCAATCCATCGAAAACGAGGGACAGTATCCAAGCATCGAGCTGTTTATCCAACTTATTACGATGTTCGATGTGTCGGTTGACGAGTACATATTCCCAAACAAAGAAGTCAAAAAAAGTTCCGTCCGCAGACGCTTAGACGCAAAGCTCAACAGTTTAGACGATAAAGAGCTTTCCGTTATAGAAGCAACTGTAAACGGACTATGTAAGGCAAAAGAGGAAACAGAGGATTAAGCCCCTCTGTTTTTCTTCTGCCTAATTTTAATACAGCGGCACACCGTACCCCAATATCTCATAATACCCCACGGCATAGTGATTTTCACGGCAGCTATCGCCGGAATTGCCCTCCACGGTGTAGACCGTTCCGTTCTCGACTTTCTCTACAATTCCCACATGGTCGGATTCTCCGTCCTGCGGACCTGACGAGCCTTTGCTGTCCCAATCGAAAAAGATAATGTCGCCGGGGCGGGGCTCGTAGCTGTTGTCCTGCCATAGTCCGCGATCTCTGAACTATTCCACACCCCAAACACAACCCGCAAATTTCGGGATAACCCCGGCGTCGATATAGCCGCACTCGTTAGCACACCAGATCACAAAACAAGCACACCACTCTACACGGGAGTTAAAGCCGTACCACGACCAATAAGGCTCACCGCCCACATTGCCGATCTGCGAAAGCGCAACCGTTACAATCTCACCGTCGCCTGTGCCGATACCGTAAAGAACAGCAGACCACATACTGCGGTTTTCTTCGGCAAGAAGCTCGGCAAGCTGCTTTCGCTGGTCGGCGCTGAAATGATACTGATCCGCCATTTCCTCGGCCGTCTTATGGCTGACCGTGATATACAAATAGGTTCGGCTGACGGTCGTTCTTGTTTCCACAATGTTCCCGTGTCCGTCGTCGGTTTCGGTAATCACTTCCTCGGTCTTGGTTTCGGTGCGGGAGGATATTTCATTCATCTGCCAGAAAATATCTTTTAGAATCGCCTTTTTGGAATCGTCCATCGTGGCGACCTCCTGCGCATTGTCGGGGTCGGTGGTGGTCTTGACCGCATAAACGGCAAGCACTTCCGGCCAGACGGCGCGGGAGCCGGACATTTCCAAAACATCATAGGAAATATTCACCTTTGTCGTGTCAAGCTGCGTTTGATAGTCGGTATTGATTTCCTGAACGACCTGCTGCATAGTCTGACCCGATCCGCTGTCCTCGTTTGAAAAGAAGATACCGAAGCACGAGCCGACAAGCAAGCCGATCAGACAGATAATGATAATCACAACAACTGCAACCCAGCCCCCGGCGGCAATAGCGGCAATCAGCGCCTTTGTTGCGGCGATAATTGCCTTGACTGCCGCAATGGTGGCTTTGACCGCGGCTTTTACACCTGTTGCAACCGCTTTCGCCGTGGCACGGGTAGCCTGTGCCGCAGCTTTGGCAGCCTTCACCGTAGCCTGTGCGGTTTTCTGCGCCGTTTTCGCTGCCTGCCGGGTCGTCTTGATTGCCGCTTTGGAAGTATGCTCGGCGGTCTTAACGGTTTTCTGCGTGGTCTTGACCGTACCCTTTGCGGTCTTGATGGTTGCCTTGCCCGTGGATTTCGCCGTTTGCTTAATGCTCTTGCCGCTGTGTTCCACCGTCTTGATAGACTGTTTCGCAGGTTCGGCAGAACGGCGAACCCTCTGCATAGATTTTTGAGCCTGCTTTTTCGGGAAGTCGGCTTTCTTTTGCTGAAAGTGGTCTTTGACTTTGGAAATATTCTCTTTTGTGTCCTTTACGCTCTTGCGCCCGAATTTGTCAAGCCGGTGGACGGTTTCACGGGCAGCGGTTTCCGTCCCGCCCGAAACACGGTCGGCGGCGTATTCATCGGGCGAACCCTCTGCGGAATAAAGGCTGTGATCCGCTTTGTCTTTGGTGCGGATATAGGCAGATTTCATACGCTCGGCGGCAACCGCCGATTTATCAATCGCCTTAACCGTCCCTTTAGCAATCTCCCTTGTCTTTATCTCCGGCATAGCGTCACCTCCGATCCGAGCCGTGAAAGCTCCAGCCGCAGAGCCGTATAAAACGCCCTGCTTCGGATATTGCCGCCTGCGGCCTGCCATTCGTCCTCAAAATCAAAGCGAGCGGCAAGCTCACGGACGGAATAGTTTTTAAGAAATGTCCTCCAAGTGGATTCGTCCCATTCTTCAAGCTGCCGCCATAGGTCGGGAAAATGCCGATACAGCTTCCGCAATTCCTCCAGACTTTGCAGAGGGCAGCACCAGCAGGAAACACGGCTGAAAATCTCATATAAACCGCCCCAATCAAAACCCCGCCTGTAACAATAGGAAAGACAGTCTTGCTCCGTCATTCCCCATTCTACAAGCGGGTAATTTTTGTCCTTGATTCGCTTTGTTTCATCGGCGGCGATTCCCACATATTCAATAACCGTGTAATCCTCTTTCAGCTTTTTCAGATAGGCGGCGACGATACGGGTTTTGAGAATCCCCGTACACCAGCGTCCGCGGGGACCGGGCCAGCTCATACCTCTGTACTGTGACAGTGCGGGATTCTTCCTTTTCGGGGTGTACTCGTAAAAGTAGTATTCAAAATCGCGCGCTGCTTTCAGTCGGATAATAGGTCTGCCGATATACGCCTCCAATCGGTCAAGGTGTTCGTACATCTGCGGAAATTCAAGCCCCGTATCGCAGAACAGAATCAAATCAACAGGTCGTTTTTCTTCCAAGAGCCGTAAAAGCATAGCCGTTGAATCCTTACCGCCCGAAAGAGAGAGGACATATTTTTCAGGCTTCATTTTCGCCCACCTCCAAAGAGGGCGAAACAATCTTTTTCGCTACAACGACCATGCGGCCGTTCTGCCTGCTGTATTCACAGGTGGAAAGGGTTATCAGCCTGTCGCCGTATTCCGCAGTCACACCCGTATCATATAAAGCAAGCTCCTTGCACTTGGCGATATAGGCGTCGAAATTCTCCGCAGAATCCGCATTGACAAAGTGATAATACTTAAAACCCTGTTCGGAATACGCCACGGTTTTGAACGCTGCGATAACCTCATATTCTCCAAAGCCGGACAGCATATCAAAGCGGATTGTTTTATGCGCCCTGTAAAAATCCTCGTCGGCATACTTGCAGAGATCGGCAAACATACTGCCGTTATTCATATGGTGGCCGTAAATTATGCAGTTGTTGGAAAGTCCGAGATCGCAGTTTTCCTGCACATAGGGAACGCCGTAATCGCTGTACTGCTTTTCAAAGCTGTGTTTCAGATAGTAATTTGGATTGTCAATCGTCTGCATTACGGGATAGTCAATATTTGTTCCATCAATAGAAATCCAGCCCACAAAATCGCTGTTCTGCTCATAGACCGCAGAATACTTTTCAAAGGCGGTTTGTTCGAGCTGCGGGATTTCGCTTTCCTGCGGTTCATCGGCGGGCGGCGTTTCGTCCTGCACAAGCGCGGCGATATTGTCAAAGGCTTCGGCGCTCTGTTTCTCGTCCGCATACTGCCGATATAGCATAACGCCGGAGAAAAGGAAAAGGGCGGCACATACGGCCGCCCCAATTATCAGATATTTGCTTTTCATATAATATTGTCCTCCTGTTTTGAATTTAAGAAGCGTCACCGCCGCCGAACACACCCTCGCCGGGTTTTGTCGTCATAAGCTGATACAGCTTTGTATCTCGTCGGAAACGATTGATAAACGGTACAAGCGCCGAGCCGTACTTGATAAGTCCGCAGCCTGCGTCCGCGTTGGTAACATAGCTCATCTGCTCATCGGAGATATTGAGCAGCTTCGAGAGCTTGGAACGGTCGGAAAACGCCTGATTGAGCATAACCACAAATTCAGAGTTGGAAAGCATGGTGCTTGCCTGTACGGAATCGAGCAGATATTCCACATTCTGCGTTATGGCGGTCGGGTAGCCGTTTCTCTTTCTGAACTGCCTCCAAGCAGAGTTAAAGAAAATGCCGCTTTGCTCGTTTTCAAACACAACATGGAACTCATCGATAAACACATGGGTACGCTTGCCCTTTTTCCAGTTGAGCGTAACCCTATTTAGAATGGTATCGGTGATAACCAAAAGTCCCGTAGGCTTTAACTGATCGCCCAAGCTGTGAATGTCAAAGACGACAATCCGTTTGTCGAGGTCTACGGTGCTTTCGTGACCGAAAATATCGAGCGATCCCGTGGTGAACAGTTCCAAAGACAGGGCGATTTCCTTTGCCTTTTCTTCGGGCTGTTCCAAAAGTTTATTTCGCAGGTCGCAGAGAGTAGCGGTCTTGCCCGTCGCCTCGGCTTCCTGATACACAAGGGCGGTGCAGCGGTCAATGATAGATTTCTGCTGCGGGCCGACCCCGGTTCTGTCGATCTGCTCTACAAGGGACATGATAAACTGTGATTTCTCCACAATGGGATTGTTTTCGCCGTAACCGTCAACCATATATATAGCGTTCAAGCGGTCTTTACCGCCTGCCGCCATATGAATGACGGTTGCCGTTTCCTCGCCCAAAGCCGCCGCCAGAGCGCCGAACTCATTTTCAGGGTCGCAGATCAGCACATCGTCCTCGGTGTTGAGAATCAGAAAGGCAATCAGTTCTTTTGCGGAAAAGGATTTACCCGAACCGGGAACGCCGAGCAGAAACGCCGACTGATTCAAAAGGTTCGCCTTGTTGCACATAATGAGATTATGGGAAATGGCGTTTTCCCCGAAATAGATACCGCCCTTGTCCTGAACCTCCTGTACCTTAAACGGCATAAAGACTGCCAAAGATTCTGTTGTGAGAGTACGGAACGCATTGATTCTGCGTGTACCGATGGGAAGAACAGTATTTAAGCCGTCGAACTGCTGAAACTTCAAAACGGCAAGCTGGCACATATGCTTTCTTGCAACGGACAGCACCGTTTCGGTGTCGCTGTCAAGCTGCTTTTTATCGTCGGCGGTGATTACCATAGTAATGACCGCAAACATCATGCGCTGATCTCTTGTCGTCAGGTCGTCCAAAAACTCCTTGCTTTCCTTGCGCTGGAGCTCCATATCATACGGGACGACCGCAGAAAAATTGTTGTTGGCGTTCTGTCTGCGCTGCCAGTTGGTGATGTTCGTTTCCACGCCGAGCAGACGGTTTTCCACCTCACGCACCGCCTCGTCGGTGGGTACGGGAACAACATCAATCGATAACATCATATTGCGGTTAAAGTCGGTAAGCTCCGTTACCATACTGTCCTTGATATACGAAGCGTAGTCTTTCAAAAAAAGAACCCGGCAATATTTCTCGCCGAGCTTCAGATAATCGCTGTTCTTTTCCATAGAATCGGGACAGATATAGTCCTTGAAATCGTGTCCCTTTTTCATCATATCCTGCGGATCGAAATAAAAGGCGGCTTCCTCGCCCTGACGGTAGAAGTCGTGAAGCACCCGCAGTTTTTCGCCTGCGTCAAGCTCCGTACACTTTGAGCCGAGGGCGGCAAAGTGGGAAATCAGGTCTGCGCCCACACGGGAAAAGTAGGTGCGGGCTTCCTCAATATCCTTTTTGGCAACGGAGATCGTGATATATTTCTCCTGCATAATACCGTTTGCGCCGGTGGCTTTATCAAGCAGCATTTGATTATACTCTTTTCGGTATACATCACGGGAATCGCCGCGCATAGGCATTAAAATTGACTGCTCAAAATTCGCCTTGTTTAAGCATCGATTGTTGATCGTGATTTTCGTGGTAGCTCCGGAATCCAGAGAGTTGAGCAGTTCGGAATAGGCAAGAAACATAGCCTCTTTGTCCTCACGGCTTGCCACAAGGTAGTTAATATCGCTGAATTTATAGGTTTTGGAAAAGCGGTTTCCCACCTGAAAAATACCGTCTTTCCAGATACACTGAATCGGGATAATATCCTGCACCTTGCGGGGGACGGAATATCTCTCTTTATCCTGTTTCAGCAGGTTTTTTAAGGTCTTAATCATGCTTTGCCTCCTTGCTGTGATTTTTCAATTTTGTCTTTGAGCGCTTCATAGTAGAAATTCGAGGATTCAAAACGAATCTCTTTCGGCTCTAAAAGCTCCGAGCGAATCCACGCCCAGATAAATTGCTCGGCGGTCATGCCGTGGTAGGTGATAAAACCCAGCGCCGCAAAGGGAGCAGCGCCGAGAATACACATCCACGATACGGTTTCCGTCCCGACATAGGGCTTTAAGAGAAAGTACAGCCCCACGGCGACTGCGACCGCCAAAATGGAAAATATGAATTGCTGCATACTTAACCCGAAAAACATAGATTCGGTATAGTTACGGATTTCACGGTTAATCTTGACTTCCAAAATATCACCTCCCGTTATCTTTCCTGTTCGTCTTTGGCTTTGGGCTTCGGTTGAAGCTCGCGCGGAGTTCTGCCGTCAAGGGGTTTGATAAACTCAATCTGCCCGGCGGCATAAATGGCGTTGCTGTTTAACTGCCTCTGCCACGCCTTATTGGAGGGCGACCAGCGAAAGCCCCAGCTTTTGAGTTTACTTCGCTGTTCCTCGCTGGGTTTTTCGTCAAAAAGAAGCTGTAAACGGTTTTCCTCCTGATTGGCAACCGCTTCGCCGCCCTCAAACTGCCAGCCGACAAAACCCGTTTCCTCACGGCGTTCCAGACTTTCAATCCGCTTTTTCAGACGGTTAATTTCCGCGTTGTTGTTGGATAGCTCATAGGGAGCATACGGCGCGGTGATCCACGAATAGCCGGTCTTTACAGCCTCGTCGATTTCAGCCGCTTTTTCATCGGAAATGCCCTCAAAGCCTTTCATTGTGCCGTTTTTGCGATAGTAGGCGTTGACCTTTTTCATATAGCTTTGCAGGTCTTGTCGCTGCTGCAATTTTTCTTTCAGCTTGGCAACGGCTTCGGGATCGTCGCTGGAAATAGCGGAATTGTTTTCGGCGGCTTCAGCTTTACCGCGGTAGTAGTCCGCTTTTTGTCCGGCATCCACGGATTTCTCCATTTTGCCCCATGCGCGGTCACGATAGCTTTTATCGGATTTATAGGAATAGTGATCGACCAAAAGCGGCTGACCCATAGGGATTGCCTCAACCATCTTACTTGATTCGTGCGCAAGCTGGCTGCTTTGCTGTTCAAACTTTTCCGCTTTCTCGTTGTAGTAGTCGATTCTCCGTTGCTTTTTTTCTTCGTATGAGTTCATAGAATATCGCTCCTTTACTTACATAAAAATAGCCTCCTGCGAATATCCGCAGAAAGCCGTTACAATCCCATCATTTCACGCACAACACGGTCGGCCATTTTGACCGCGCCAACCAATACCAACATATTAAACACAAGCTCCCCGATATAGCTCCATACCATAGAAACCGCCGCAGCGTTGGGGTCAACCACGGGCGGGGCCGAAGCGAACAAAGAGAAGATAATGCAGGCAAGCACAATAATTGCACCCTCCAAGCAGACGGCGGCGTAAGATTTAATAAAGCTCTTTCCCACATTCTGCGATGGTTCTCCCGCAAAAGCGGAGAGAGGAACCGGCGCAATCGCCGTGTAAAGGTACAACTTAAAGAATCTGCCGTAGACCGTCATTATCATAATGAAAGACAGTACCGTAATGAACAGGCCACCGATCAGCGTCACCGCCCATAATGGGATAGATTCAAAAAAGCCGCAGTCCTCAACCGCCGTCACGATTTCAGAGGGCAGAACAGTCTGACCCGCCGCGCCGAACCCTGCGGCGGTCATAATGGTGGAAATAAGCCCCTGTACGATATTGAATAAAGCCATCATCAATTCCAGACCGTAGGTGACGGCGGCCTTTGCCAACGCAAAGCGGATAAAGACCTTTAATGCGTGCTCCGGCTTTTTCAGTTCTGCAAACGAGCCGCAGGTACGCATAACACCGATTACAAAGAACAGCACGAGTAGGGCAAGCCCTATCGCCTGTACCGCACTGTGAATATTGACAATCACATTCCAAATCGTGCCGCCCTTAAACTGTTCGGGGGATTGTGTGATAAGCTGCCATATCTCGGCAAGTTTGCTGTTCCAAGTTTCAAGGGCGTTTTCAAGATTTTGTACGACCCAGTTATCCGACAACAAAATCACCTCCCGTCTTTTCACGGTAGCCCTCGATTTCAAGATCGCAGTCAACCTCGTTACCCCAAGCGTCCCAGCCGTCCGTTTTTTCTCTTGCAAAAAGCTCCACACGGGGCAGGTCGCCCACAAGCTCAATGATTTTGTCCCTTGCCTCGTCGGGCTTCTGACTATGACCGCGCAAAGGGCTGATAATGAATTGGTGAACACGGTTTGATTTTCGTTTCGGATGGCCTTTGGTGGCAAGCAGGCAGATTTCAGCGTTTCCTCTCGTCCAGAAACCTAACCCATAAAACCAACCCTTGCCGCTTTTGTTGAGTTTGAGCCAGACAAAGGCTACGCTTTTATACTCGAATCCCCACGCTTTAATCACCTGCAGCGCTTCCCGTAACTGCGGGAAAGTCGCCCAAAGAAAAAGAACCGCGTCTTTTTCGGATAGTTCGGAAATGGGCAGACGGCAAAGCTCGTCAATGCTCATCGTGGGATAATGCTTTTCAGCCGCACCCTGTACGCCGTTTCGTTCATACCGCCACGGCGGGTCGGCGTAAATAATGCTGTATTTCTTCACAGCGTCCTCCTTTCAGGCATATATGGGGGCAGGCCGCCGATTGCAGCCTGCCCCGTATGCCGTATCGTTCTGTTATCTGCTGTCCCGATCGGGCGAATTGCGGATAACGCCGTACACATCGTCCACAAAATACCGTCCGGCAAAGGGATTGAATATTGCGTGACATTTCACACCGTTATACTCTGCCAGATAGTCGTTGTCGCCCAAGCGCCTGATAATCGTCGCCTCACCGAGAACATGGGTTTCACCCTGTTTCAGAGAGTGGATATAGCACTCGCATTTTTCCATTGCAATTTTCCTTTCTTTCAGCCTGTAATAAGATTTAGGATTTCTTTCGCAAAGGTGATAACAATGCCGCCTGCAAGGGTGAGAAATCCGTTGGAACGCTGGCTGGGGTCGTGGGACTGAAAGGACAGACCGACCTGCACGATACCCCAGCCGAGCAGAATCAATCCGACCGCACGAATCAGGCCGAAAATAAAATCGCTCAAATTGTTTACAACGGTGATCGGGTCGCCTGCGGCAAAGGCCGTCATCGAGCAGCCGAGGGTAAAGGCAAGCGCCATAACGACAGCGCAGTAAAAGCGAAATCCCTTTTTCATCTTGCCGGGCATAGGCAGCTTGTTCGTGGTCTTGTTCTTGTTAATGTTCTTCATATTGCAATCCTCCTTAAATTGAAAAAAGAGCTTCTATATCCTCGTCGGAAAGAAGCTCGTAATCGGGTTCTGTTTCTTCCATATCGGGAATGTCCTCTGCGGGGATTCCCGCAAGGGAGAGCGTGGCGACGGCGTGTTCCGTCCCGCCGTGTTCATAAGGCGCGGTGCTGCCGTCTGTGGTAAGAGATACATTCGGGTGTTTCAAGATGTCGTATTTCTCGTCCATAATCGGCAATTCACCGCGGATAAACAAAAGAGCGCAGCGGTTATCCAGCATACGAACCTCGTCCGGCGTCATAAGCTCTTTGCCACATTGTCAAGTGAAGAATTCATTCTTTTTGCTTTTTCATACACGGAATCTTGTAGATGTTCTATAAATGTGATAAACTGAACGCAGTAACAAATCGGAATTTGAAAGGAGTAGTAGAAATGGAATTTCCTTTTTATGAGTCACCCGATACTGCTACGATTATCTGTTGCCATATAATGGAGCGTCAAGCACCTATTCTATATGTATCACATGATGAAGATGACGGAATGTGGCAATTTTTATGTGGAGAAACACATGAAATAGATGAAGCAAAGTTAGTATCTCTAAAATGGGTTTTTGATTTAGATAACTCCGTTAGCGCCTTAAAGGATATGCCTTGCGGCTACTATGCAGAAAGAAAAACTCAAGATGACGATTGGATTATTAGAAAGCGATAACTTCCCATTTGTCGGGAAGTCGCAGAGAACATAAAATGATGATTTGCAGGAGGAAG
>CAJUFK010000117.1 GCA_910585535.1 uncultured Angelakisella sp. | reverse complement strand
TATATATTCATTATAGGACGATGCTTCTTTTTTGTCAATAGATTTCTAAAATTCCATAGAAAACTGTTGTTTTCGACGAATAACCCACTGCGTTTTTGTCTTATTCTGCCAAAATCTATTGGTCTGTCGGAAAGGCGCAGTCCGCCGCAAGCCAAAAAACCACCCCCTCTTTGGGGAACATAGGGCCGTTTTCCACATACTTTCGAGCACAAAAAATTTGGAAAACCTCTTTACTTTTCAAAACAATCCACTATACTATAACTAATTATTAACCCTTTCCCCTATCTTTTCACCAATACTTTGCAGGAGGTCCCTATGGCCAGCAAACGTCCTACCACCACCGATATTGCACAGTTTGCCGGGGTTTCCCAATCCACCGTCTCCATGATCCTCAGCGGACGCCCCAGCGTTTCCTTCTCCCCGGAGACCATCCAGAAGGTCTGCGCCGCCGCGGAGCAGCTAGGCTACCACCCCCGAAAGAAAAACGGGCGCCGCTCCACCGAGCCGCCTCTGGTGGCGGTGGTCACCCCCACCCCGGGCAATCCCTACTATTCTACCCTCATCCAGTCGCTGGAAAACGAGGCGTCCTCCCACGGCTACAACCTTCTCACCTGCAACACCTACTACGACGCGAACACCGAGGGCCGGTATCTGGACCTGCTGGTCTCCTCCTTTTACTGCGGCGTCATCTTCACCTATATGCCCTACAACTGGGAGCGGGTGCGGGCGCTGTCCTTCTCCTTTCCGGTCATCATCATCGGGGACAAGGCGGATTCCATCGACATCGACACGGTGGCCCTCAACAGCCGCACCGCCGGGGAGCTGGTGGCCCGCCACCTCCTGGAGCTGGGGCACCGCCAGATCGCCTTCATCACCACCCAGTTGGACAACAACATCCAGCGTCAGCGCCGCTTGGAGGGCATCCGCCAATTTTTGGAGAGCTGCGGGGCCCGGCTGGTGGTCCAGGAGGCCAGCGTCAATCTCCACCACCGCAAGTACAACCTCAACATCGAATATGACGTGGGGTATGAGCTGGCTGTCAAAGCCAGCGCCGACCCCGCCATCACCGCCTACATCGGGGTAAACGACATGGTGGCCTACGGCATCATGGACGCGCTCCTGGCCCAGGGGCGCTCCATCCCGGGGGACTGCTCGGTCTGCGGGTTCGACAACATTTTCCCCTCCTGCTTTGCCAACATCAGCCTGACCACCATCGACTCCTGCCTTACCGAAAAGGGCCGGGACGCCTTTGAGCTGCTGATGCGGAAGATCACGGACCAACCCGCCAGCGCCACCAGTATTTTTCAGATCGAGTACAACCCGAAGATCATCATTCGCCGGTCCACAGGGCCTGCGCCGGGGGCGGAGGGGCAGGAAGGTTAGCTCAGAAATGGACGATGTACCATCTTTCATGAGGATAGCACAGCAAGGCCAGCACCCACGATGGGGGTGCTGGCCTTGCTGCTCTATTTGATGGACCATATGAATCGTTCTATTTTACCACAACCATATGTACCGTACTTTTGCTAATTCCAAATTCCCGGGCCGTATCGCGCACGGTAGCTCCATTTTCGATGATATACAGGGCAAAACGTACCGCCCTGTCCTCTGGCAAACCTTTCAATCTGCTCCCTCCCCATTGGCTGGCTTTCTTGATACCATCCTATGCGGACTAATAGGGGAAAATGCCGGCGGACGTGTCCGTTTTGGGATGGATTCGGTTCCAGCTCCAGGTGAGGATGGCAGCATCCATACAGCCGCCGCCGGCAAGCTCCAGCCCTGCCGCTTTCACCCTGTCCAGAATCAGCGGCACGCTGAGTCTCCGCACCGCTGGATCACCTCCTCTGGCAGCAGGGGCGTGCTTGGATGTATCATTGTCCTTTTCCTCCTTTGTCACTTCACCATAGGCTTGTAGAGGCCCTTGGTGCTGGTGCGAAGCTTGGCCAGCCGCTCCAGTATCTGGCGGTTGTCCAGGTGCTTTTCCATCTCGTACCAGTCCTGGTGGACCAGCTTTTCCAGGGGCTCCCGCCATCCGCCCTTGGGCAGGGTGACCGAATCGTCGGGGTAGCCAATGGGGATCAGCGTATGGAGGATCAGCGTCTCCGGGATGCCTAGGATCTCTTTCAGGGGTCCCTGAGTGTGAACGCTCACTCATTGTGAGGTAAGTCCCAGGGAGGCCGCCGCCAGAATCCTTTCCACTGCCTCCTCCGGTACCGGACGGGAACTGAAATTCCGGCAGGTACGCCGGGCTTTGGCCACTGCCAGAAGGGTCTCATAGGCGTTATTGGTCCCCATCTCTTCGCTCATGGTCCTCTCCCCCTTATCCCAGATAATCCTTGTAACTCATCACCGTGTCGTAATACTGCTGGTCAATCTTCTGGTAGTCCTCCCCCAGCACCACGTCCATGCTGATGCCGCTGGTAGAGGCCCACTTCCGGAAGCCTTCGCTCTTGATGGCTGCGTCGAAGGCCAGGATGAGACGCTCTACCACTTCGTCCTGCGTATCGGGAGGCACTACGATGCCACGGCGGGTGGTCATAGCCGGGAACTCATACCCCTGAGACCCCTGGGGGCCGGGGAGTTTTTTCCGCCCGGGTAAAGGCGGAGCAGTGTACGGGACTGCTGGCCCTGGACTTCGGCTGGGGAAATCCCACCGACCAGGGGAGCGGCCTGAATCTGCTCACTTCGGACAACAGCTGGGACCCGGTTTCCGGAGGGAACCCCAACCGGCTTTTCTTTGGGAGGATCCTTGGGGTAGAAAAACGGCTGTCGGACTGACCTTTCCAGGCTGTCCCCTGTACAAAAAACGGCGTCAGAAAGCCTGACACCGTTTTTGTAAGGGTTTTGTCTTCGCCTATTCTGTGCTTGCTGTTGATACAAGGATCTTCTCGAGAAGTTTATCCCCACCCTCTTCGGACGGGTCATTTGTTCCCAATTTGCCACGAAACGCTTGGTCCAGAATGATTTTTTTGGTAAAATCAATTTTGAGGATCGATGTTTCTGCAAGGATTTTGGCTTGGAGTCCTTCCACAAACCGCTCTTCCACTACGGCGGCTATCCGCTTATCCTCCTGTGTCGGGGCCGATGAGACGCCGTTTAATCCTAAACTCCAGCCCCTCCCTTTGCCGTCAAAGTCTGTCATCTCCCCGGCCAACGCCCTCTGGAGGACGTAGGCTCTTCGGACCTCATAGCTGTCGATCAGGTCCTCCAACTCCTCCTTCACCTGGTTCATCTTGGTGAAAAAGACCTCGACGCAGGCCACGATCCGCCTTTGTTCCATCATCGGCGGGAGTGGGATCATGCAGTCCTCTATCTTTCTTTTGGCGGCGCTGGAAGCCTTGGGGCCCAGCTGAGAGACAAACCTTTCCGAACAGCAGTAGTAATAGAGATACAGGGGATCGATTTTGGGTATCACGGTATTGATCTGCCGCTCTGTGGCTCCAGCTACCTCCAAATAGCCGCATCTTACCTCGCCTCCGGCACAGCAAACCGCCGTCGAGCCGGCTGGTATCATCCGGGAAACAGCCTTCCCCCTTTCGCTTAAATATTCCTGCGCGTCGTTTACATGGCGGCCAAGGGCCAGATCCACCTGTTGGAAAAACGGAGCGACCCCGCCAAAGTACACCGGCTTTCTTCCGCTGGGCGTGCGACCGGTCACAACTTCCGCAACGTATTTGATCCTTGTCCAGCACCAATTTTCCGGCACCGGATAGGGCTGTGCGGCTTCCGCCACCAGGACCTGTGCCAATTTCCCCTCTGGTATCATCGTTTTTCCTTTCTCTGTCATCTTTCCCCCTCTTTTGCTCTCGTAGTGTCCACACACCACTTTTTATAGAATCAGCGTCAGGCCCTGCGGCTTTTTGCGTTTCTATAAGAAAATCGCTCCGATTAAGGCGGATTCCACTGCCGTCTGGGATCCATTTGCTGTTCTACAGGAACATTATATCACTTCTTTCTGACATTTGCACCTATTTTTTTTTGTATTTTTGTCTTTTTGTCTTTTTTAACACTCCCATTTTTTGTTGTTTCGGGTAAAATGTAGGATTTTTTTGGCAAAAAACAAAATCTTCAGCCAGATGGTAATAAAAATGCCGCCGGCCGCACCCTTTCTTGTGCAGTCAGCGGATTTTTTATTCTATCTGTGCTTTTGGGGTGTGTTCCGTTGTTATTTTAATTCCTTCCGCTCCAGGATTCGCACCGACACCAGGAAGGACACCGCCATAGCTGCGGCGGTCAGCGCCGCCCCTGCCAAAGCGATCCCCGCCGGGGTGATCTCGATTTCGGGTACGTTGTTCAGGGACTCGGGGGCAAACTTCAAGGCCAATACCAGGAGTATCGAAGGGATGCCGTAAAAAGCCAGCATGACGAACCGGCTCTTTTGGGCGCCGAACCGGTAATAGCAGGGCAGTATCACCGCCGCCCCCAGCATCCCCACCAGGGGGCCGATGGCAACTAGGGCCAAGTCGTCCATAAAGAACCCCCGGCCCTGGAAAAGCTGCACCGCCACAGAGATCCCCAGGGAGATCAGGCCACCCATACCAAAAAGCAGAAGGGCGGTGAGATACTTGGCCCCTACGATCCGCCGCCGGGAGAGGGGCAGAATGGCGGCGTACCGGTCCCAGTGGTAAAACTCGTCGTAGCTCATGGTGGAGATGAGGATGCTCACCACCATAATCGAGACAAAGAAGTCAGAAAAGTGGGAATCCCCCGCAGAGGAGTAGATGGCGGTGAACAGCACAACCACCGCCACCAGGTAGATAAGGGTCTTTTTCATGGTGTAAAGGTCTTTCAGGATCAGGCCGGTCATTTTTTCTCTCTCCCTTCCCGCACTAAGTAAAGAATGATCTCCTCCAGGTTGGCCCGGTCTACAATAAGGTCCGGGTACTTTTCCGCCGCCGCGGTCTTGTTACGGACCAGCCCCTCAAAGCCGTGGCCGGTTTGGGTAAGGCCGATGGCGTCCCCGGGGGCCACCTCGCCGATCCGGGCGGCAGGCCCCTTGAGGATCCCGTAGGTCTCCACCAGGGTGTCCTTTTCCTCGGTGAGCAGCGTCTTTCCCTTATTCACAAAGGTGATGTAGTCCGCCACCTTCTCCAGGTCGCTGGTGATGTGGGAGGAGAGCAGAACGCCGTGGTCCTCCTCCTGGATGAAGTCCAGGAACAGGTCCAGCACCTCCCCCCGGACAATGGGGTCCAGGCCGCTGGTGGGTTCGTCCAGCAGGAGAAGGCGGGGGCGGTGGCCCATAGCCGCCGCGATGGAAAGCTTCATCTTCATCCCCCGGGAAAAGTCCTTGATGGCCTTGGTTTCGGGGAGGTCCAAACGCTTCAGCAGTTCCCGGAACCAGGGGCCATCCCACCGGGGGTGGATCTTCCCCAGCACCGAGGCGATCTGGTTGGGGCAGAGGGACTCCGGGAAGGAACACTCGTCGAACACCACCCCGATCTCCTCCCGGAGGGCGGGCTGGCGGTTCAGGTCCCGGCAGCCCAGGATCTCCAGCTCTCCGCCGTCTGGCTTTGCCAAGCCCAGCAAAAGGCGCATCACCGTGGATTTTCCCGCCCCGTTGGCTCCCACCAGCCCCATAATGCACCCCTGGGGCATCTGAAAGGTCATCTCCAGGTGAAAACCGGGGTATTCCTTCCGTAACTTTGTCACTGACAAGATATTTTCCATCATTAGTCCTCCTTCTATCACCCGCAGGCCCAAAATCGCCTGCCTCCTTTTCACATCCTCCGGAAGCCCCCCGCCCCGGGGAAGGCCCGGCGTCTGCCTTTGGGCCCTGCTGTTCAAGCGCCTCACTCCTGTTTGTACCATCTCTCCAGGCGTTCCTCCAGTTCCTCCCAGGGGATCTCTGCCTCCCGGGCGATTGTGGCGGCAGCCTTCAGGTGGCTCTCCAGCTTTTCCTCCTGTTCCCGGCGAACCTCCCCAACCCCGGGGTGGGCGGCGAAGCTCCCCTTGCCGGCCACCGAGACCAGGTACCCAGCCTGCTCCAGCTCCTCGTAGGCCCGCTTGGTGGTGATGACGCTGACCCGCAGATCCTTGGCCAGCTGCCGCATGGAGGGGAGGGCCTCCCCTTCCTGCAGCTCCCCCGCCTGGATCAGCCGCTTTACCTGCCGGACAATCTGCTCGTAAAAAGGTTCCCCGCTGCTGTTGTTGAGGATGACATCCAAGCCGTCACCTCCTTCAAACTGTATATATCGTATATATACAATATCACAATAGTTTCCCCCTGTCAATCCCTTTTTGGAATTTCTCCGCCTTTTTCCAAGATATTTTGTCCTTTCCCTTGACCCCAAGGAATTTTTCCTGTATGATAGATAACATGACATAGTATTAAAAACCACTTCCAAGAAAGAGGTGTCCTGTTGATGACCTGGAAAATTGCCGCCGACAGTTCCTGTGATATTCGGGATGGGATCGAACCTTTTCCCGGGCTTTCCTTTGACATTGTCCCCCTAAAGATCCGGGTGGGAACGGTAGAGTTTACCGATGACAGCAGCCTGAACCTGGCCGACATGAAAAAGGCCCTGGCAAGCTTTGACGGCCCTACCTCTTCCGCCTGCCCCAGCCCCGACGAGTGGGCAAAGTCCTTTGAGGAAGCCGATTGTTCAGTGGCGGTCACCATGACCAGCGCCCTCAGCGGCACCTTTAACAGCGCGGTGGTGGGCCGCCGGATGGCTTTGGAAAAGGATCCGGAAAAGAAGATCCTGGTGCTGGATACCAAATCCACCGGGGGGCATATGGTGCTGGTGGTCAAAAAGCTGCGGGAACTGATCGCCCAAGGCCTTTCCTTTGAGGAGGTGGCCCGGGAGGCGGTGACCTACAACCGCAGCCTTCACCTGCTGTTTACCCTTTCTGCCTTTGACAACCTGGTGAAAAACGGACGGATGAACAAGCTGGTGGGCATTGTGGCCAGCAAGCTGGGGATCCGTATTGTGGCGGAGGCCTCCCGGGAGGGCAAGATCGAGGTTCTGTACAAGGTCCGGGGCCAGAGCCGGGCCCTGGAGACCCTGGTCGCCGAAATGAAGCGCAAGAGGCCGGACCTTGGGGACAGCGAAATTGTAATTTCCCACTGCAGCAACCCCCTGGGGGTGCGGTACCTCCAGGAGGAGATCGCCAAAGCCTTCCCCAGCGCCAGGGTCACTGTGATGGAGACCCAGGGTCTCACCTCCTACTACGCGGAGGAGACTGGAATTCTGGTCGCTTACTAGGGTGTATTCCGAAATCCCTGGCGGGACCTCCGCCGGGGATTTTTTACGCCGGCGAAAAAAATACTTGACAGCCCGGAACGGCGGACTTATAATAAAGCGTCTGATAAAGGCGTCTGCTCCCGGCACCCTGCCACACGTTATAAGGCGGAGGGTGCCCGGGAAGAGACGCCCTTTTTGTGGTTCTTTGGAAAGGGGCATCGATATGAAAATCAAGTATATCTTCGTCACCGGAGGAGTCGTCTCCGGGTTGGGAAAGGGCATCAGCGCGGCCTCCCTGGGGCGGCTTCTCAAGGCCAGGGGACTCCGGGTAGCTGCCCAAAAGCTGGATCCCTACGTCAACGTAGACCCCGGCACCATGAGTCCCTACCAGCACGGGGAGGTCTTTGTCACCGAGGACGGCGGGGAAACCGACCTGGACCTGGGACACTATGAGCGGTTCATCGACGAGGACCTGAACCGCTGGTCCAACCTCACCTCCGGGCGGGTCTACTGGGACGTTCTCAACAAGGAGCGCCGGGGAGAGTTTTTGGGCAGCACTGTCCAAGTGATTCCCCATATCACCGGGGAGATCAAAAACTTTGTAGCCGCCCTGGCGGAGCGGACCGATCCCGATGTCATCATCACCGAGATCGGCGGCACCATCGGGGACATTGAAAGCCAGCCCTTTCTGGAGGCCATCCGCCAGCTTTCCCGGGAGGTGGGGCGGCAAAACTGTCTTTTCCTCCATGTGGTGCTGGTGCCCTACCTGCGCTGTTCCGGGGAACATAAGACCAAACCCGCCCAGCACTCGGTGCGGGAGCTGCGAAGCCTGGGCATCATCCCCGATGTCATCATCGCCCGGTGCGACGAGCCCCTGGAGCCGGGCATCCTGGAAAAGCTGGCCCTCTTCTGTGACGTCCGCCCGGAATGCGTCATCGAAAACCGCACCTTGGGCAGCCTCTACGATGTGCCCCTGATGCTCCACCAGGCCGGGCTGGACCGCATCGCCTGCGAAGCCCTGGACCTCCCCCTCCGGGAGCCGGACCTTACCCAGTGGCAGGCCCTCTGCCGGCGTATTGCCCATCCCAAAGGCCGGGTGGAAATCGCCCTGGTGGGCAAGTATGTGGAGCTTCACGACGCCTACCTTTCGGTTGCCGAGGCTTTGCGCCACGGCGGGTACGAAAATGAGGCGGAGGCTGCCATTCGCTGGGTGGATTCTCAGAGGCTGACGGGGGAGAATATCTCTGAGGCTCTTTCCGGCTGCGATGGAATCATCGTCCCCGGGGGCTTCGGGGACCGAGGCATCTCCGGGATGATCGCCGCCGCCAAGTACGCCCGGGAAACCGGCCTCCCCTACTTCGGTATCTGCCTGGGAATGCAGATCGCCGTCATCGAAACTGCCCGGGATCTCCTGGGCCTGTCCCAGGCCGATTCCGCCGAGTTTGCCTCGGAAAGCCCCGACCCGGTGATCCACCTCATGCCCGACCAGCAGGGGGAGGTTCCCAAGGGGGGCACCATGCGCCTGGGGGCCTACCCCTGCCGCCTGGAGGAGGGCTCCCGGCTGCGGGACATCTACGGCGTGCCGGAGGTCCTGGAACGCCATCGCCACCGGTACGAGGTGAACAACGCTTACCGCCGGCGGCTGGAGGAGGAAGGGGGCCTGGTCCTCTCCGGCCAGTCCCCTGACGGCCGTCTGGTGGAGGCCATCGAGAGGGCGGACCACCCCTTCTTTGTGGGGGTGCAGTACCACCCCGAGTTCAAATCCCGTCCCAACCGGGCCCATCCGATCTTCCGGGCCTTCATCGGGGCGGCGCTGGATCATAAAAACAAACGGGAGGATGATGCAAAATGCTGACTGCTATTGTAGGGATCAACTGGGGTGACGAGGGAAAAGGCCGGATGGTGGACCTTCTCTCCCAGGGGTACGATGTCGTTTCCCGGTACCAGGGAGGCAACAACGCCGGGCACACCATCTTTGTCCAGGGGGAAAAGTTTGTCCTCAATCTCCTGCCCTCGGGGATCCTGCGCCCCGGAGTGGTGAACCTTTTGGGGCCTGGGATGGTGGTGGACATCGCCCACCTTCGGGGGGAGATGGAGCGCCTTATGGCCCGGGGGGTGAAGATCGGGCCGGAAAACCTGAAGATCAGCCATCAGGCCGCCATCTGCATCCCGGCCAACGTCCGCCAGGACTGCCTGGAGGAGGAGCGGCTGGCCGACGCGAAATACGGCTCCACCCGGCGGGGCATCGCCCCCATCTACGGGGACAAGTACATGAAAAAGGCCCTCCGCATGGGGGACCTTCTGGAGCCGGAGCGGCTGGAGCGGCAGCTAAAGCTGCTCCTGGACTGGAAGAACCTGCTGCTGGAAAAGGGCTACGGGGCCCCGGCGGAGGACTACGAGGCGACCCTCCGGTGGCTTCGGGAGAACGGGGAGCCCCTCCGTGACTTCATCTGTGACACCGGCCTGTATTTGGAAGATGCCCTGTCGGCGGGGAAAAGCGTCCTCTTTGAGGCCCAACTGGGGGCCCTTCGGGACATCGACTACGGCATCTACCCCTACACCTCCTCTTCCACCACCTTGGCAGCCTACGCCCCCATTGGGGCGGGCATTCCGGGGCGGAAGCTGGACAAAACGGTGGGGGTGATGAAAGCCTATTCCTCCTGTGTGGGGGAAGGCCCCTTCACCTGTGAGCTGTTTGGGACCGAGGCCGAAGCCCTCCGGGAGGCGGGGGGAGAGTACGGCGCCGCCACCGGGCGGCCCCGGCGGGTGGGGCCCTTCGACGTCCCTGCCAGCCGGTACGGGGCTCGGGTACAGGGAGTGGACGAGATCGCCCTCACCAAGCTGGACACCCTCTCCTACCTTTCGGAGATCCCCGTCTGCGTGGCTTATGAGGTAGACGGGATCACGACCCGGGAGTTCCCCTCCGGGGACCGGCTGGACCGGGCCAAGCCGGTGGTGGAAAAGATGCCCGGTTGGAGCTGCGACATCACCGCCTGCCGCCGGTGGGAGGATCTGCCAGAGGCGGCCCGGGACTACGTCACCTTCCTGGAGGAGCAGGCAGGGCGGCCTATCCGGTACGTCTCGGTGGGGGCGGACCGGGACCAGTATTTGGTTCGGGAGTAAAGACGCCGGGCCTGCGCCCGGAGGCACACCCTCCCCGGCGCTCCGCGCCTAAGGGTTGTACGCTGGCTTGAGTTGT
>CAJUFK010000116.1 GCA_910585535.1 uncultured Angelakisella sp. | reverse complement strand
CGGGCGGCGTCCATGGCAACGTTGCCGCCGCCAACCACCGCCACCCGCCGGGACCGGAGGATGGGGGTGTCGCTCTCCTTGTCGTAGGCTTTCATCAGGTTGGCCCGGGTCAGGTACTCGTTGGCCGAGTAGACCCCCCGCAGACCCTCCCCGGGGATGCCCATAAACATGGGGAGCCCCGCCCCGGAGCCGATGAACACCGCTTCATAGCCCTGCTCCATCAGCTCGTCGATGGAGAGGACCCGGCCGATGACCATGTTGGTCATCACCTCCACCCCCTGGGCCTCCAGCTTTTCCACCTCCCCGGCCACAATGGCCTTGGGCAGGCGAAACTCCGGGATGCCGTAGACCAGCACCCCTCCCGGGGTGTGCAGGGCCTCAAAAACAGTGACCTGGTATCCCTTCCTGGCCAGCTCCCCGGCGCAGGTGAGCCCGGCGGGACCGGAGCCCACCACCGCCACCTTTCTCCCGTTGGATTTCGGCCTCTGGGGTGCGGCGCTCACGTTCTCCCGGTACCAGTCGGCGGCGAACCGCTCCAGCCGCCCAATGGCCACCGGCTCCCCCTTGATGCCCCGAACGCATTTCGCCTCGCACTGGGTCTCCTGGGGGCAGACCCGCCCGGACACCGCCGGCAGGGCGTTGTCGGCGGCGATGACCTCATAGGCCCCCCGGAAGTCCCCCTCCGCCATCCTGGTGAGAAAATCCGGGATGCGGATGTTCACCGGGCAGCCCTCCACACACTTGGGGTTTTTGCAGTTCAGGCACCGCTTGGCCTCCTCTATGGCCATCTCCGGGGTGTAGCCCAGGGCCACCTCCAGGAAATTCCCCCTTCGGACCTGTGGGTCCTGCACCGGCATGGGAGTTTTTGTCAGCTGCATATTCGGCATCCCTTATCCCTCCTTTGCCATGTCCAGCAGGCGGCAGGCGTGGCTTTCCATCGTTTCCTGCTCCCGCTCCCGGTAGGTGCGGTTGCGGTTTGTCAGTTCGTCAAAATCCACCAGGGCCCCGTCAAAGTCCGGGCCGTCCACACAGGCAAACTTTACTTCTTCCCCCACAGTCACCCGGCAGCCGCCGCACATCCCGGTGCCGTCCACCATAATGGGATTGAGGGAAACCACCGTCTTAACCCCGTAGGGCTTGGCGGTCTCCACCACAAAGCGCATCATGGGGATGGGCCCGATAGCCAGCACCTCGTCAAAGGTCTCCCCGGCGTCCAGCAGTTCCTTTAGTTTTTGGGTAACCAGACCCTTCTCACCGTAGGAGCCGTCGTCGGTCATCAGGTACACCCGGTCACTGGCGGCCCGGAACTCCTCCTCCAGAATGACGATCTCCTTGTTCCGGAACCCGGCAATGACGGTGACCTCCGCCCCCGCCTCCCGGAAGGCCACGGCGGAGGGGTAGGCGATGGCGCAGCCAACGCCGCCGCCGATGACACAGACCTTTTTGATCCCCTGGGTCTCGGTGGGCTTGCCCAAAGGCCCTGCAAAGTCCAGGATGGCGTCCCCCTCTTTGAGGGCGCCTAAAAGCCGGGTGGAGAGTCCCACCTTCTGAAAGATGATGGTGACGGTGCCCCGCTCCCGGTCATATCCGGCAATGGTCAGGGGGACCCGCTCCCCTTTTTCATCCACCCGGAAGATGATGAACTGCCCCGCCCGGGCCTTTCTGGCCACAAAGGGGGCGGCCACCTCCATGAGGGTGACGTCGGGGTTCAGTTCCCGTTTCTTGACGATCTCATACATAGTGCTGCGATCACTCCTTGGTGAAGTTATTGATCCTTTGGGGAAGAAGGGGCTGTCTGCTTGATAGCTTGACGCATTTTTTCAGCCACCTCGTCAACGGTGTAGAACCTTCCTTGAAGGAAATCTTCTTCCGCCGCCAGCAATTCTTCCCGAAGTTTCAGCAGTTTTTCCCGCCGGTCAATGGTTTCCCGGGCCACGATGGCCAACCCTCCTTATTATTGCAAATTCGGACCCTGGGGGCCCCGGCCTCACAGCAAGGTAAATTCCACCAGCTCCTGTTCCGCCGCAAGCTGGAAGGCCGCCAGACCCCGGCCGTCCGCCGTCATCTCCCCCCGCTGGTTGTCAAAGGGATCGGCGCGCCATTCCTCATCCGGCGGCGTCACCTGGGCAAAGCAGGCGCTGTTGGCCACCATCCGCCAGGGATCCAAGCTGCCAAAGTAGTGCCTGCGCCGTTCCGCCTCCCCGTTTCTCCGGGCGGAGGAACCAAAGGAGCAGTCCGCCCACAGCCAGCCGTGGGGCGCGATGTAGAACATCGCCCAGTCGTGACAGCCGGTGCTGCCGGGACGGGCCGCCAGTCCGCTCTGCCACCGGGCCGGGATCCCCGCAAGGCGGCACATGGTAATAAACAGCAGGGCAAACACCCCGCAGTCCCCCCGAAGCTCCCGGGCGCACTGGTCGGCAATGCTCCCCAGCTGGAGATACCCCGGCTGGAATCGGTAGTCCACAAAACCGGTGACATAGTCGTAGATGGCCTTGGCCTTTTCCACCGGCCCCTGACACCCCTTCGTCACCCGGGCGGTAAGGTCCCGCAGGTAGGGGGTAAAGACGATGTGGGGCGCCTCCTCCCCGGTGTCAAAATCGGGCTGAACCGGGTCCGGGGTAATGGTCAGGGGGTCGGTGTAAACCGCCCGGTGTAGGTACCGGTAGGTAACAAAAAACTCCCGCTTTTCACTTTCCTCCCACCAGATGGTCCGCTGGGGGGCGTCCTCCGGGGCGCAGACCCCGCCGGGGGTGCTGTCCAGAATCTCTATCTCCGACTGCTGGGGGCAGGCGGCGGGAATAGGCAGCCAAGCCTGGAAGCGGCTCCCCGCCACGTCACCGGCAGGCTGCACCGAAGCCCGAATGGTGATCCGGGCGGTGAGAGACCCCTCCCGGCGCATCCGGGCCAGCACCTCGTCCCGCTTGACGTTGTCCTCTTCCTCCTGGCGAAGGCCGGGGGCCAGCTTGGGGTAGAGACGCAAAGAACCCAGGAAACGGTCGTGGAACCGGGGCTCCCCGTGGAGATACCGCCAGTCGATCCGCCCGTCGTCCACCAGGGCATCAAACTGCCCTTCGGTGCATTCCGGCCACTCCGCCCGGACCTGGGCCAGGGCCTCTTCCCGGGTGAGGGGGTAGTCGTAGGGCAGCAGTTCCAGCCGCCGCCGCTCCAGGCGGAGCCGGGGGGCCAGTTCCGGCTGAAGGTCCTCCTCCAGCCTGCGGTCGATAAGGCGCAGAGCGCCCTCCAGGTCCCCTGCCGCCTTACGCCGGGCGATGTCCCCGGGAAGCCGGGTGCAGAGGTGGGCAAAATCCAGGTTTTTGTCGGCCATCGTCTATCCCTTCCTTTCCATGGTCACAAGATTCAGCAGGATCTCCACCATCTTCTCCATGGCCGCCACGGGAATGGCCTCGTAGACGCCGTGGAAATGGAATCCCCCGGTGGAGAGGTTGGGGCAGGGCAGCCCCTCGTAGGTAAGCCGGGCCCCGTCGGTACCGCCTCGGATGGGCTCCTCCATCGGCTCCACCCCGGCCTTTCTCATGGCGGCCCGGGCGTTTTCCACAAGGTCCATGTGGTCCCGAAGGGGCTCCAGCATATTGTAGTAGCTGTCTGTAATCTCCACTGCAACGGTGCCCGCCCCGTACCGGGCGTTAAGGAACTCCGCCGTCCGGCGCATCGTCTCCTTCCGGGCCTGGAACCGCTCCTTGTTGTGGTCCCGGATGATGTACGCCAGCTCTGCCTCGGTGACGTCCCCCTTCATGTCGCAGAGGTGGAAGAAGCCCTCTCGGCCCTGGGTATGCTCCGGGGTCTCGGCGGGGGGCAGCAGGGCGGCGAACTCACAGGCGATGGATGCGGCGTTCTTCATGGCGTCCTTGGCCGAACCGGTGTGGACGCTGAGCCCCCGGGCCGTCACCTTGGCCGAAGCGGCGTTAAAGTTTTCGTAGTTCAGCTCCCCCAGCTCCCCGCCGTCCACGGTATACCCGGCGGCGGCTCCAAAGGCGGCCAGGTCGAAGTGATCCGCCCCCTGGCCGATCTCCTCGTCGGGGGTAAAGCCCAGGGCGATGGGACCGTGGGACAGCTCCGGGTGGGCCAGCAGATACTCCGCGGCGGTGACGATCTCGGCGATCCCCGCCTTGTCGTCCGCCCCCAGCAGGGTGGTGCCGTCAGTGACCACCAGCTCCTGCCCGGCGTACTTGCCCAGGCCGGGGAATCTGGAAAGCTCCATGACCACCCCCAGCTCTTTGTTCAGGGTGAGGTCTCCCCCCTCATACCGCACCACCTGGGGCCTCACGTCCTTTCCCGGAGCGCTGGGGGCGGTGTCCATGTGGGCGATAAGCCCCAGGCAGGGCTCTCCCTCCCGCCCCGGGGTGGCGGGGAGTTTGGCGTAGACGTACCCGTTCTCGTCCATCCGGGCGTCAGCCAGACCCAGGATGTTCAGTTCCTTAGCCAGAGCCTGACCCAAAACCTTTTGCTTTTCGGTGCTGGGGGTGGTTTTGGTTTCTTCACTGGACTGGGTGTCATAAGCAGCATAACAGAGAAAACGTTCCAAAACGGTCATTTTTCTTCAACTCCTTTGTACTGGGTCAGGTATTCCGCCACCGAGCGGGTCATCTCCCGGGAAAAATCCGACTGGTACTTCCGCTGGCAGAAGGCGGTCAGCCATTCCTCATAGGGGCGCTCCCCCCGGTTGTGGTCCAAAAGCCGCCGCAGCTCCTCCCCGTCCATGGTTCGGTAGCCGTTCTGGTGGACCAGCTGCTCCAGAGGGGCCCGACGGGGCTTGGGGCGGTCCTGCTGCTGCCGGGTGGGGCGGCCAAAAACCACCATGGCCGCCGGGAAGACAAGGTCGGGAAGGTTCAGGAGCCGCCGGTGGTCCCGGCACCGCTCCATAATGTCCCCAATATAACAGGATCCGATGCCCAGGCTCTCCGCCGCCGTCACGGCGTTTTGGGCGGCGATGAGGGCGTCATCCACCGCCAGCAGCAGATCCCCCGCCCCGGGCGCCCGGGGGGAAAGGCCGATGTCCCGGTAGGCGTCATACCACTTTTTACAGTCGGCACAGAAGATCAGAACCAGGGGGGCCTTGGCAATAAAAGGCTGGTTGTCGCAGGTCACCGCCAGGGCGTCTTTCAGGGCCTGATGGGTGATGTCCAGGATGGTGTAAAGCTGCTGGTTTCCGGCAGTGGGGGCCTGGCAGGCGGCCTCCAGAATAAGGCGCTTTTCCTCCGGGGTGACGGGGATGTTCTCATAGGCCCGGACCGATTTCCGCCGGGCCAGCTGGCCCAGGACTTGGTTCATAGGCGGCTGCTCCTTCCTTTTGGGATTGGGTACTATTATAATCCTTTTGGCGGCGGGGGGCAAGGGTTTTCCCGGCAGGAGCCCAAAAGTCAAAACCGGGAAGCCGCCCCTAGAGGCAGTTCCCCGGCAGATGAATGGCTATCCCTGGGCGGACAGCTCCTTTTTCTTCCCGCTCAGGATCTTTCGCAGCTCCTTTTTTCTGGCCTCCAGGCTTTGGTCGCTGATGTGCCGCAGCGCGCCCAGGTACAGGCGGACCGACGTCATATTGTCCACCTGGGAGTAGATCTCCTTGAGGATGCCGAACAGTTCCTCGTCGGCGATGACCCGGGCCAGCATATTGTATTGGTTCATCATGGATACCATGTTGATGGCCGCGTAGAAAACCTCCGCCACATATTGAGGTCGGCCCCCATCCCGGCCAGGGCCTGGGCCACAGAAAAGCGGCCTTGGCACACCGCCTCAAAAAAGACGTTTACCAGAGAAGATAGGCCGCGTGGCCCAGGCTGTCCAGGCCGGAGACCTTCGCCAGGGAGTGGAAGGTCTTGCCGATGTTGCTGTGCTGGGTGATCCGGGCCAGGGCCACCACACCCCGGGTGAGGCGGCGCTGGGCGTCCTCTCCCTCCTCCTCGGGGAGGGCGGCCAGAAGGATGCGAAGCAGGGCGTACTGCTGCGCCAGGAGGACCGCCTCCTGCTCCAGGGTAAAGCCCCGGTACAGCAGGAAGATGGGGAACATATCGGAGAAGAGGTAGCAGGTGAAGTAGTTCTCCACCGCCTGGGCATTATCCCGGAGGATGGGGTCGGCCTTGGCCTCGGTCTCCCGGATCAGCTGGTCCAGGGCGGTGAGGCCGATGTGGTAGGTATTGTTGGGGGCATCCCACTGGCAGAAAGCGGTCAGGCGGTCAAGAAGGCCCTGGTACAGGGGCTTTCTGCCTGCGGCCAGGAGATGGGCCATGGGCATCCGCAGGGCCCCGGCGTGGGCCTCCCGGCTGTAGGCCGGCCGCTGGAACAGCTGGGCCAGGGTCTCCGGCTGCTCCCGAAGGGACTGGTGGAACCGCTGTGCAACAGCGGGGATCTGATCCTGCTTTTTCTCCTGGATCAGCTGGTCGGCCCGGCGGAGGAGCAGCCCGATGGCCATAATCCGCTCCTTGGGGGTCCAGGTCTGGTCCGCCATCAGGTCCAGGCAGGCCTGGCGCAGGGGCTGGCCAAAGGGGGGCGGCGGCGCAAATCCCCGGCCCTGGACGGTGATGGCAGGGGTAAGAAGGAAGGGATCCTCCTCATCCAGGGCGGCGGTGACCCGCTCGAACTTCACCGGTCCGCCGGAGAAAAGGGCAAGGCGGACCACCTCCTCGCAGGAGAGGGAAAGGGAAAACTCCTGGAGGCCCGGCAGGAACTGGGCCCGCCGCCGGGGATAGATGGTGCAGGTGGTGCAAAGGGAGCCCTGCCCCAGCAGGCGGTAGATGCGGCAGCCGCCGTCCTCGTCCTGGAAGCTGCATTTGCCGTCCGCCGGATGGGCCAGGATGGCAAAGCATTCTTCGGTGGCGTCCTTCTTTTTCCGCCGCAGGGCGGTGGCGCAGAGGGCATGGAACTCCGGGTCGCGGACATTGCGGTACTGGAAGTAGTGCTTCTTATCCACATCGATCCGCCAGGTGTGGCAGCAGTTGTCGGTACAGGCCGGCCCGATGCAGGAAAATTCCCGGCAGAAAACCGGCCGGAGGATCTCGATTTCTTTGGCTCCCATAGCGAAGTCACCTTTCTGTGTGATTCTTTCTTGTACAATCCCTGAAAAAACTGGCTCTTTGGACATTATAGCATCTGTTCCGGCTTTTGTAAACCGGGGGCCGGCCTTGGTTTTTTCCGGCAAAATATTGAAAATCCCCGCCGCCTGTACTATAATATTTTTGTAGCGCCGCGCCCTTTCCTTTTGTGCGCCCAAAACAAAAACCTCCCCGTCCCGGAGGAGGAGCCGGAGGTAACCGCCATGCTCACCACCAACAAAAACACCCCTGTCAGCCAGCTGCCCCACAACTACTGCCTGGACCGGGCCAAGGGACAGGCAGGCAATTTCCTTTGGGGGGTGGTGCTGCTCCTCCTGGGGGTCTGCGTCGAGGTCTACGGCTATACCCAGCTGGGAATGGATAAAACCGGCTGGGATTACATGGAATACATCAAGATGGGCATCGGCCTGATCTTCGGCCTGGGCCTTTTGGCCCTGGGGGGCTGCATGATCTTCGTCTCCCTCCGGGACAGCCTGCGGCCCGGAAGCAGCACCCTGGCCCGGTCCATCCGCAGCCAGCTGCCCAGGCCGGAGGAGGCCCCCGACTGGCAGGAGCTGTTCGCCATGGTGGACCGGGATCTGGCCGCCGGGGCCAACTGGTTCGAGAAGGTGGGCATCGGCCGGGAATGGGTCCTGGGGGACGAGGCCACCTACATCCCCAACATTCGGGGGGTCTATGGCCGCAACGAGGTCCACCACCGGGCAAACGGCAACGGCCTGCGCCGGATCACCCAGCTGCTGATTGTGGACAACCGCCAGCAGCGGTTTATCACCGACATGATGGACTACCGGGAGCTGGACGCCGCCATCCAGTGCCTCCGCCTCCGGGCCCCTCTGGCGGAGTTTGGCAACTATGCCCAGTACAACCGGATCACCAGCCTTTCCCAGGACGAGTGGGACCGCCGGGAGCAGGAGTTCCGGGTGCGCCAGGCAAAACAGGGGGAGCGGGCCGCCTCCACCCCCGCCCCGGTTGGGGAGGTCCCCGGCTTCTACCTGACCAAAACCGACGGCCAGCGCACCTCCCGGGTGAGCCGGGCCCTTTTGACCGAGCAGATGGAGGCCCTGGCTCCAGGCCAGCAGCTGATCCTCTGCCCCAGCGGGGATCTTCCCGCCGGGATGAAGCAGATCGCCCCCGGCATCACCGAGGTCCTCACCGCCCTGAACTGCACCTGCCAAGGCAATGGCAAGATCTGGCTCATCGCCATCCTGAAAACCGCCCAGCCCCAGGGGAACGACCTCCACCGGGGCTTCGGGCGGCTGGACATCCAAAAGGAGGAGGCCCTGGCCGTAATGACCCGCCTGCTGGAGCGGCAGGAGGTCCCCGATGTCTTTGGGGAGGGCTGGCAGGCGGTCCAGGTCCGGACCGCCCAGGAACAGGGGGACCAGGAGCGGCACCTCCCCTATCTGAACATCACCGACGGCACCGGGACCAGCCGCAAGTACGAGCGGTTCTCCCGCCGGGACGTGGAGCTGGCCGCCCAGAAGGTGGCCGACGGCAGCTACCAAAGCGCCATCCTCCGTCTGCCCCCCTGGCTCATCTTCCTGGACGGCGGCACCAAAGAGGACGCCCGGGCCACCATCCAGATCGCCCTGCCCAAAAACGGGGCCTTCCGCACCTACCGGGAAAAGACCACCGGCCGCCAGGCGGCGGAGTGGTTTGTCGGCTGCCTGGACGGCCAGCTTCCCCAGGGCTTTGACCGCTGGAAGGAGGTCACCAAGGAGTGGGAGAAGCGGGTGGCCAAGATGGAAAAGCAGGAGAAGAAAAACGCCAACAAGAAGTGAGGTGCTTATTCCGTGACGCTGAAAGACATCTCCAACGGGCCGGACTGGGTGTTCTATCTGGTGGCGGCCGTTTTTGCCGGGATTGCGGTCCTGCTTCTCTCCGGGAGGGGGGCGTGGCTCATCGCCGGGTACAACACATCCTCCCCAGAAGAAAAGCAGAAGTACGATGAAAAGCGCCTCTGCCGGGTCATGGGCAGCGGAGCAGCGGTGATCGCCGTCTTTCTTCTGGGGGTGGCCCTGTTCCAGGACCGCCTCCCCGCCAGCTTCGCCCCGGTGCTGGGGGTGGTCATCGGGGGAACAGCCCTGGTGATGGTGGTCCTTGCCAACACCATTTGCAGGAGGAAGCCGTGATGACGCCTCAGGAACAGTTCACCGCATTATTAAAGCAGGCCCACGGCGTATTAAAGCCCCTGGGGTTCAAAAAGGACGGGCAGAACTTCCGCCTCTTCACCCCGGACGGCTTGGGAAAGATCATCTGCTTCAGCAAAAACCGGGGCAACAGCAAGGACTACCTGCTGTTCCGGCTGGACATCGGGGTGTACTTTGAAAAGACCCCGGAGATCACCGAGAGGAAGTTCAAGGAATACGACTGCCAGCTTCGGCAGCTTGTAGAGCGGCAGGACAGCGGCAGCCTCCAGAAGCGGGGGCCGCTGGACCTTTTGCGGCCCAGGGACTTCCGGGAGGACTGCGAGGACAAGGAGTGGCTTATCACCAAACGGACCGACACCGAGGCCCTTTTTGACAGCGTCCGCTTGGGGCTGGATTTCTGCCTGGAATGGTTCGGCCATTTTCCGGACCGGGAGACGGTCATCCAAGGGATCCTCACCGGGGAGGCCCAGCAGTTCGTTTGGAACAACATCCTGGCATATTCCACCGCGAAAATGCTGGACGACATGGGCTGCGGGCGGCAGGTCTACGAAAGGATCAAGGACACCGACCCGGCCCACTGTTACGTGGTGCAGCTGGCCCGGGAGATCAAAGAAAGGGAGGGTCTGTAAGATGGAACAGCAGACATTCGTTCTCACCGACTACCTGGACAAGCAGAAGCGGATCACCCCGGTGACCCGGGAGATTCTGGAGGAGCAGCTGGACAAGCTGAACCCCGGCGACCAGATCCGCCTGGAGGCCCCGGTTATCGTGGAGGGCAAGGAGCTTTTCGCCGTCAACTGCCTGCGGGGAGAGCGGGGGTACGACCTGATCTTCCTGCTGAAAAAGCCGGAGGGCGGCGCCAAGATGGCGGGATATGTCGTCCAAAACCGCACCCGGGAAAAGGTGCTGGAGCTTCTTTCCGCCTTTGTGCTGGAAGGAAACGCCCCGGATTTCCGGGAAAGCTGCTGGTACCCGGTGGAGGCGATGGCCTCCACCAGCGACGAGGCGGAACGGATGCGGGCCAAGGAACGGCTGGAGGCCCGGTTCGGGCAGAACAAGAGCGGGAAGAAATAGGGAGTGGGCCGATTGCGGATGTTTACCGCCGCAGGGGGGGCCGCGTCCGAAGGGCCGCCTGGCGGCGGCCTTTAGTGGTCACGGACCGAAGGGGCGGGGCCCCTCGGTCCTGTTACTGGGTGCGTCCGCGCAAAACACCCCACCGGGGTGTATTTGCGGGGGAGGTTGTACAGGGCGTTAGGCTTCTACTTTCTTTTTCTATCGCAAAAAGAAAGTAGCAAAGCCTCTCCGCGCTAA
>CAJUFK010000115.1 GCA_910585535.1 uncultured Angelakisella sp. | reverse complement strand
GATGAATCAGCTGATCCAGCTTTTGTCCGAAAATGCCCGTCTCACCAGCAAACAGCTGGCCGATATGACCGGGGATACCCCCCAGGGGGTGGAGGCCAAAATCGCCCGCCTCCAGGCCGATGGGGTAATTCGGGGCTATAAAGCCATCGTCGACTGGGAGAAAACCGACCGGGACCTCTGCACCGCCCGCATCGAGCTGAAGGTCACCCCCAAAAGCGGCATGGGCTTCGAGGAAGTGGCCGGCATCATCGCCCAGTTTGACGAGGTGGAGTCGGTGGAGCTGATGAGCGGCGGCTACGACCTGGGCCTCACCGTTACCGGCAAAACCTTTAAGGACGTGGCCCTCTTTGTGGCCCAGCGCCTGGCCCCCCTGGATTCGGTGGAGTCCACCGCCACCCACTTTGTCCTGAAAACCTACAAGCAGGGAGGCGTTATGACCTGCGGGGACGAACAGGACGAGAGGGAGGGCGGCTGATGGATTACTCCGCTGTTCTTTCTCGGTGCGCCCAGGAGCTGCGTCCCTCGGGGATCCGGAAATTCTTCGACCTGGCCGCCACCATAGAGGGGGTCATCTCCCTGGGGGTGGGGGAACCGGACTTTAAGACCCCCTACGCCATCCGGCGGGCCGGTATTGAATCCTTGGAGAAGGGCCGCACCTGGTACACCGCCAACGCCGGCCTTGCAGAGCTTCGCCGTCAGATCGCCGCCTATTTGGCCCGGCGCTTCTCCCTCTCCTACACCGACCAGGAGATCCTGGTCACGGTGGGGGGAAGCGAGGCCATTGACCTCTGCATCCGGGCCTGTCTGAACCCCGGGGAGGAGGTCCTGATCCCGGAACCCTCCTTTGTCTGCTATGACCCCATCACCCGCCTGGCCGGGGGCGTTCCCGTCCCCATCGTCACCAGGCCGGAGGACGGCTTCCGGCTCACCCCCCAGGCCCTGGAGGCCGCCATCACCCCCAGGACCAAGGTCCTGGTCCTGCCCTACCCCAACAACCCCACCGGGGCCATTATGAAGGAGGAACACCTGGAGTCCATCGCTGGGATCCTCCGGGAGCGGGACATCATCGTCCTTTCCGACGAGATCTACGCCGAGCTGACCTTTGAGGGCAGGCACGTTTCCATCGCCTCCCTGCCGGGGATGGCGGAGCGGACCGTGGTCGTGGGCGGCTTTTCCAAGGCCTACGCCATGACTGGCTGGCGGCTGGGCTACGCCGCAGGTCCCCAAGAGGTCATCAAGGTGATGACCAAGCTCCATCAGTTCGCCATCATGTGCGCCCCCACCACCAGCCAGTACGCCGCCATCGAGGCCATGAAGCACTGCGACGAGGAGATCGAGCGGATGGCGATCCAGTTCGGGATGCGCCGGGGGCTGATGGTCAGCAGCCTCAACCGAATGGGTCTGACCTGCGCCGACCCCCTGGGGGCATTCTACGTCTTCCCCTCCATCCGGTCCACCGGCCTCTCCTCCGACGAATTCTGCCAGCGGCTTTTGGAGGAGCAGAAGGTGGCGGTGGTCCCCGGAAACGCCTTCGGTCAAAGCGGCGAGGGCCATGTGCGGATCTCCTATTCCTACAGCGTGGAGCATCTCATCGAGGCCCTGCGCCGGATCGAACTTTTTGTGGAGGGCCTGAAATGAGCCTGATCTCTGTTCGGAAAACTCCGTCCTACGACCCCGGCCTCCTCCGGGAGGCGGTGGACTTCCACTTTGCCGCCCTGGGGGTGGAAAAGGACCTCCGCCCGGGGATGAAGGTCCTCCTAAAGCCCAACCTTCTGGCCGCCCGGAAGCCGGAGCAGGTGGTGACCACCCACCCGGCCCTGGTCCAGGCGGTGATCGACTGGCTCCGGGAACGGGGAATTCGGGACATCACCCTGGCGGACAGCCCCGGGGGCCCTTACAACGAGATCCGCCTCCGAAGCGTCTACGCCGCCAGTAAAATGGACACCCTCACTGGGGTAACGCTGAACAGCGATACCTCCTCTGCCCAGGTGGATCAGCCCCAGGGGAAGATCTGCCACAGGTTTCCGGTTATCGACCCGGTGCGTCAGGCGGACTACGTCATCAACCTGCCCAAGGTCAAGACCCATGGGATGACGGTGGTCTCCCTGGGGATTAAAAACCTGTTCGGGGTGATCCCGGGGCTGGAAAAGCCTGCCATCCACTGCCGGTATCCCGGCTGGGAGGAGTTCGCCGGGATGCTCCTGGATCTTGCCAGCCTGGTACGGCCCTCGGTGACCCTGGTGGACGGGGTGACCGCCATGGAGGGGGACGGCCCCGCCGGAGGGGACCCCCGGGCGCTGGGGTACACCTTCGCCAGCCGGGACCTCTTCCATCTGGACTGGTTCCTGGCCGGGACTGTCATGGGTCTGGACCCCGAAACCATCCCCATGCTCCGCCAAGCCCGGGAGCGGGGGTGGCTGGAGGATCCTCCGGTCCTTACCGGGGACCCCCTGGAGCCGGGCCCGCCCTTCCGGCGGCCTAAAACCCAAAGCGCCGACTTCACCGGCTACCTTCCCGGGTTTCTGCGGAAGCCTGCCCGGGCGGTAACCGACCGCCTGTTCCGCCCCCGGCCCAAGGTGGTGGAAAAGAAGTGCGTGGGGTGCGGCCGGTGCGCCGAAAGCTGCCCCCAGCACATCATCGCCATAGAAAACGGCAAGGCGAAAATTGACCGGCGCAGGTGCATCTCCTGCTTCTGCTGTCAGGAGATGTGCCCGGCCAAGGCGATACAGTCCACCCGGGCCTAGGACGCATCCCTAACGGGGCCCAAGCCCTGTTTGGAGGAAAGGGGAAGCCAAAATGTCAGAAGCAAAAACCAACGCCATGCGGATGCTGGACCGGGAGAAGATCCCCTACAACGTCCACACCTACGATAACAGCGACGGGAAGATCGACGGCCCCAGCGTGGCCGCCAAGATCGGCCAGGATCCAAAGCGGGTTTGGAAAACCCTGGTAACCAAAGGGTCCTCCGGGGGTTACTTCGTTTTTGTCCTGCCGGTGGAACTGGATTTAGACCTTAAGAAGGCAGCCAAGGCGGTGGGGGAAAAGTCCGTTTCCATGATCCGGGTGGACGAGATCAACAAGGTGACCGGTTACATCCGGGGCGGATGCAGCCCGGTGGGGATGAAAAAGCTTTACCCCACCGTTTTTGACCGCCGGGTGGAGGACCTTCCCACCGTTGTGGTCAGCGGAGGCCGCATCGGAACCCAGATTGAGGTGGAACCGGACGCCCTCCTGAAAGCAGTAAAAGCCGTGACCGCCGACATCACCGCCGGATAGGTCCACAGCAAGGAAAGGATGATTTTTATGAAGCTGATGTTTGCCTCCGATCTTCACGGCTCCCTCTTCTGGACAAAGGCCCTGCGGGCTGCCTGGGAGCGGGAAAAGCCGGGAAAGCTGATCCTTCTGGGGGACCTCCTGTACCACGGCCCCCGAAACGACCTCCCCCGGGACTACGATCCCAAGGGGGTCACCGCCCTTCTTTCGGAGATGAAGGAGGAGCTGCTCTGCGTCCGGGGCAACTGCGAAGCCGAGGTGGACCAGATGGTCCTTCCCTTCCCGGTGATGGCCGACTATATGGTCCTCTGGCTGGGAGACCGGATGGCCTTTGTCACTCATGGGCACCTGTACAACGAGGACCGTCTTCCCATGCTGAAGCGGGGGGATCTTCTCATCCACGGCCATACCCATGTCCCGGTGATCCGCCCCCACAAAGAGGAGGGGTACACCTATCTCAACCCCGGCTCCGCCTCCCTGCCCAAGGAGGGGAACCCCCACAGCTACATGGTCTACGAGGACGGGCGGTTCTCCATCCGTGACCTGGAGGACGGAAAAGAGTTTCTGGGGGGAACTGCAGATGTATAAGAACATTGAAAAGAGCAGGGTCCTAAAGCTGAAGGACCTGGTGGACTACCAGCCCGGCCAGGTGGTCAGCAAGACCCTGGTGCAGAACGACAAAATGGGAGTTACCATCTTCTCTTTTGATAAGGGGGAAGAGATCTCCACCCACGCCTCTGGCGGCGACGCCATGGTCACCGTCCTGGAGGGCCGGGGCCGCTTTGTGGTGGGCGGGGAGGAGTTTTTCCTTTCCGCCGGGGAGACGGTGGTCATGCCCCAGAACGTCCCTCATGCGGTGTACGGCGTGGAGCGGTTTAAGATGCTCCTGGTCGTCTCCTTCTGACCCCTCTGTTCGGCGGGAACAGCCGCCTGTTCCCAAGCAAAAAGACAAAAAGTGAAAGGACAGCCTATGAAACCCTTTTCTACCATTGAACTTTCCCGAGCCGAAAAGCTCCGCTATATCCTCTGTGACATCGACGATACCATCACCACCGACGGCAAGCTCCCCCCCGAGTCCTACACCGCCCTTTGGCGGCTCCATGACGCAGGGTACCGGGTCATTCCCGTCACCGGCCGCCCCGCCGGCTGGTGCGACCTTATCGTCCGCCAGTGGCCGGTCACTGCCGTGGTGGGAGAAAACGGAGCTTTTGTCTACTACTTCAAGGACGGCCACCGCCACACCTTCACCCATCCCTCGGTGGCGGATGGTGACATCCAGGGCCGCCTGGCCGCCGTCCGGGACGCCTGCCTGGCAGGGGTCCCCGGCTGCCGGGTCTCCAAGGATCAATTTGCCCGGATCTACGATGTGGCCATTGATTTTAACGAAGACCCCCCCTACCTGGGCTTTGAGGCCGCCGACAAGATCAAGGAGATTGCCGAGTCTTTGGGGGCGGTGGCCAAGGTCAGTTCCATTCACGTCAACGCCTGGTTTGGAGATTACAACAAGCTGGATATGACCAGGATGTTTCTTAAAGAAATCCTGGGCGAACCCGACGATGAAACCATCAAGGAAAAGGTCATCTTCTTTGGGGATTCCCCCAACGACGAGCCTATGTTTGCCTTCTTCCCTACCAGCTGCGGGGTCGCAAACATCAAGCCCTTTGTGGAGAAGATCCAGCATCTTCCGGCTTTTGTCGCGGCGGAGGAATCCGGCAAGGGCTTCGCCGGGGCTGTCGAGCATCTTCTCACAATTTGCGGAAAGGGGTAATCTTCCATGTCGTTTCCCGTTACCCTCCTTGCCTCCGTCCTCATCCTTGTGGCGGTCCAGTACCTAAACGGGGGCTTCAAAAAGGGCCCCCGGAACCCCGCCCTAACCCCCGATGGGATGTGGGTCCTCCTGAACCCCCGGCAGGGGATGGTCTGTCTGGTGATGATGGTGGTCATCGGCCTGGGGATGCTCTTTTTGGGCTGCCTCTGCTTCGCCGACATCGGATTCGGGCAAGGGGGCGTGGTGTTCCTCTTTTTCCTCATGGGGGCGGGGATCATCGCCCTGGGCTTTCTCTTCAAGGCCCTTGCCGACAAGCACCGCCTTTGCTACGACCAGCGGCGGATCATCCGCTACCACCCCTTCCTCCCACCGGTGGAGATGGAGTGGTGGGAGATTGTAGAGTATAACTGTAACCCGCGGTTTATCCGCCTCAAGTCCGCCGGAGGCCAGCGGATCTCCATAGACTGCACCTACGACGGCTTCGGAGAGTTTTCCAAGATGGTGGCGGAAAAGATTGCTCAGCAGCTTCAAGGCCGGAATTCCTAAAGCAAACCCGCGGCGGGAACTTTCCTGCCGTGGGTTTTTATGGCGAAGCCGCACCGGTCCCGGCCCTTGCAGGCATGGATCGGCGCGGCTTCTATGTAGAAATGAGGGACGACAAATCAGAGCCAGACCAGAGGGATAACCACAAAGGCGATGATGACGTTGGGGATCAGGGCGGTGCAGAGGCCCCACTTAAAGACCTCCTTGGGGGTGTACTTGCCGCCTTCCATGGCAAAGGCCATAGAGGGGGTGGCGATGGGGGTAAGCATGGCGATGAGGGAGCCGCCCAGGGCTGCTGCCACAAAGGCGTAGGGCTCGATGCCCAGGTTGGCCGCCAGGGCAATGCCGATGGGGGCCATAATGCTGGCAGAGGCATTGTTGGACATAAACTGGGTGATGAAGCCGGTAACCAGGTAGATGATGCCCACCAGGAGGACAGGGGAGGCGTTATTGCCCACCATGCCCATGATGCCGTCGGCGATAACGGTGCCCAGGCCGCTGGCTTCCACGCCCTTGGCCACAGCGGTCATGCCGCCGATCATAAAGATGGTACTCCAGCTGATGCTCTGGAACATCTGCTTCTGGTTCAGGCAGCCGGTGAGGACGCTGGCTGCCGCGCCGATGGCGGCGCACATATACATAGGCAGGATGTCGGCGTTGACCACCATCCCAATGATGGTCAGGGCGAGGATGGTAGCGGAGATGGCCATTTTTCCGGTGAACTGGGTGGGGACGCCGGAGGCACGGTCCGCCTGGTCGCTGTCGGGCATGACCATGGTCTTGGGAAGCAGCTTATCCCCCAAAAAGTAGATGATGAGGGTGCTGGCCAGGGCCATGGGGAAACCGATCCAGGCGGGCTCGAAGAAGCTCCAGCCCCTAAAGCCGGCCTCCTCCAGGATCGCGCTGGTGGCGCCGCACATCCCGCTGCCAGCCACTGTCATCAGGCTGCCGAAGCCGATGCCGGCGAACATGGGAAACATGATCCGGGACATGGAGACCTGGGAAGCGATGCAGATGCTGCAGATGATGGGGTAGAGAATCATCATGGAGGCGGAGCCGCTGGCCAGGGAGGACATGATCCAGCCCGCCAGCACAGCCGCCAGGCGGAGGTTCTTCTCCCCCTTGCCGGTCATGCCGATGAGCTTGTTCCCAAGCCATCCGGCGAAGCCGGTGTGCATCATGCCGCCGCCAATAATCATCATGCCGATCATCAGGATGCAGGTGGTGGAGGTGTAGTAGTTAAAGATGGTCTTGACCGGCAGGATGCCGGAGAGCCCCATGGCGATGGTGCCGATGACGGCAGTCACCGAGTTGGGCACCTTGGGGGTAAAGAACAGGATCACGGTAACGATCAAAATGATGGTTGCCAGTAAAGTGGGGGTCATGTTGTTTTTTCCTCCTCAAACTTTTTCGTTGGGATGGGCTTAGTTTCCCATCTCCATAAACTGCCGGAAGCTATCGGTCATGGTGTCGCAGAAGGACCGCCATTCGGCGGGGTCGATGAAGGGGTTCTTCTCGGGATGGGCCAGCATCTCCTCCCGTTTTTTCAGCGTCTCGTTCTGGTGGGGATGGTTGCCCAGGACGATGTCCACCTTCTCGTCCCGCACCTTGCGGAAGGAATCCAGAAACTGCTCTCGGGTTGAAAGGGAGCGCCCGTTCTTTTCCAGGGCCTTCTTGTAGAGGGTGTTAAAGCCCGCTCCCCCAAAGTACCCCACGTTGTACACCGTCTCCCCCTCCCGAATCTGGAAGAGGAAGGTCATTACCCCTTCGGAGTGCCCAGGGGTGAGGACGCAGCGGACGCTGGTATTGCCCAGGGTAAAGACCTCCCCGTCCTCCAGGAGGATGTCCGGGGTGAAGATGGGGGAATAGCGGTTGGGGCTGGCCTCCATGTACACCTGCTCCGGGTGGTCCCGCATCACCTCTCCCCCGGCCCGGCTCACCGCCAGCTTGGTCCCGAAGAGTGTCTGGAACTCACAGGCGTTGCCGATGTGGTCGAAATGCTCGTGGGAGTGAATGATAACCTTGACATCCTTGGGGTTAAAGCCCAGCTCCCAGATGGACTGGAGCATCAGGTGGGCGGTGCCGGGATAGCCGCTGTCAAAGACCAGCAGACCGTCGCCGGTGTCCACCAGGTGGGAGCAGACCTTCTGGTCCCCGATATAGTAGAGATTCCCGGCGATACGGAAGGGCTTCTGATAATATTTGGCGGGGTTGGCGTAAAAGTCCAGGTTCTTGGTCTGCTGGATGGCCTCCAGCTCCTCGTAGCTCTTGCGGTAGCGGTCCAAATTCATCCTGTTACCTCCTAGTCGTCCGTCCGATCTGTTGGCCAACAGCTGTACGGGTCTACCAAAACCATCCCTCTTTGTGGCTGGTTTTCGTGTGTTTTTCCTTGTGTTAAGAATACCACAAACAAAATCATGAATCAAATACATAGTTTTCATGTAAAAATAGCTTTAAGCAATAAAACAAGCCACCTTTCACAAGAAAGATGGCTGTTCTTTGGCGGATTTCGACAAACTATAGCGCATTCAGCAGTAGGAGTCCCGCAAAAGCTGGAGAAAGGCTTGGTGGGCCTCATCCAGGTAGAAGCCTTTGCGGGTGATGAGGGCCACCCGCTGCCGTGGGACATCCTCCTGGCCCAGAGAGAGGTAGACAATCCCGTCCGAGGGAGCCAGAGGCACTGAGGTGAAGATGGAGACTCCCAGCCCAACCCTCACTGCTGTGATGACGAATTGGATCCCGGCGATTTCCGCCACTACCCGGGGCTGGACCCCCACCGTCCGGAAATACGCCTGGGCCAGGCGGTAGGAGCGGGAGACTACAGCGGGGAGGACAAAGGGCTCGTCCCGCCACTGCTCCGGATCGGTCACCGGAAAACGAAAGCCCTCCTTCTTCCGGGCACTTGCGGCCAGAGGGCTATCCCTGGGGACGGCCAGCACCAGCTCCTCCTCCCCGATGAACTCGTGGTCCAGGGCAGGCTGTTCCCCATCGTAGTTGGAAAGAACAATGTCCAGCTCGTTATTGAAAATCATCTTCAGCAGCTGCTCGGTGTGCCCCATGGAGAGAAGGACCCGGACCCCGGGGTATCTCCTGGCGAATCGAGGCAGGATGGTGGAGACCTGGTAATCCGCCCGTCCCGCCGTGGTCCCCACCCGAACGCTCCCCCGGCGCATGGAGGCCAAGTCATCCAGCTCCTGGTCCAGCTGGCTGTTGAGAAGCAGGATGCTGTGGGCTTTCTCCACATAGACCTCCCCCGCCGGGGTAGGGATAAACCGCTTCCCCACCCGATGGAAAAGAGGAGTCCCCACCTCCTGCTCCACCCGCTGGAGGAATTTTGTCAGGGTTGGCTGGCTGAGATAAAGGGCCTCTGCCGCCTTGGTGATGCTGCCGTACCGGGCAATTTCGGCGATGTACTGGAAGTCGCGGACGTTGGCCAAGCTCCCCGCCCCCTTTCTGTCTTTGTGTGATGCCGGAGCCTCTGCCGCCCATTATACAGGATGGTGCGGGGGCTGTCAATTTCCCAATCTTTCCGGGACAGCTTGTTTTCCCGCCGGGCAGGTGCTATACTTGGAAAAAAGGAGGCGTTCGTCATGGCAGAGATTGGCGATCTGGTCACCCTGGGGGCGTATCCCCAAAGCAGCAGCGATCCTTCCCAAAAGGAGCCCATCCAATGGCTTGTCCTGGCAAAGGAGGAGGGGAAGCTTCTCTGCATCAGCCAGCTTCTGCTGGACTGCAAGCCCTACCATCATACCCCGGAGATGGTGACCTGGGCCAGCTGCGATCTGCGGCGCTGGCTGAACCGGAATTTTCTGGAGTCCGCCTTCTCCTTCGAGGAACAGGGGCGGATCCTCACCACCCATCTGATAAACCACAAGGGTTGCCCCCAGTATGACACTGACGACAAGCTGTTCCTTCTGGACTACGAGGCGGCGGTGGATTACTTCGAGTCGGAGGAGCATCCCATGACCCGGTCCGCCCTCACCACCCCCTACGCCCGGAGCCGGGGGGCCTGGTTCCTCTCCCCTCAGGAAACCGAGGCGGAGGATCCCCTCCTCTATGCTGGCTGCTGGTGGCTGCGCCTCCCGGAGGTCACCCCCACCAACAACCCAGACGGGCTTTACGACGTTCTAAGCTGTGTCAATTATGACGACTATATCGAGCTGTACGCCAGTTCAGTGGAGGAAACCGACGTCTGCGTCCGGCCCGCCTTTTGGATGCGGGAGGGGTAGGCCACTCCCAACAAGAGTCCGGGATACAGGTCAGCTTTGTGATGCTATAAAATTGCAGATTACCTCTGCTGCCTTTTCAGCATTTGTCGCTATTACAGGGTGTCCCCCATCCTCGAACATCCAAATCGCCGCCCGGGGGATGAGGGCCGCCATCTCTTTGTATTCCTGGTCAAGGTCTTTCCTGCACATTTCATCGGCCCTGCTCCCCATAAGCAGCAGCGGGACCTCCATCTCCTCCAAGGCTTTACAGAATAAAGGACGCTTTTCCTCTGCACATTTCAGCAGGGCTTCCGTGTCAAGGTCAATCACCCTTTCCCAATCGGCGCCCTGGCACCACTCGTAAAACTGCCTTGCCTGCACATTCGCCTTCGCAGTCTCCCTTTCGGACAGGAGGTCCTCGGAAAACCTATCGTGAAGGGCACGCCCGTCGAAGCTGTCCGCTATCACTGTACGAAACAGGTCCGGACGTTCCAAGGCCGCATTGATGGCCGCCCAGGCGCCGCCGCTCGTCCCCGCCAAATTCACCTTTGTACAGCCCAGATGCTCGACCAGGGCGATCGTTTGCCGGGCTTCATCCTGCCAAATATCGGGGGGAAAACTGTCCACTCTGTCGGACCTTCCATTGCCCAGAAAATCCATCAAAATACACCTGAATTTATCGGCGTACAGCGACATAAGCAGTTCAAACATTTTAGAAGAGGCCGTGTTGCCATGGAGGAAGACAAGGGGGTTCCCTTTTCCGTATTCCTGGTAAAAAATCGACCGGCCACAATACGCAAAAATTGGCATCTGCACAGTCTCCCTTCCAGGTTTGAGTTCCTTGGCTGGATTGTGTCTCCTGCTTACCGTACCACAAAAGCAAAACGACCGCTCTCCTCACAGAGAACGGTCGCTTTTGTGCTGGCAAAGACCTATCTTTCCAGGCAGCTTCCCGCCAAGTATTTTCGGCACTGGTGAGCTTAACTTCCGTGTTCGGGATGGGAACGGGTGGGGCCTCA
>CAJUFK010000114.1 GCA_910585535.1 uncultured Angelakisella sp. | reverse complement strand
CAATTCCATGCTTTACATTATAACACACTCTTCATTATGTGAACAGCCCCTAGGGGGCCGCTTTTTGAACGGGCGGGCCTTAGAAGCTGTATTCATAGCCGGGGGATGCCAGATGGGCGAGGGATTTTCCGTGCGGCACCCAAAGAAAAACGTCGTTTTGCACAACCCACAGGCCAAAAACTACCCCGTGGCATTTAATCGAAAGTAAACCCTATCTCCCTCTCCGCTTCTCCCGCTTTTTCTCCTGCCGCAGTGCAAAACGACGTTCCTTCTCCGCCTCCTGATTCTCCCGAGCGGCGGCCTTTCTGCTTTCCTTGCCCGCCTCCCGCTGAAGCTGAAGCGCCTGCTGGGACTTGGTCCCGGTCCCGGTGGGACGGGTCTCCTTTCGGACCTGACGCTGGCGACGCTTGGGATTCTTTGCCTGGGGCTTTTGCTCCGCCGCTACCCCTGGACTGTACCGAAGGGCGGCGTAATGATCGAGTACAAACTGGTAGATCTCCTGGTCCCGGGGTTGCCCGCCAAAGGTGACTTTGCAGGCCGTGAGTTCCCCCTCACTGACCCGCTGGAATATCCCCACCCAAAAGGGATCCTCAAAAAAGATGATAAGCTTTCCCCATACGGTCTCCATAAAAATTCCCTCCTTGTGTTGTTACCTTCGGCAAGGAAGGGACGACCCAAGGAGGGAGGGTTACTTACATCCGCTCTTTTGCGGACACGGCCGGACTACCTACCGGCTCTGCGGGACAGACGTCCCGCGTTGTGTTTTTATCCTTGCGGTATTCTGTTTTTCGGCTTCGTGGAGTCCCGGCGGCCTGGCGTTACTGCCCGGCTTTTTTCTTTGCCGCCGCCTTCATCCGGTCCGAATGATCCAGAATCTTCTTCCGGATCCGAATGCTCTTGGGAGTCACCTCCAGCAGCTCGTCAGCGGCCAGGAATTCCAGGCTCTCCTCCAAGCTCATGTGCCGGGGAGGCACCAGGCGCAGGGCGTCGTCCGAACCGGAGGCCCGGGTGTTGGACATATGCTTCTTTTTGCAGACATTGACGGTCATGTCCTCCCCCTTGGGATTGGAACCAACCACCATCCCGGCGTAGACCTTTTCGCCTGGGTCAATAAACATCATCCCCCGCTCCTGGGCGTTGAAGATGCCGTAGGCCACCGCCTCCCCGGTCTCAAAGGCGATGAGGGAACCCACCTGGCGCCCTCCGATCTCCCCCTTGAACTCCTCATAGCTGTGGAAAACCGAGGACATGATCCCTTCTCCCCGGGTGTCGGTTAAAAATTCGCTGCGGTAGCCGAAAAGACCCCGGGACGGCACCAAAAATTTCAGCTCCATCCGGCTTCCCTTGGGCTGCATGGCCTGGAGTTCCCCCTTGCGGTACCCCATCTTCTCCATAACGCTGCCCATGTATTCTTCCGGCACGTCCACCACCAGTTCTTCGATTGGCTCGCACCGTTTGCCGCCGATCTCTTTGTACAGAACCTTGGGGGCCCCCACCTGGAACTCATACCCCTCCCGGCGCATGGTCTCAATGAGGATGGAAAGGTGCATCTCCCCCCGGCCCAGCACCCGGAAGCTGTCGGCGCTTTCGGTGTCCTCCACGTGGAGGGAGACATCTTTCAGCAGCTCCCGGTAAAGGCGGTCCCGAATCTGCCGGGACGTAACCCATTTCCCCTCCTTGCCGCAGAAGGGGCTGTCATTTACCGAGAAGGTCATCTCCATGGTGGGCTCGCTGATCTTGACAAAGGGAATCGCCTCCACCCGGGAGGGGTCGCAGACGGTGTTGCCAATGGTGATATTTTCGATGCCGGAGAAGGCCACGATGTCCCCCACCTTTGCCTCCTGGACGGCGGTTTTGGCCAAACCGTCGTACTGGTAAACGGCGGTGATCTTTCCCTTGCCTTTGGTCTCCGGATCGTGGTAGTCGCAGATGGTCACTTCCTGGTTCACCTTGATGGACCCGGTCTCCACGCGGCCCACGGCGATGCGGCCTACAAAGGAACTGTACTCCACGCTGGAAACCAGCACCGAAAGGGGCAGTTCCTCGTCCCCCTCCGGAGGGGCGACGTAGTTTACAATGGTGTCGAAAAGGGGCACCAGATCGGTGCCGGGCTGATCCGGGGAGTAGGAGGCGGTGCCCTGGCGGCCGGAGCAGAAGACGGTGGGGCTGTCCAGCTGCTCGTCGCTGGCCCCCAGGTCAATAAACAGCTCCAGAACCTCGTCTACCACTTCCTTAATCCGGGCGTCGGGCTTGTCGATTTTATTTACGATGATAACTACCCGAAGGCCCTGGGCCAGGGCCTTTTCCAGGACGAACCGGGTCTGGGGCATGGGGCCTTCGGCGGCGTCCACCAGGAGCAGCACGCCGTTTACCATCTTCAGGACCCGCTCCACCTCTCCGCCGAAATCGGCGTGGCCGGGGGTGTCCACAATGTTGATCTTTACCCCGTTGTACGTCGTGGACGTATTTTTTGCCAGAATCGTAATCCCGCGCTCCCGCTCCAGATCCCCCGAATCCATAACCCGGTCCTGGACCACCTGGTTGTCCCGGAACGTTCCTCCCTGCTTAAGCATCTCGTCCACCAGGGTGGTCTTGCCGTGGTCAACGTGGGCGATGATGGCGATATTTCTCAGATCTTCTCTTTTCATGGGTTCCTCCTTGGACTTCTGCTTTTTCCAGATTTGCATTTTAACTTTTTGATTATATCACCAAGGTTTTGCATTTTCAATGGGGTAGGGAATGGAAAAACAAAGATTTCGGGCAAATCCGCCCACAACCGGGGTGGGGGAGCCTCCCCAGGGCCTCCGATCTTTCCACAAAACCACCCTGAAAACCTGTGGAAAACCCCCATCCCTTCCTTATTATAATATATCAAAGAAATCACCGTTGAAAATCTTGAAAAACGGGGTAATTTATGGTATACTAATATCAATCTAAAATGCATTTTCTCCAAAGGAGTGAGAGTCACAGAATGGATTCCTTTGAGGACCTTTTCCAACTTGCCTGTCAGTATTGCCAGCAGCATCTTTCCGAGGTAGCTTATAACCTTTGGATCCGGGACATTGAGCCGAAAAGCTTTGACGGTTCAGTGGCCTGTCTTTCTGTCACCTCGGAATTCAAGAAAAACATCCTGGAAGAAAAGTACCTGTCCCTTCTTAAGGAAGCTTTCGCCAGCGTGGTGGGCTTCGATGTGGAGATCAAGCTTCTCTGTCCCGGGAGCGGGGCTGCGGCCCCTCCGCCTGCTCCGCCGCCGGAGGACCCCGGGGAGTACGCCTACACCTTTGAGACCTTTATTGTAGGGCCAAACAACAAGTTTGCCCATGCGGCCAGCTGGGCGGTGGCAACCAACCCTGCAAAAAGCTACAACCCCCTTTTCATCTACGGCGATTCCGGGTTGGGCAAGACCCACCTTATCAACGCCATCTGCGAAGAAATCAAGGTGAACCGTCCGGCTTTCCACGTCCTCTATGTCAAGGGGGAGGAATTCACCAACGAACTCATCACCGCCATCCGCAACAACACCACCCAGGAATTCCACCAGAAGTACCGGCAGGTGGATGTTTTGGCGGTGGACGATATTCAGTTCATCGGGGGGAAGGAATCCACCCAGGAAGAATTTTTCCACACCTTCAACGAGCTGTACGAGAGCGGCCGGCAGATCATCCTTACATCCGACCGGCCACCCAAGGAGATTAAGACGCTGGAGCTGCGGTTGAGGAGCCGGTTTGAGTGGGGACTGCTGGCGGACATTCAGCCGCCGGACTACGAAACCCGGATCGCCATTATCCGGCGGAAGGCGGAGCTGCTTCAGATACAGATTCCTGACGATGTAGCGGAATACATTGCCAACCGTTTGAAGAACAACATCCGTCAGCTGGAGGGAGTTGTAAAGAGGCTTAAGGCATTCCACCAGCTGATGGGAAGCACGCCGTCCATTCTCACGGCACAGTCTGCCATTAAGGAAGTTTTAAGCGACCATCAGCCCATTCCCATGACGGTGGAGCGGATCATCACCGAGGTAGCCCGGACCTACGGGGTATCGGGGGATGACATTCGGTCTTCCAAGCGGAGCAGCACAATTTCCACGGCCCGGCAGGTAGCGATGTACATTGTGCGGGAGGTTACGCAGATGTCCATGGCTGCGATAGGGGAAGAATTTGGGAATCGGGATCACTCCACGGTAGTTTATGCGACGCGGCAGGTTGAGCGCCGGATGGAGAAGGACACACACTTTAAGGAGACGGTAGACGACATTATCAAGAACATTCGGGCTACTGCTTAAAGGTTCTGCTGGTGTTTGCAGGCGAAAGCCGGTAACGATTCTTTGCCGGGTTGCAATCGAGACAGGTAAAGTTTAGGGCCGCCCTTTTCAAAGGACTGGGCGTAGCCCACGTGCCCGAAGGGGCATAGTCCCGTTAGGGCTGGTGTAGGTTACGGTCCCGAAGGGATCGAGGCTAACGCCCTGTAATCGACTACCCTGCAAATACACCCGGTGGGGTGTTTTACGCGGACGGCCCTGCTTCTGCTCCTGATTGCCGATGCTGTGGTTGTTGTCAGGCGGCGGCCCTTTGGGTGTCCCATCTCTGGGTTGCCGCCCTAGGGGCTGGTTGCGGTTGATGGCTCAACGGCGTTTCGCCTACCCGGCGGGGGGTCCCTTTCTGTCGCGACAGAAAGGAACCAAAGAGCGCCCAGGGGCGAGCCCCTGGACCCCGGAGAACGGCCAAAGGACTCCGGCCTGGGGTTTACAATCCAACCCGCCGCCCTGTTTGTCTCGAGTTGTGCGGTCCCCCGTCGTCTCTGCTGAACGGTTTCTGGCCCGTTCCCTAGGGATGGCTTCCGGCGGCGGTGGTAACGATGACACCTTGGCTCCCCATTCCCACCTAACTCCGACCGGGCGTTTCCGGCCTACGCTCAGTTGGCCGTATTCGGTGTTCCCCACTGCGGTGGGGAACGAGCCCTTCGGGCAAATGGCCTGCGGGCCGGGATTGGATGAGGGGTACCTCTCTATTCCCCCCGCCGGGTAGGCGAAACGGCGTTGAGCCATCTACTGCAACCAAACCCCAGGATGTAGACTTGCCGCGTGGCAGTCAAAGGGCCACAACTTAACGAATCCGTACCGCATTGGCAATCAGGCGCAGAACCCAGGATCATCGAAGACCTAAGGGAGCCGGAGGGTGTGTGGGTTGGGGTGGTTTTTCCTGTTTCTTCGGTCTTTGGAAATCATTAACAATTTCAACGGAGTTTTCAACAATTACTGCCCGGTTTCCACGGGCTTGTGGAAAGATTTTTCAGTCTTCTCTTTTTTCACCGCTTCGCCCACGCAATTCTCACGGCTCCTCTTTGCCCTAAACAAGCTTTTTATCGGGGACCGCAAAGTTTTGCACAGGTTCCACCGGAACTATTACTACGACTATCTTTTTATTCTTTCTCTCTATAGAGAGAGGGCAAATAAGAGGATTAACGACTTGAGCGAAGGGGAGTTTTCCACAGCACAGAGAGGCCGCCCTCGGGGGCTTTTGGAAAGGAAGGATTCGCTATGATGAAATTTACCTGTTCTACGGCGCAACTGAATCAGGCCATCGCAAATGTTTCCCTGGCAGTTTCGCCAAAATCCACCCTGCCGGCCCTGGAGGGCATTCTGGTTACTGCCAGGGGGAAGGTGCTGACGCTGGTTGGTTACAACCTGGAGTTGGGGATTACCTCTACCCTTCCTGCCAAGATCGAGGAGGAGGGGGAGGTCGTCATCCCTGCCAAGCTGTTCTCCGAGATCATTCGCAAAACTGCCAGTGACGAGATCCTCCTTAGCTGCGACCAGAGGTTCCTGGTGGAGATCAAGGGGGGGGTTTCCGAGTTCACTATTTTAGGGATGTCTCCCCTGGAGTTCCCGGAGCTTCCCACGGTAGGGGAAGGGGAGGCGGTTTCTCTGCCCCAAGACAAGCTGCGCTCGATGGTAGATCAGACCCTGTTCGCTGTGGCTCAAAACGACGCCAAGCCGGTTCATACCGGATGCCTTTTCCTGCTGGAGAACGGCCAGGCCACGGTGGTGGCGGTGGACGGATTCCGGCTGGCCCTTCGGCGGGAGCCTGCCGAGGTGGAGCAGACGATCCGCTTTGTTGTTCCCGGGAAGAGCCTCAATGAGCTTCTGAAGCTTTTGGGGGACAACGATACCCAGGTGGAGTTACAGGTCTCCAAGAAGCACATCCTTTTCACCATTGGGGACACCAGCATTGTTTCCCGGCTGCTGGAGGGGGAGTTTCTGGATTACAACGCGGCGATCCCGAAGGATGCTTCCACTGTTGTAAAGGTTTCTACCCGGGGGCTGATCTCCTCTATTGAGCGGACGTCGCTGTTGATCTCTGACCGGCTGAAGAGTCCTTTACGGGTTGTTTTTGACGAAAATCTGGTACGGATGTCCTGTTCCACCACCATTGGAAAGGCTTATGACGAATGTGAGAGTCAATCCACTGGGCCGAGGGTAGAGATGGGGTTTAACAATCGCTATCTCATGGATGCTTTGAAGAACAGCGAAGCGGACATGGTAAAAATGGAGATCAGCGGTCCGCTTTCGCCGATGAAGGTACTTCCTTTGGAGGGTGACAGTTTTCTCTTTTTGGTACTGCCTATGAAGTTAAAAGCGGAGTAAGGGGGTCATAGGGATTTATGGTCGAGGAAATTGAGATCAGGACACCTTTTATTAAGCTGGACAGTTTCTTAAAGTTTGCAGGAGCGGCGGAGACTGGGGGGCAGGCAAAGGAACTGGTACAGGATGGACAGGTAAAGGTGAATGGTGAGGTCTGCACGATGCGGGGGAAAAAGCTTTACCCAGGGGACCGGGTAGAGGCGCTGGATGAGGTATATCAGGTGAAAGCAGGCTGAGAAAAAGACAAGGCTGCAATCGAGCCGGGGAAAGTTTAGGGCCGCCAAAACAGGCCCCCCAGGGGGGACGCTTTTTGAACGGACAGACCTGGGGTGGCCTTGTACAGGAGAAACCGCTAGGTTCTGCGCCTGATTGAAGACGTACTGGCTTTTTATAGTCGGTGTTCCCCACTGCGGTGGGAAACGAGCCCTTCGGGCTAGAGCTGCTCCGCCGCTTGGCGGCGGCCCCGTAGGCGTAGCCGGAGGGGGTATTCCCCCCACAGGGGATCTTCCAATAGCCCCGCAGGGATAAGAGGGTATGGGGCGTTTGCCCCATCCTTTAGGAGATCCAGGGGGAACCCCCTGGTGGGATTCCCAAGGGCAAAGCCCTTGGGGCGCTCTTTGGTTCCTTTCTGTCGCGGACAGAAAGGAACCCCCCGCCGGGTAGGCGAAACGTCGTCAAGCCATCAACCGCAGCCAAACCCCAGGAAGGAAACCCAGAGATGGGACGCCCAAAGGGCCACAGGCTAACGAAAGGCACAACATTAGCAATCAGGAGCAGAGCCCACCCCATGGCACCTAAAAAGCCACACCCTAAGCAATCCATTTCGTTTTTGGAAGGAGCGGATCTTCTTTGGTCATTACGAAACTTTCTATCCGCAACTTCCGGAATATCGCTTCTTTGGAGCTGGAGCCCGGGGATGGGGTAAACGTAATCTACGGAGATAACGCCCAGGGAAAAACAAATTTAGTCGAGGCGCTGTTCCTCCTTACCGGACAGAAAAGTTTCCGCCAAACCAAGGAAAGCGAATTTGTCCGCTTCGGAGAAAAAAAAGGTGAGATCAACGCCCGGTTTTTTGCCGGGGGGCGGGAACAGGAGGTTTCCCTTACTTTGGAAGGAGGGAAGCGGTCCGCTCTTCTCAATGGACTACCCCTTGGGGTGGGGGAGCTGACCGGGCGGTTCTTCGCCGTGGTCTTTTCTCCCGCAGAGCTTTCCCTGGTCCGGGATGGTCCCAGCCAGCGACGCGGTTTTCTGGACAGCGCCATCACCCAGGTGATGCCCCGATACCAGAAAACAATGAGCGACCTTTCCCGGGCCCTCTTTCAGCGGAACAGCCTTCTTTCCGATATGGCCCGGCATCCCGGTATGGATGACAGCCTTCTGGCGGTGTGGGACCGAAGCTTTGCAAAGCTGTCCTATTCCATCATCAATGCCCGGGCCCGGTTCCTGGCCCGGCTGGCTCCCTTTGGGGAGGAGATTTACCGGGGGATTTCCGGCGGGAAGGAAAGCTTTTCTGTGGCTTACCAATGCTCCATCCCCGGGGAGTGGGGGGCCGTCCCCGAGGAGGAAGGGGAAGAGGTCATCCTGTCCGCCCTGGAACGGAGCCGGAGGGAGGACCTGAAAAACGGCTGTACTACGGTGGGCCCTCACCGGGATGATATGGACCTCCGGGTCAACGGCATCTCCGCCCGGGCCTTTGGGAGCCAGGGGCAGCAGAGAAGCTGCGCTCTCACCCTGAAGCTGGCGGAATGCCGCCTGATCCAGGAGGTGGCCGGGGAACAGCCGGTGATCCTTCTGGACGATGTCCTCAGTGAGTTGGATAAAACCCGGAAACAATACCTTCTTTCCGGGCTGGCGTCGGGGCAGCTGTTTATCACCTGTTGTGATCGTTCCGGATTTTCCGCCATCGGGAAGGATGGGGTTACGTGGCGGATCCGGGAGGGCCAGCTGGCGGCGCGGCAGAGAATCGTTTCGAGAAAGAAGAAGGGGTGAGAGGATGTATCTCCATTTGGGCCAGGACGCCCTGGTCAAAACCAGTGATGTCATCGGGATCTTTGATCTTGATAACACCACCGTTTCCAAAAACACCCGGGATTTCCTGGCCCGGGCGGAAAAGAAGAGCCGGGTGGTCAACGTAGCCGCCGATCTTCCAAAGACCTTTGTGGTCTGCGGCAAGGGCAAAGGGGGAGCCTGGGTCTATCTCAGCCAGATCTCCTCCTCGACATTGAGAAAAAGAACCGGCTTTGTGGAGACCATCTCCAGCCCCGGCCACCGGCCTGCGGCTTCCGGCACAGGGCGAAAGTAGCTGCCTGGGGACAAGAAAAGATACGTTTATGAGAATCCCAAAGGGAGGTAATGAAACTTGCAGAATGAGAATGCAATGGAGCAGTATGCAGAGCAGAGAATTACGGAGCAGTATGATGAAAACGGCATTGAGGTGCTGGAAGGACTGGAGGCCGTTCGGAAGCGGCCCGGTATGTACATCGGTTCCACCAGCACCCGGGGCCTCCATCATCTGGTCTACGAAATCGTAGACAACTCTATTGATGAGGTTATGGCTGGATACTGTACCCATATCGAGGTGGACATCCTCCCTGGGGACGTGATCCGCGTAACAGATAACGGCCGGGGTATCCCGGTGGGCATCCAGCACCAGACTGGGCTTCCCGCCGTGACGGTGGTCTTTACCGTCCTTCACGCCGGGGGCAAGTTCAGCGGGAGCGGATACAAGTTTTCCGGCGGTCTCCACGGGGTGGGCGCCAGCGTGGTCAATGCCCTTTCGGAGTGGCTGGAGGTGGAAGTGCGAAACAACGGCCACCTGTACCGCCAGCGGTTCGAGCGGGGAAAGATTGTAACCGATTTGGAACTCATCGGAGACACCCAAGAGACCGGGACGATGGTCACCTTTAAGCCCGACCCGGAAATGTTCGAGGACCTGGTCTTTGATTTTGAGACCCTTCACACCCGGCTTCGGGAGGAGGCCTTCCTAAACGGCGGCGTCCGGATCACCTTAACCGACAGCCGGGGGGAGGAGACGGTCCGGGAATCCATGTGCTACGAGGGGGGCATCGTCTCCTTTGTGGAATGGATCCACACCCGGAAGAGCATGGACGTCCTCCACCCGGAGATTATTTACATCTCCTCCCAGGGGGAGGAGAACACCGCCGAGGTGGCCATGCAGTACAACACCAGCTACAGCGAGCTGATCCTCTCCTTTGCCAACAACGTCCACACCGGGGAAGGGGGGACCCACGAGGAAGGCTTCAGGGCGGCCCTTACCAAGGTCATCAACGAATACGGAAAGCGAAACGGACTTCTCAAGGACGGGGAGAAGCTTTCCGGGGAGGACGTCCGGGAAGGGCTTACCGTTGTTATCAGCGTTAAGCTGACCGAAGCCCAGTTCGAGGGCCAGACCAAGACCAAGCTGGGCAACAGCGAAATGAGGTCCCTGGTGGCGGGGATGGTCACTGAAAAGCTGTCCACCTTCTTCGAGGAGAACCCCAGTGTCGCCAGGACCATCATTGAAAAATCCATGACCGCCAGCCGGGCCCGGGAAGCCGCCCGGAAAGCCCGGGAGCTGACTCGGCGCAAGTCCGCCCTGGAGACCGCCTCCCTTCCCGGCAAGCTGGCCGACTGTTCCGAACGGGACAACGTCCGGACCGAGCTTTACATCGTGGAGGGGGATTCGGCCGGAGGCTCCGCCAAGGACGGGCGGGACCGGCGGTTCCAGGCCATCCTGCCCCTGTGGGGGAAGATGCTCAACGTAGAAAAGGCCCGGCTGGACAAGGTGTACGGCAACGAAAAGCTTCTGCCGGTTATCACCGCCATTGGCTGCGGTGTGGGGGCGGATCTGGACCCGGAGAAGATCCGGTACAACAAGATTGTCATTATGGCCGATGCCGACGTAGACGGGAGCCATATTCGGACCCTTTTGCTGACCTTTTTCTTCCGGTATATGCGGCCGCTTATTGAGTTGGGGCACATCTACATTGCCCAGCCGCCTCTCTTTAAGCTGACCCGTGGGAAGCAGATCCGTTACGCCTACTCCGACCCGGAGCGGGACCGGTACATTGCCGAGCTGAACCCGGATGGAAACGGCAAGGTGGAAATTCAGCGGTACAAGGGCTTAGGTGAGATGGACCCCCACCAGCTGTGGGAGACCACCCTGGACCCGGAAAACCGGGTGATGCTCCAGGTGAC
>CAJUFK010000113.1 GCA_910585535.1 uncultured Angelakisella sp. | reverse complement strand
GCATCCTCACCGTCCGGGGCGGCATGACCTCCCACGCCGCCGTTGTGGCCCGTGGTATGGGTACCTGCTGCGTTTCCGGCTGCGGTGAGATCGTCATGCACGAGGAAGAGGGCACCTTCGAGATCGCCGGCAAGACGGTGAAGCGGGGCGACTATATCTCCCTGGACGGCACCACCGGCAACATCTACCTGGAGGCCGTTCCCACCGTTCCCGCCTCCATCACCGGCAACTTTGGCCGTCTGATGGCCTGGGCTGACCAGAACCGCACCCTGGGGGTCCGCACCAACGCCGATACCCCCAGAGACGCCAAGAAGGCCGCCGAGTTCGGCGCCGAGGGCATCGGCCTTTGCCGTACCGAGCATATGTTCTTCGACGCCGACCGCATCCCCGCCATGCGGGAGATGATTGTCTCCGAGACCGTGGAGCAGCGTGAGAAAGCCCTGGCTAAGCTGCTGCCCATGCAGCGCGCCGACTTTGAGGCCCTGTACGAGGCGATGGAGGGCAAGACCGTTACCATCCGCTTCCTGGATCCCCCGCTCCACGAGTTCCTGCCCACCGAGGAGGAGGACATTGTTGCCCTGGCCAAGGAGATGAACATGACTGTGGAGAAGCTGAAGGCCATCATCGCCTCCCTCCACGAGTTCAACCCCATGATGGGCCACCGCGGCTGCCGTCTGGCTGTCACCTATCCGGAGATCGCCGCCATGCAGACCCGTGCCGTCATCGAGGCCGCCGTCAATGTCCAGAAGGCCCACCCCGAGTGGAAGATCGTTCCCGAGATCATGATCCCCCTGGTGGGCGAGATCAAGGAACTGAAATTCGTCAAGAACATCGTGGTGGAGACCGCCGACAAGGTGCTGGCCGAGGCCGGTATCACCATGAAGTACGAAGTGGGCACCATGATTGAGATTCCCCGGGCCGCCATCACTGCGGACGAGATCGCCACCGAGGCGGAGTTCTTCTCCTTCGGCACCAACGACCTCACCCAGATGTGCTTCGGCTTCAGCCGTGACGACGCCGGGAAGTTCCTGGGCGCCTACTACGACAACAAGATCTACGAGCAGGATCCCTTCGCCCGTCTGGACCAGAAGGGCGTTGGCAAGCTGGTGGACATCGCCGCCAAGCTGGGCCGTCAGACCCGCCCCGACATCCACCTGGGTGTCTGCGGCGAGGTGGGCGGCGACCCCTCCTCTGTGGAGTTCTTCCACAAGGTGGGCCTGACCTATGTCTCCTGCTCCCCCTACCGTGTGCCCATCGCCCGTCTGGCCGCCGCTCAGGCTGCCATCAAAAATGCGGGGAAATAAGCAAAACTTGTCATAGGGCAATGTGATCTATCCTGTGTAGGGCAACTAAGCACTATCCTAACGCTACAAAGAACGACCTTGCGCTGTTATTGGCGCAAGGTCGTTCTTTTTTGGCTATTCTCCCTTTATGTAAATGTTATATTTAGAGCTTCTTTGCTGCATTGCTACAAAACAAGATGATTATGCGTTAGAATAGGCGAATATATCAGTTATCGCCACAAAAATAAGACAACATTGTTTTGCAGTTAGAGAAAAGTCATAAGGTTGAGATGATTTAATCTTTTTCAAATCAACAAACAAAATAAAAAAGGCCACAGAAAACCATACTCCTATAGTTCTCTATGACCTTTTTTATCATGAAACAGAATAATCTGTAAAAACGACACATTAATTTTTTCAAAAAATGTTATTAGCTATTCCGAGAGTATTTCCATGAAATCATCATAAGAAATACACTTTACACCCATCGCCTCACATATATTGGGTAATTGGGCTGAAGTAGGTTTATATGTTTCAGTTGTTACAACAATAGCACCTAACGCTTTAGCCTTTGCAGCTAAATACACATCGGCAGAGGGACGATTCTCAACAATATTTTTGATATGGATGTTTTCACACATTTTAGCGTCTTGAAACAAATCCCTAATATAGATAGATTCTTTGTTTGTTGGATTGTGGAACATGGATCGGCGCTCATAAAGCCAAATGTAATTGGGATTTTTCTCATCAAAATGCCGGATTAACTCGTTGTAGCATTCATCTACAGATAGATAATCGCCCGCCTTAATTCCCTTGTCGAGTTTTTCCCATATTTCTTGGAAAAGCTTTCCTTGTTTGGGAAAGTGGTCAAGCAATTTTCTAAAGATACCTGTATCTATCATATAAATCATTACTTCACCCCCCTAAAGAAAGCTATCTCCAGCTTTGGAAGGTGATCTACTTTACTGCGTAGCATTTCACTGGCGCGGAGTGTATCTATTTTTCCTGAAAAATATTGACGGAAAACATCTCCTGTGTAGCGTGAACCAAGATAAGACAATTTTGTATAATAATAATTTCCTCCCGCTTTTTCAGTGCCATCTATTCTTGTTCCGTTACGGATAGCATCGCCATAGAAAGTCTCTTTTAATGCGCTATACTGTTCCGGTGTGATTAGCTTCATTGTGTAGAGTTTATACATTATAGCTTCTTTACTAACAGAATAAAGCTTGGACAATTCAGCAATGTGAGTTTCATCAATTGGTCTCTTTGCCAATTCCACCTGGAAGTCAGCCATAGGAACAAGAAATTCATTTGCAAAAGCGTCACAAGCTTTTTCCACATGGGATTGCTGTTCGTCAAGATAAACATAGTAGTCATCTCTGATTATTTCAGCTCCGCTTGTATCAGCAATCAAATGATATAATTCATGAAACAGTGTAAAATTTTGCCGGGCAAAAGACATCGCGTTATTAATAATTATAATGGGGTACTGGGTATCATTCAAACAAAGGCCAGAAATACTATTGTCCTTGAAGGCATCTTTGAAAACATAAATGCCGATTTCATAGAGTTTTTCTCGAAAAATTTCAAATACAATTTTATCACTTCGACGATTCTTTTGTGCTGAAATAGGAAAAGCCAAAACTTTTCTAAGATATTCGCAGAGTTTGGTTCTATCTGTTGGAAATGTATGCCGCATCGCTAAGATACTTTGTTTCTCGCCATACAATTCTCTTAAATCCATCTGATAGGCCCAGGCTTTTTCAAACTGCCGTATTACCTGCTTGCTTAGACGATCAGACACTTCACTGGATAATGTACGCAAATCACCTTTGATACTTGGAATTTTAGGTGGCTCAGGGAAGAAGAAAAGTGCACTCGGCTTATGAAGAACATCACTAATTTTCTTCAACTTGGCATATGTAGGAAATTCTTCTCCCTTTTCCCATTTTATATAACGCTCCTCATCAATTCCTATTGCCATAGCTGTTTCACTGGTGGACATGTTATAGCTTTCCCTCGCCCAGCGAAGAATCTGCCCGTTTACCCCGGATAATACTTCCACCATAATACCACCTCGTTTTCCTCATGTCATGTGCAGATATTATGGGTTGCTGAGAACCGAACCTGCTGCTTCTTCATTCATCTTATTTACAAACACTGTACAATTAAGGCAGCCGTAACATTTGCACCCACAGATATTAAAAAGTCTCTTAACCCCGTTAATGTTGCTCGAACAAGCCCTGGCTTCTTTTGGGCTACGATTTTAGTTTCTGCTTCGCTAATCAATTCCATTGCGCTTTCCCGATCTTCGTCGGAAAGCTGTTCTTGCTCAATAGAGGTCCTAATTTTTTTCATCAAGTTGGATGCCTGTTCGTAGTTAAAGGCAATAGAATTATGGTCACCTGTAGTGATTTGAGACTGGCTAACAGCTCCATTTACCACTGTACCGTAATAGTTAATTACTTGCTGCGGTATCTCTTTTGCCATTATTGTTTCCTCTTGGCTAAATTGCATATTCACACCTAAAATTCCCTTAGTTTCGAGGCAAATTGTCCACTCAAGTAAACAGTTTTTAACTTTTTCTATGATTGATTTTAAATGATGTGCACTAATATGTAATGCAAATTGCATTGGTATTGGAGTATTAAACATGGATGCAATAGCCTCCATTAATTCTGCGTTAAATTGATACAAAAACACTCCATTTTTACTTTGCTGATACAGTTCTTTCAACTCTCCAATGGATTCTGACATTTTTGGTGCACAAATTCGATTTTCGAGTTCATCGTCCGAACATTGTGCAGGTATCCACCCATTATATGGATTAAATGCCTTTAGCACACCTCTTACTTTACGATAATCAGGTATTTCCCCTATAGTACAACCTGTATAGCCGTTTAATTCATGTTGAATCCAAACATCAAAATCTTGTAATTGAAGTTTAGCTGCTATAAGATGCGCCTTCCTCAACGCGCTTAGAACATCACAATCAGATTTTAATACTTCTTGCTGTAAATCTAAAACCAAACTACCCATCACTTCACCTTATTCCACCCTGACCTGTCTATCCATTAGCATGGGCAGGAGTCAGTCACGGCGTTTTCTTAGCTTATTATTTTCACTTCCAAGCATTGTTGTCTTATCAATTTATTGTAATACAGCGTCATCAGCAAAAGCTTTAAGCGCCCCCATTCCAAAAATATGGGCCGGGGGCGTTTTCTTGTTGCTCAGCTTTTGGGGCGAAGTTTTTCTACTTCTTCATAGGTAAGTCCCGTCACCGCACTAATTTGTTCCAATGACAAATCGGTTTTTAAGAGGTTCCGAGCAATTTCTATGCTTCGATTCATCCTCCCCTTGCGCTCTCCATTATCCTCCGCAGTGGCCAGATCTGACTGGAGATCCGTCTGGAACTTTCTACGGCTTCGGAAGATAGCCCGCTCTCGTTCATTTTGGCTAATGCTCATCAAAAGATTCCCGGCCACTTGAAGCACCTCCTCTGATTCAATGATCCTGTTTACGATTTCTCGGTGTTCGAGATCAGGAGCATACTGGAAGAACACCGACCACTTATCCAAATCTGACATATCGCTGATGGGTTTCTTTACCACTTCATCCAATTTCGACAACTCTACAAATGCCAGGTTGATTGCATCTGACAGCAGTTCCCCTGTGGTATCATGCCGCAGGGAAAAAGAGTTCACATAGTCCGGCATATCGGAAAAGACTGTATAAGAGCAGAAGGTAATCTGATAGGAACGGGACAGCCGGTCATACCTCCGTAAGCCTTTTGCGGGCTGGGAGGAATGCAGGTCTGTCAGGTAATAGATGCTCTTTCCTTTTAGATTCCTATACTGGCCATCCAAGTCCTCAACCATGTGACTGGCCTGCATTTCGAGGTTCACCTGAGAACCGTCATCAATCTTACAGTTGACATCAAACCGCTCTGCCTTTTCTTCCGTATCCCCTGGTGCCAACTCATTGGGAAGGAGCGCAACATCTACAACGGTACGGCTAATGATACTTGAAATCAGGTTCATTAAGCCTGTCTTGGCCTCCGGCGAGGTGAGGATCAGCTTGAACACCCGGTCATCGGATGGCGGCAATATGTCTGCTCCCATCGGCAACAGCCCCATTATACAACTCCTCCAACCATTCTTTTTCTTTTAGTATATCATATGTCGGTTCAAAATTCCACCATGCTTTGATTTTTGGCAGTTGTACAGACCTTAAAACTCCAAAAATTTACAGGCTGGTGTATCCAACGCCTTAGCAATCCGCAACAGTGTGGTCAGGGAAATCGGTTTATACATCCCCGCCGCCTCAATCTGCCCGATATAGGAGGTTGCAACATCCAGCCTTTCCGCCAGCATTTCCTGTGTCAAACCTGCCAGCTTGCGGTAATAGGCAATTTTCAAACCAATCTTCTTGTATTCCTGCTCAAATTCATATTTCATGGGATACACCTCCCCGCATTTCATTCTACCGAAGTAGAGCAGGCGGTAGTATCCGAAAAATATATTGCAATTATAACTGTATTAGTTATAATAATAATTAAAACAGTTGTATTTATAGCTAAATCGCCACAGAGAAAAATTTTTTCGTTGGTTTTCAACTGCGTCAATGGTTGTCTACCTTGTTTGCTATACTATAGGTAAGGGGGCGGAGCTGCGATGGAAAATCTGACGGAGGCGAAGTCCTCACGACTTCTGGTCATCTATTCCCGCTTGGTAAAGGGAGAAACCGTATCCAAAGCTGATTTGAGTGAGCAATACCATGTATCGGAGCGGAGCATACAACGAGATATGGAGGCCCTGCGTTGCTTTATTTCCAATCAGTCTTTGGGACAGGATATTGTCTACGACTACAAGCTGCGAGGTTATCGGCTGGTGAACGATCTGTCCAAAGGGTTAAGCAACAGCGAGGTTTTGGCTGTTTGCAAAATCCTTTTGGAAAGCCGCTCTATGCGAAGGGATGAAATGCTGCCGATTTTGGACAAGCTAATCGACTGCGCCGTGCCGGAAGAAAACCGCCGTGCAGTAGTAGAGCTGATTTCAAACGAAAAGCACCATTACATAGAGCCGCACCATGGCAAACCTATTTTGAAGGGACTGTGGGAGTTTGGACAGGCTATCAAGCATCATCAGTACATGGAGATTGAGTATGAACGGATAAAAGGGCCAAAGTGTGTACATCGGCGAATAAAGCCAGTCGGCATCATGTTTTCCGAGTATTATTTTTACCTCACAGCCTTTTTAGAGGATAAGACCGATTTTGAAAACCCGGACGATCTGTTTCCCACCATTTACCGCATCGACCGCATCCGTTCTTTTCAAGTGCTGGACGAGCACTTTTATGTGCCATACAGAGACCGTTTTGAGGAAGGGGAGTTTCGCAAACGGGTACAGTTTATGTACGGCGGAAGGTTGGAACGGATCAGGTTTCGCTACACTGGACCATCCGTGGAGGCAGTGCTGGACCGGCTGCCTACTGCGGAGATTGTCAGTACAGACAAGGAAGGGTGGACGATTCAGGCAGAAGTATTCGGCAAGGGGGTTGAGATGTGGCTGAGGAGCCAGGGAGACTATGTTCAAATCATGCGGGAGGATACGCAATGAAGCATAAACTACAAAAGATTAAGGAAGAATCACAGGAGCTATGTACGGAAATTTCTTCTGATTTGCGTATATCGAAAGGGCATTTAGAGCAGATTGGGGACGAGTATCATCGGGTTACAGAACTGTCTCATGCGCCGATGGTCGTTATCAACGAGATTGACAGGCAGTTTGCAAAAGCAACCAAGCTCAACGATGTAGACATAGCATTTTTATTTGTTGCGGCCGCACTACAATGTATCCGCCAGTACATATTTACACCAACACAGGAACGCTTGAACGATCAAGAAGCGGCCAACAAAGTAAAGAGCGGAAAAGAGCATTCAGACCGTTCCCACAGACTGTATAACCCCAGCCTGGAAGAAATTATTTCAAACCCAGTTCCTTTTGATATTACGGCTGGAAGTCGTGGCGTTCTCAAGGGATATGGTTCATTAGGCCATAGAGGGGCTACTGTAGGGCATGATCCGCTGTGGGGGTTGCTATATGGCACTGCAAACATCGCCACCAGCACGGTCACGATTTGGGGCAAAGATATTCCCGTTTTCATGGATTCCTACCATATCACAACTGGGTCGGTTCCTGTTCGCGGTGGCCTTGGAGCAAAGGATGTAATCCCACTTAGTCCATCAGGCAAACCGATCTTGGCTGATACCCAAAAGGTTCTTAATTATACCATCGACAAATTACTGCATAAAGGTATGGAAGGGAAAACCATCGTTGGCGTTTCTGTCGCAAAGGAAATTCAGCATCTGCGCTCAGATGTTCACTCCACAAAAAGCCTTCCACTTCCAGCAATCTCAGCAATCAGCCCCAGGTTAGCCGGCGACCTTGCCAAGTATGGTGTAGATATGGCAACCGTATTGGATGCAGGGAAGCAGCTGGTCTACGCCATGGCAATTGACACACTAATTGCACTAATCCACGGATTTTTTTATGAAGATTCTGCTGGACGCCGTAATATGTATGAAATCCGAACCAGAAGAATCCTGCTCTATTCTAATCTGATTGCATCTGCCAGCAATGTAGTTGTGGCGGCTGTCGCACAATCTCTTGGTATGGACGGGATGCGGATCGTGGACTGGGGTGGCTATTTGAATACTTTACATCATATAGCCTTTGACGCAAAATTCATCCATGAAACTAAAAAGGATTTTCTGAAAAACGAGCTTTATGACCGCATTGTAGGCACAGAATATGATTTTATGAAAGGGGATATATAGCATGAGCAAAAAAGACTACAAACAAGGTATATCTGATGCTATGGCGGCTTACGAGGCGTTTGGCGAAAAGCAGGAGGCCGCCATCCGCCATGTGGGCGCTGAAATCGAAAGAACCGCCGGTAAAGTGGACCAGTTGGGCGGCAAGATCGGAGAGATCACCGACTATATTACCGACAAGGAGAAAGCGGCGCTTTACAAGTTGAACACTCCCGTTGACATCGCCGATCTGGATGACGCAGAAAAGCGTATCCTGCTGGCGGTACTGTACCAGCTTTCGGCGGACGAGGACGAGGTGACGGCGGAGCAGCAAAACTATGTCCGGGCGGTGCAGCAGTATTTGAAAATCTATAACCCCCAGACAGAAATTGACCTGTCAGCAGTGGAGAATATCGAGGATATTTCCGCCCAGAAAGCAGTATTGCAATCTGTTCTGGAGTTTTTCCGCCTGGGGGCCCACCCGGAGGAGCTGACCGAGGAGCAGGAGGACTTTCTGGACTATTTCCAGGTCAACCGCAGGACTCGCCGGGAGATCGATGGCTTTATCACCGCCATCGTGGAGGCCGTAGGCATCAAGGGCCTTTCCGAAAAGTATGGCTTTGTAGCCGAACAGCCTCGGTCAGAGTTCGCCAAGTATCAGGACAATGGCAGGATACCGGAGAAGGTAGCGGACATCTGTATCGCCCAGCTTAAAGGCAAGGACGAAGATGACTATGACAATGATGACGAGGAATACGGGGTCAGTTTGGTTAAATGGTTTATGGACTGGACGCAATTTTTAGAAACAAAAGATTATATTGTGTTTTTCAAGGCTCGCTATGATGGCATTGACCATGACGAGCAAGACTATGAGGATTACGACCTGAACGCAGACAAGAACTCTGGGCTTTTCCGCGTCCACAAGCAGAGCGGCAAGGTAGAGCGTATCCATATTGATTATGGGAAGATTGCCAGTCTTCCTTTTTATGGATGGTCTAATAATAAGCTGGTCTATTACATCGTACAAAATATGATTTACCTCACAATAAGCAAGCCTACCGAGGAAGAAAAAGTCTGGGTTTTAGCGGTGGATGTTAGCGAACAGGCCAGCCGGGTTTTGACTTTTCCGCACACATCCAACGGTTTTGAGTATATCCACATGAGCGCAAACGAATCTTATCTGATGATTGCCATTCTTGAAGCATATGGCCGTGATGAAATGAGGCCTGTTAAATCCTATGTGGTTGATTTGACACAGAATGATCGCATCTTTGTGCTGGATTCCGGTTTGTACGAAGTCTATGACGCATTTTTGTGGGAGGGAAAATTTCTGTTCTGGGGCATTAAAAAGAAGGGTACCCCAGATTCTCTCTATTGCTATGATCCTGGGCAGAAGACCTTGGAAAATATCCTGCCAGAGATGGACAGCAAAAAATTCAAGGGACTCAGAGCATCCTTTTCGGGGCCATTTGATTGGCGGCTCAACCCGTTGGATTACCTTACAACGATTGACCATATGTGGCGTGTAGATGACCGCTACCACTATTGGCTGACAAATCGTACTTACTACGGTTCTGAACATCCGCTGTCACTTATTCGCCTTTTGCCGGATGGTTATCTGTGTACATGGACGAATGTTATTAGCTGTCACTGCTTGAAAAAGGTTAGTTATCAAGAAGAAGATTTTGAGCTTGAAGGCTCATATATCCTTTTGGGCGATTACCTCTATCGTAGCAATTCCGAGGGCTGGCAGAAAACAAACATCTCCAACGGCTTGGACAATTTGCAGTGGGAGATTTTCCAGATGCCTGATTGATACGCTCCGCTCTTGCACTATTTCAAGCTATATATTATAGCTATAGCGGCAAGGAAAATCTGTCCAAATAAATTTGAAAAGGAGATACTATAATGAGTGAAGAAACTAATTTTCTGGAAGAACTGGAGGATGTGCTTAAAGAAGCAGCTTCCGCTGAAAGCGAAAAACTCCGTACTCCTTTGGAGGACTTTGCCTTCTGGCTGCGAGACCTGGGAAACTGCGCCTCCTTCCGGGGGAACCTAATTTCCCTGGACCGTGCCAAAGCGGATGTTATGGCCGCCGATGCCGAGGAAGCATTTCAGTCAAATGCAAAATGCCGGGATGCAGCGCAGAAGCGTGTGGACAAGGCAATCCACGAGGCCCGGCAGAAGATGGACGCCCGGATGAGTGTTTCGGGAAACAGCAGCTTTTATCAGGAGTTCCGGCAGCGGTTCGACCACCGGTTGAATGCCCTTCGGGAAAAGTTGGAGCTGTTGCGTACTTCTGAAAATGCCGCTGTTGTGGACGAAATGGAGGGCCATCTGATAGCCTCCGGGATTCATGGAAAAGCAAAGGAAATCTGCGGCGATCTCGCTACGGAATATTCTCTTCAAGCCGCCAGCGTGTATTACAACGAAATTGGCTACGATGCCTGGGACCCCTCGGACTATGAGGAAGGTCTTGCGAAACTTTTCGCCAAGGGTTTTGTGCGGCATGGTTTTAACTGCTATGACGCCATCCGGGCCACCGAACAGGATGCCGAAACCGCCCTTGACCGTTTCCAAGCGGACTTCAATACCCAGATACAGGATGAGATCTTGTCAACCATTGTAGAGCCTGTTCAAAAGCTGCTCCCCCGGCTCCGGGATGCCGATGCACTTCTCTCCGCATAATGAGCGTCATTCTGATTTCACGATCAGGGAAATTATATACTATAACAGTGTAGGCCACGGGGTAATTCCCTGTGGCCTTATTGTATAAGAAAACCACTCGCTAGGCGAGTGGTTCCAAAGAAGGCTTCTGCC
>CAJUFK010000112.1 GCA_910585535.1 uncultured Angelakisella sp. | reverse complement strand
TGACGTATGGCAAGGGAAACCGACGCAGTATGGCGGGAAAAAGACCGGCCAGACGGTGTGTAGCGGTTGTGAATACAGGTTCTTATCCACTCAGGCCGATGGCGATGCCGGACAGCTTTGCCTGCTTCTCTTTGGGAAGCTCCCGATACTTGAGGATCAGGTCAATTTCATCTTTCTCCAGCACATCTTCTAACGACATCTTCGGGCTCATCGTATCTGTCCTGCCAAGGAGGTAATCTATGGAAACCTGTAAGGCATCTGCCAAACGCACCAATGTTTGGTATTGCGGTTTGCTCTTCCCGGTTTCGTAAAAGCTGATTTTCTCTTGTCCACAACCGGCAAGACTGCCCAACATACTTTGAGAAAATCTTCTTTCTTCACGCACTTCCCGCAGACGACTTTGCAGTATTTCCATAAAACTCCCTCCCCTACAAGTTTTTAATCGCTGCTATTCCCTATCTATACAACCCCGTTCACAGCCAGACCGCAGGCCAGAGAAAAAGCCATCACAAAGGCGAGGTACAGCAGAAACCGCTTCACTCCCAGCACGATCTTCACCGCTCCCAGGTTGGTGATTTTGGTGGCTGGGCCTGTTATCATAAAGGCCGCCGCGCTGCCCATAGACATCCCGTCCAGCAGCCAGGCCTGCAAAAGCGGGATGGTCCCCCCGCCGCAGGCGTAGAGGGGCACCCCGATGGTGGCTGCCATCAGCACCCCAAAGGCCTCGTTGCCCCCAAAGAGGGAGGTCATCAGCTCCTGGGGAACATACCGCTGGAACAGAGCAGAAAGAATGATGCCGAACAAAAAGTAAAGCCCGGTTGCCTTGATGTTCCGCCCCAGATTTTTGAGAAACCGCAGGAGAAGGTTTGGGTCGGTATCCCGGCTCTTTGGTTCCTCAAAGCCGGTGAAGTTAAAAAAGGACCTTTCCCGGTAGAATACCCGCACCAGCAGTCCCGCTAAACTCCCGCAGAAAAAGCAGGAAACGATGCGTACTGCAAGAGCCGCTGTTCCCAGGGCGGCGCTGTAAAGGATCAGCTGGGGGTTGAGAAGGATGGAACTCATCATAAAGGACGCCAGCCAGTCGTCCCGCATCCCGCTGCGGGAAAAGGAAGCTGCGATGGGGATGGTGCCGTACATACACAGGGGCGAGGCGATGCCCATAGCGCTTGCCACGACGATACCAAACACGCCCAGCCTCCGCTCCCCCAGAGAGCGGAGGCTGTTGTGGATCGCGTCTTTGGCAAAGACCGAGATGGCAGACCCCAGCACCATTCCCAGCACCCAGTAGGGAAAGATCTGCCGAAGCTGAACATCAAAGTAATACCCAAAGGTAGACCGCCTCCCGGCGGAGGACCTCAGCCATCCAGACTCACCAGCCGGTATTCCCGGCTGCCCAGGCCGATGGCCGCACCGTGTTCCAGGGTGTGCAGGCCGTTGCGGGACTCGATGCGCTCCACCAAAGAAGCCCCGTCCCCGTCCTTCTGGGCATACACAAGGTCGATGCAGGCTTGGTCCAAAGCCACCGGGTCGGAAGAGGCCAGGATGCCGATGTCGTGCAGATCCGGTTCGGCGGGGGTTGCCGTTGCAGTCGCAGTCCACCGAAAGGCGGTTCATCACATTGACATAGACGATGTTCCCGTCCAGCGCCTCCACCACCGACTTTCCGGCCTCCGCCATCGACTCCAGAAAGGGATCCTGCTCCCCGCCCCAGGGGCTGGTGCGGCTGGTTCCGGCGGAGTGGATCCAGCATTTTCCCTCGCTGGAACCCAAGCCGATGGAGATGTTTTTGATGGCGCCGCCGAAGCCCGCCATAGCGTGGCCCTTGAAGTGGGAGAGCACCAGGTAGGAATCGTACTCCGGGAAATGGGCCCCCACAAAGTTTTCGGTCAGCCTGCTGCCGCCAGTGACAGGGAGAGAGACCGAGCCGTTCTCGTCCAGGATCACCACATTGGCAATATCGGTGAAGCCGTGATCCTTGGCAACCTGGTAGTGCATGGCGGTATTGGCCCGTGAACCGCCGTAGGCGGTGTTGCATTCCACAATGGTCCCCTCCACCTTCTGCACCACATCCCTGATGAGGTTCGGGTCCAGGTAGTTGCTGGCCGGAGGCTCCCCAGTGGAGAGTTTTACCGCGACCTTGCCGGAGGGAGTCCAGCCCAAAGCATCGTAGGCGGCCATCATCCCTTCCGGCGAGATGTCGGCGGTCATGTAGACCACAGGGGCCTCGCTTTGAGCCGGAACCTCCGGCGCAGGCCCAAAGGGTGATCCCGGTGTGGAGGAGCTTTCTGGGGACGGTTGAGAGAGAGCCAGTGCGGAAGTGGCTTCACTGCCGGGAGAAGAACTTTGCTGCGGCTGGCTGGAAGAGCTTCCCTGGGCCGGAGCAGAGGCAAGCCGGTAAAGAGCCCCATGAGAAGAGCCAGCGTGACGCAGGTGGCAGAAAAACGATGTTTCATGATTTTTGTCCTTTCTATTCTTTGTTCACTTGGGCGGGAGGTGCGATTTAATAAAAAGTATAGTCTCTGAACCTTGCTCCAGGTCAATAGAAGACAGGAAAGATTCCATCGCGCACATCAAAACATTTTGTGGACACCTGTTATTCCACCAGCAGCTCCTCCCCTGGGAAGACGATGAGCCGGTCCGGGGCGCCAAACTGTTCCGCCAGCTCCCGGTCGAACATCTCCCCGGTGTTGGAGGTGGAGTTGTGGTAGGGAATGTTGTGCTTTGCCCTCACCATTTCGGCGCACCGGGCGGCCTCCTCCAGCCCCATGTTGAACATCCCGTCACAGCAGAAGAAGGCGTAGTCGATCTCCTTTTCCGCCAGCAGCGGCATCTGCTCTGTGGTGGAGGTGTCCCCGGTCACATAGACGGATTTCCCATTAGTGAAGGTGAGGACATACCCGGCGCAGCGGTTGACATCGTGCCAGGGATTGTACCCCGCCTCCACCGCTTCCACCGTGACATAGGGCAGGGAAAAGCTCTGATGCACCCCGTCCACCACCGCCTCCTTGTGGGTGATGATCCGGCAGTCCGGCGCACGGTTTTCCACCTTCTCCACGGCACAGTGGTCAAAATGGCCGTGGGTCACTAAGATCAGGTCGGCGGGCAGGTCATAGGCATCCCCGGCGTAGGGGTCGATGTAGATGACCTTTCCCTCCGGCGTCACCACCCGCATACTGGCCTGGCCCATATAGAGAAGGACCGGGGCCTCCTCTCCCGATATTTCCGGTTCGGCGTTTTCCGGGGGTGCGGTTTCCGGCCCCCGGGGTTCACCGGGCTGGCCATTTTCCATTGCCTGTTCCGATTCTTCCCGGAGCGTCGGGCTTTGCGCTCCGGGAGCGGAGGAGGACGGAGCGAGAACGCCAGAACTGCTGCCTGCATCTCCCCCGGCGGCACATCCTGCCAATAGGAGAAGAACTGCCGCCCATATCCATATCCGTTTCATTTGTTTCTCCTCAATAGCCGGCAAACCGCTGGTCCTTGTTCAGTGAAGCCATCCGGGCCATCTCTTCATCCGAAAGGGAGAAGTCGAAGATCTCGTAGTTTTCCTGGATATGGGCCTCGTTGCTGGAACCGGGGATAGCGATGTTCCCCGCCTGCAAATGCCAGCGCAGGATCACCTGAGCGGAGGTCTTGCCATGGGCGGCGGCGATAGCGGAGATGGTGGGGTCGTCAAAGAGGGTCTGGGTGTTGCCCCGTCCCCCCAGAGGGAACCAGGATTCCATCACGGTGCCGTACTGCTTTAGATGCTCCTTCATCACGCCGCTTTGGTGATAGGGGTGGGTCTCATTCTGGAGCAGCGCAGGGAGAATGGAGGTGGCGTTTACCAGCCGGTCAAAGTCGGCGGGCTCGTAGTAGTTGGAAAGACCGATGGAGCGCAGCTTGCCCTCCCGCACCGCCTGTTCCATAGCCTGGTAGGCAGCCACATCATTTTCCGGCTGGGAGTGGTGGAGAATCATCAGGTCGATATAGTCCAGCCCCAGCCGCTCCAAAGAGGCGTCGATAGCCGCCGGACCGTTGTCATAGTCCGCCGTCCACATCTTGGTGGTGACGAAGATCTCCTCACGGGTGACAAAGCCCTCGTCAATGGCCCGGCGGACGCCCCGGCCCACCCCGGCCTCGTTGCCGTAGATGCGGGCGGTGTCGATGAGACGGTAGCCGTCCCGCAAAGCCCAGTAGACCGAGTTTTCCGCCTGCTCCTGGGAGAGCCGGAAGGTGCCGATGCCAAGGACCGGCATGGTCTCACCGCTGTTCAACTGGACCGTTCCGGTTCCCAGATCAAAGGCTGAGCCGTCGGAGGGCTGAGCAGACACCGGTTCGGAGACTGCTGAGGAAGATTCCTCCGGGAGTTCTGAGCCGGCGGAGGAAGAAGGGGTTTCCGGCTGGGAGGAAGATGCAGGCTCCTCCGGCCGGGAGTTTTCAGGCTGGCTGCTGGATGGTTCCGTTTGGGAAGAAGGGGGTGTTTGAACAGCACCGGAGCTTTCCAAGGAACTGTTTGCCGGCTGTGATGAGGTCTGGCCGCCGGTATTACTGCATCCGGCGGAAAAGATGCACAGAGCAAGGGAAAGTAAAATGGGAAAAAGTCGTTTCATCGTCGTCCTCCTTTATTGTACCGGACCGATAAAATCATCCAGCTTGCGGTCGATCTCCACGATCTCGGCTTCGGTCAGGTGGATATTGGCCGCGCCGCCGTTTTCGATCATCCGCTCCATTTTCCGGGTGCCGGGGATGGGGACGATCCAGGGCCTTTTGCCCATAAGCCAGGCCAGGGAGATCTGGGCCGGGGTGGCGTTTTTCTCCTGCGCCTTGGCCCCGATCAGGTCCAGCACCGCCTGCCGCTTTTGGATGCCCTCCTCGGTAAACAGCTCCATCCGTCCCCGCCAGTCCCCCTCCGGGAAAACCGAGTTTTTATCATAGACGGCGGTGAGAAATCCCTTGGCCAGTGGGCAGTGGGTCACAAGGCCGATGTGAAGCTCCTCCAAAGCCGGGAGCAGCTTCTCGGTATCCCGGTCCAGCATCGAGAAGATGTTCTGTACCGCCGTCACAGGGCAAACAGCATGGGCCCGGCGAATAATATCCTCGGTGACGGTGGAAAGCCCCCAGTGAAGGATCTTTCCCTCCCGAATCAGTTGTTCCATCACCTGGGCCACCTCCTCGATGGCGCTGCCCGGCTCGTAGCGATGCAGATAATACAGGTCGATATGGTCGGTTTGCAGGCGGCGCAGGGAGGTTTCCAGCGACTCCCGGATCTTCTCCGGGCGGGTATCATAGAGAAAGCCGCCCCCCGGCTTAAAGGCGATGCCGAATTTGGTGGCGATCTTCACCCTGTCCCGATAGGGCTTCAGGGCTGCTCCCACCAGGTCCTCATTGTGTTCGTCCGAGCCGTCGTCGCTGACATAGACCTCAGCGGTATCAAAAAAGGTGTAGCCCTGTTCCACGGCGGCCTGCAATATCCTGGTCATTTCCTTTTTATCCGCCGCCGCGCCAAAGGTATGGGTCATGCCCATACAGCCAAAGCCCACGGCGGAAACCTCTAAATCTTTTCCCAAAATGCGTTTTTCCATTCTTTGCATTTCCCTTTCTCCTTCCTCCCCGGCCAACCCGATGGTCACTTCCACGCTGTCCCCGATGCTGTCAAAGGCGGCAAGGTCAGAGGTGATCCTTCCCATGCGGATGAGCCCCGCCTGGTGGGAGTTCCCTGCGTTGCCGAAGAAGATGGCCAGGGAGTTTCCGGTGGTGTAGTAGGTGATGTCGCCGTTTTCAAAATCCGGGATGGCCTCCCCATTTTCCGGCAGGGCAGGGATGGCGGCGTAATACTCCCGGTCGGCGTAGCGGTCCATGGAAAGGGTCAGGGGCAGACGGTTCAAAAAGGCCTTTGTAGTCTCACTGTCCTCCATCTCCGCCAAAACCGTGATACCGCCAAAATCAAGAGAGACTTGGGTTTCGGTTTTGGAAGGCTCCGGTTCCTGTTGGTCCAATGGCCGGAACTGCTTCATATAGCTGAGGTTATCCTCCATCTGGGCTTCATCGCTCATGCCGGAAAGGACCATCATCACATTGGCGGGGCTGGCGGCAAAGCGGATGGCCCAGGAGGCGGTGGACAGCTCCGGGGCGTGGCTCTTGAACAGGGCCTCGGCCTCCTCCGGGATATTCACAAGGCTGCCCCCTTTGATGGGCTCCATGACGATGACCGGCTTGCGGTGCTTCGTTGCCACCTTGTAGCACTTGCGGGCCTCCACGGTGGCGTCCTCCCAGTCCAGATAGTTGAGCTGAAGCTGGACATATTCCATCTCCGGGTGCTTGGTCAAGATCTCATCCAACAGAGCCGCCTTGTCGTGGAAGGAAAGGCCGATATGCTTCACCTTCCCCTCCGCCTTGAGGCTTTGGACAAAATCAAAGGCGTGCCATTCCTCCGCCTGGCGGTAGGAGGGGCCGCCCAGACCGTGGAGCCAGTAGTAATCCAGATACTCCACCCCCAGCCGTTCCAGCTGGCCCTGGAAGAAGGCGGGGAACTCCTCCGGGGACTTGATCATAAACAGGGAGAGCTTATCTGTGATGGTGTAGGAGGAACGGGGATAGCGCTTGGCTACCGCCTCCCGGAAGGCCACCTCGCTGTTGCCCTTGTGGTAGGGGGCGGCGGTGTCAAAATAGGTAAAGCCCTCGGCCATAAACCGGTCGGCCATCTTCTTCACCCGCTCATAGTCCACATTGCCGTAATCGCTGTCGGTCTGGGGGAGACGCATGAGGCCAAAGCCTAATTTTTTCATGTCACTTCCTCCTGTTCCTCTCTACCGGGCAAAGCCCCGGTGGCCATATACTTTACACCGGTCCAAGAAATCCTCCAAGGCCCGGAATTCCTCTTCGGTCAGCGCCACCTGGGAAGCGTCTAAGTTTTCAATGATCCGCTCCCTGTTTTTGGAGCCGGGAATGGGGACCACATGAGGGTACTTGTGGAGCATCCAGGCCAGGGAGATTTGGGCCGGGGTGGCGTTTTTCTTTTCAGCGTATTCTTTTAACAGGTCGATGATGGGCTGGTTGCCGATGATGTTACGGCGGCTCAGCTGGGGGACCCAGTTACGGACATCGTCATTTTTCTCAAACTGCGTATCCGGCGTAATCCTGCCGGATAAAAGGCCGCTGGCGATGGGAGAGAAGGGCACAACGCCGATATGATGTTCCAGGCAGTAGGGGATGACCCGTGTCTCCATATCCCGCTCCACCATGGAGTAGATATTTTGGATGGCGGTGAGGGGAGTAACCTGCTGGGCCCGGTCAATGACCTCTACATCCACCTGGGACAGCCCCCACCCCCGGATGAGCCCTTCGTCGATGAGGCGGCCCATGGCCTCGGCCACCTCCTCAACGGGGACGTTGCCGGTGCGGTGGAGGTAGTAGAGGTCCACCCAGTCGGTCTGGAGCCGGGCCATGGAGTCCTCCAGGTGCTGGCGGATTGCCAGGTACACCCCACCCCGGACCTCGGACCGGTCCAGAAAGAGCTTGGTGCCCAGTACCACCTTTTCCCGCACCTCCTTCAAAGCCTTGCCCACGATGCGCTCGTTGTGGCCGATGCCCGTCAGGCCGGGGCTATAGATTTCCGCCGTGTCGAAGAAGGTGCAGCCGTGGCGGTATGCGTTTTGGATGGCCTGGACGCTGTATTCCTCCGGGGGGATCTTTCCGTAGCCGTGGGAGAAAGCCATACAGCCCATTCCCACCTCCGAGACGGTGAGGGAGCCCAAATTTCGTGTTTTCATCATTTCATCTCTTTCATCGGTTATTTCTCTGTCTGCTTTTATTATAAAGAGCATCACCGTTGAAAGTACAATCGAAATTTGCTATAATTGATTTGATTTTTTTATAGCCAAGGAAAAGGAGGCCCCCGATGACAACAAAACAGATGGACTGTGCCTTGGAGCTGTCCGCCACGCTGAATTTCAGCCGGGCGGCGGAGCATCTTTTTATCAGTCAGCCCTCCCTGACCTATCAGATCCAGTGTCTGGAGGATGAGATTGGCTTCCGGCTTTTCCAGCGTTCCGGCAAGGGTGCGGCATTGACCCCGGCAGGGTCCCAGTTCTGCGGGGAGCTGCGGCGGATCCGCGCCGAGATCAAGGCGGCGGTGGAGCAGGGGCAGAACATGGATTCCCGATACCGCGAGGCGCTGAATGTCTGCATTCCTATGCGCTCCTGCATCTGTTTTCTCCCCCAGATCATGGAGCGGTTCGAGGCGGCGATGCCCCATGTGGCGCTGAACATCCGCTTTGTCTATGGGGAGGAGCGGCTGGACCTGTTCCTCCGGGGGGAGCAGGACATTCTCTTCGCCAGGGAATCGGAACTCCGCCGGTTCACCGCTGTCCGTATGGCGCCTTTATTCGAGAGCCATTTTTACCTGATTCTGAGAAAAGACGACACCCTGGCCCAAAGGGAAACGGTAAGCGAGGCCGACCTTGCCGGTCGTGTATTCATGGTAGGGGGCGGCTCCCCGCCGGAGTTGGTCGCCGTACAAAACCGCATCGTGGCAACAGGACAGGTGAAGGTCCTCAACTGTCCCGACCACGAGACCGCCCTTGCCAATGTGGCGGCCAGAAAAGGAGTGGTTCTCACCCCCGGTTTTGCCAACGACCACAATGGGGAGTTTGTATGGGTCCCCTTTGACTGCCCGGATGTGATCCCCTGTGTGCTGGGCTATCACCGGGAGGATCAGCGGGAAAGCACCCGGTACTTTATTGAACTGGCTCAGGCGGCCTATACCCATGGAGATGTTGTCAAGCTGTAAAGTGCAAGTGTACACCCCTCCTTCCTCGTGCTAAAATAGACCTGTATTTCAGGTAGGAGTGTAGCGCGGCCCGTCAGAGCCGCCCAAGGTAGGAGCAGAAATCCCCAGGGGCCAGTGCGCCCCGCTGTAACCCGTCCAACACAAAAACCGAAATACGACCAGACAAAAAGACCATAGCCAACCCGAAAGGGTCCGGCTGTGGTCTTTTTTTGCCCCAAAAACTAAGAAGGAGGAAAAGACAATGAGTGACAACCTGGATTTCATGGCGATTTTCGGAGGAGAGGGCAGCCTGGACCTTGGCAGCGGCGGGGAGGACTTTGACGCCCTGTTCGCAGAAAAGGAAGTCCCCCAGCCCCCAAAGGAAAAAGTCACGGAAACCATAGAAACCGCCCAGCCAGATAAGGCCCCCGCCGAAACGCCGGAGCCCGAAGAAAAGAAGGAGGATGCCAATGTCCCCAAAGAAAAAGAGCCCGAAGCCCCGCCCCAACCGGCCGCTGCCCCGGAAAAGAAGCCTGCGGCTCCCAAGGCGGCAGCCAAACCGTCTGCTGCGCCCGCAAATCCCTTTGAGGCAGCCATGCGCCAGGTGGAGGAAAAGATCACCGAGGACCTGTTCCTCAATTCCCCCTATCTCTCGGTGCTGGGGGAAAACGGCCAGACTGGACGGGATGAAAAGCGGTTCCTGGTAAACGGCCTCTGCCATCTGATGCAGGGCGGCCTTCTGGTCTACATCATCCCCTATTACCGGCTCACCGCCGACATCGCCCGCATCCTCTGCGACAACTTTGAGCGGCTCTCGATGTACAAATTCTGCGGGAAGGAGTTCCAGCGGTTCCGCCAGGTGGCGGTGCTGGGCATCCGCAAGCCGCGGGGAAATGGCTCCAGGGAGGTCCCCGGCCTGCTCCGGCAGGTACAGGATGATGAAAAATCGAGAACCACTCAGAGGGTGAGTAGTTCTCGATACGCTTATTTAATCATCATCTTCGCCAAAACCATAAACAATTTTTTCATACCCGCAATGTGGACAACGGACATATGCATTGGGGTTATCACCATCTTCCCAAGGAGCTGTTAATTCACCCCTATCAAGAGATTGTCCGCAGTTGATGCATTCCATTTTATTCATGTTAATCACCATGCTGACCGCTAAGCGGTCTGCACAAATAGGGATGAAAGAGTGCAGACAAACGGTCGCCTTTCTAATAAAATTGAGTTGAGAGGAAGTACACTACAACGCACGGTAGGAGGAGTCGTAGATTACTTCCAGAGTTCAAGCCAGAATCTTAATCAGTGCTGGAATCACCTTTTCAAGCACAAATAAGTGGCGCTTTGAGCCCGGACACTAAGGATTGTATTAACACCTGTTAATTGCTTGGTGGTTCAGACACTGCTTCCTCTCACCATTTTTTATGAGGAGGGTGTGTTTTGAAGGTTGTATTTCCAACTTGTTGCGGGGTGGATGTTCACAAGTCCTTTCTGGTTGCAACGATTATCAAAACGCCAAAGGATAGCTTACAACCGAATTATCAGAAGAAGCGGTTCTCCACATTCAACTCGGACCTGAACCGTTTAGCCGATTGGCTCCACGAAAATAACTGTTTGGATGTGTGCATGGAATCTACCGGGAAATATTGGGTTCCGGTTTTCAACATTCTGGAAAAACGCAGCATCCGTGTCGTCATTGCCAACCCCAAGTGGGTGAAGGCTGTAAAAGGAAACAAGGATGACACAAAGGATTCCAAGTGGATTGGGGATTTGTTCCGCATCGGTTTGGTGAAAAGCAGCTTTATTCCGGCCAAGGATATCCGTATCTTGCGGGAGTTGACCCGCTACCGCTATAAGCTCACTTCTATGAAGAGCAGTGAGAAGAATCGTTTTCAAAACGCTTTTACCGTTTGCAATGTGGCTCTTGATTCCGTTGTGTCTGATATGTTTGGTAAATCCGCGACCGCAATCACGGATTACCTGACATCCGATGAGGATTTTGATCCACAGCATTGCGTTTCTCTGTTACAGCGTTCCCTCAAGAAAAAGGCGGATGATGTGCTGGCCTCTATTGAGGGTTATGAGATTGCGCCGGAGCAGAAATGCCGCGTTGGAATTATCCGCGACCATCTCCATTACATCGAAAAGCTGATTGAACGGGTGGACATCTGCATCAACGCTATGGTCGAAAAGTACGACGGGGCTATTTCGCTCCTTTGTACCATCCCCGGCATTGACTGCAGCTCCGCAATCACTGTTATCTCTGAAATCGGTGTGGATATGGCTCAGTTTGGTTCTTCCAAACGCCTATGCTGCTGGGCCGGCCTAACCCCTGGCAATAACGAGTCCGCTGGCAAGAAGAAGTCTGTCCGCATTTCACGCGCTGGTGTTTATCTCAAGC
>CAJUFK010000111.1 GCA_910585535.1 uncultured Angelakisella sp. | reverse complement strand
TGTTCCTGCTCTCCGATCTGGCCTTTGCTGTGCTGCTCACCCTACTGAATGTGGGACCCCAGGATGGGGCAGCGGTGCTCCCCACTGTCCTGCTCCAAACGGCTATTCTGTCGCTGATGATGGCCCTGGTGGGGTTGCTTTGCGCCCTGCTCCTAAAGGATTTCCGGCAGTTTACCCTTGCCTATCTGGTTATTGCCATTTTTGCCGCAACGCCTGTCTTTTTGTCCGCCAACACATCGGTAAAGTTTGACTGGATCGGCTGGCATCCCTTCTACCATGTCTATATGGGCCTGAAAAATGCCTACTTCGGGACGGCCATTTCGCCGGTCTATTATGCCGGAGCTATATCCGCAGTTATCCTGCTGTTCCTTGCGGTACAGCTTGCGTTCCGCCAGGAAATCGGAAAGGAGGGATGAAAAGTGAAAGGCTTACAATATCAGCTAAAAAGCGTTCTGCGGGATAAGTTCTGCCTGATGACCTTCCTATTGCCCATCCTGGTAGCCGTGGCACTAAGGTTTATGGGCTCCATTGATATGTCCAGCCTGGGAGAGCTGCACTTCGGCGTGCTGGAAAACGACCTGCCCCCTCAAACGGTCACATGGCTGGAACGGTACGGCCCAGTAACGGCTTATGGGACCTGGGAGGAGCTGACCGCCGCCATCAACGAGCCGTCCACCAATGTCATCGGCGTGACAGCGGAAGGGGACAGCCTGGGAACCGCCATCAGCGGGGATGAGCTGGATATTTTTCAGCAGGCAGCGGCCACTCTCCCAGCCCTCTATGCGGGGCGGGAAGCGGCGGCCCAGGTGGAAGTCCGGACGCTGGACCGCCCGGACATCCTGGAAAATCTTCAGGGCATCTTTATCCCCGCTGTGCTGATCGTGGCTATGTTCATGGGCTGCACCTTCAACGCCATGAACATTATCTCTGAAAAGGAGGACGGTGTAGCCTTTGTCAACGAGATCCTGCCCATGTCGCCAAGCCAGTACATTTTGCAAAAGGTTGTGGTAGGATTCCTCTTTGGGAGCCTGTCCTCCATCGTGACGGCCTGTATCTGCTTCCGGCTGACCGGACAAAACATTGGGGCGATGCTGGCGCTGATCCTTCTGTCCTCCTTTGTGGCGGCACTGATGGGGCTATTCATCGGCAGGTTTTCCGAAGGGCTGATGATCGGCGTGGTTTACATCAAGATCATCATGCTGGTGTTTATTGCAGTGCCCATTGTATGCGCCCTAATCGGGGTGAGCGGGCCGCTGGCTATCCTTTGCAATATCCTTCCGTCCCAGCCCGCCTTTGAGGGTATGATGGCACTGTCCGCCGGAAAGCTGGGGACGGCGGTGAAGGATGTTGGGATTCTGGCCGTTCACGGCATCGCCTGGTTTGCCCTGTATATTTTGATTTCGACCAAAGGGAAAAGGGGTGAGCCGATCTCTAAAAGCGGTTAGCGCAGATGGAGGACGGCAGAACAGGCTCGCCAAGCCGGTTCAACATAAGGTTATTTATGTTGAGTTGGCCCCTTTGCTTTCCGCTGTTTTCCCCTTCCAGTTCAACATAAATGGCGGATTTCTGTGGAAAAACGAGTTCAACATAAATAAATCGGCTATCAGCTTTGGAGAAGAATATCCTTCCGGCTGGCAGCCAGCTTCTCCAACTCCTCTGTGAAACCGCTAATGGAAAAAAGAACAAAATACTCTTTCCGGCCGTTTCGTTTCCACTCGACCTCCTTCGTTTTCTCCATCAGACTATTCAGGACATTGACACCTACCGGGCCCTCCCAATACTTGCACTCGCCGAAAATGATATTTGCCCCCTGGCTGTCCAAGGCGATCAGGTCGATCTCCGTATTGCCGTTCCACCAGCGGCCTACCTTATCAAAAAGGAAGTCCCATTGTCCTGCCGCGGCCAACTGCCACATCTTCTCCCTGCACACATCCTCATAGATATAACTGATATGATGATCCACCAGGTTGGCACGGATGCGGTTCATAGCCGCCTGCTCGTTCCCGGATTCGATCAGCCCCATATTGGGGTAAACAAAGCGAAACCAGAACAGCATAAAATTGTCTTTGATCTTGTAAAGGCCCCGCTTGCTCTTTTCCGGATTCTCCTCGGTGACAGGAACCTCCCGTTCCAAAAGGTCCAGGTCCACAAGCGTCTTCAGATATTTGCTCAGCCCCGTCTGTTTCACTTCCAGGACTCCGGCGATTTTTCCCAGCTTCTGATTGCCGGCGGCGATAGCCTTCATAACGGAAAAATAGCTGCCGATTTCCGAAACCTCCCGCTGGAGCAGAAAATTGGGTTCGTCAAAGAGAAAGCTGGACTTGGAAAGTATACTGCCCTGGATCGCCGTGTAGATGTCCCCGGTATCATGGAAAAGCTCGATATACTTGGGAACACCGCCAGTGACCGCATAGTATTCGATCAAATCTTTATGGGACTTTTCCGGGAAGAACTGCCCATAATGGGAGAAGGGGATCTGCCGGAGCCTCAGTTGTCCTGTTCTGCGCCCGTAAAGTGGGCTGGAATAGGATAAGGTCTGGCTTTCCATCATGGAGATCAACGAACCGCACAGGATCACCATGACAGGCTGCTGTTTCAGAAAGGTATCCCATATCTTTTGAAAAACGGAGGGGAAGGCGGGATCAGACTTCCCCAGGTACTGAAATTCATCCAGGATCAGCAGGAGCTTTTGGTCGGAGGGTTTCTCACAGAGCGCTTTGAAAATCGGCTCCCACTGCTGAAGACTTGCGCTTTTTAGCAGCTCGTTATCGCAAAAATCCGCAACCGCATCCTTAAAGGCATTTCGGTTCTGCTGTTCGCTTTCTTCCGTCACCAGAAAATAGAGGGCTGGTTTCCCCTCCATGAATTTGGTGGCCAATGCCGTTTTTCCCACCCGGCGGCGGCCATACAGGATAACCAGAGAAGAACCTTCCCGCCGGTATTCCTGTTCTAAAAATTCCAGTTCCTTTTCTCTGTCTACAAAGGGCTGCATCAAATCACCTCCTCTCTTTTATTATACCCAAGATTATTATAATTTCAAGTATAATTTCTTCACCTGTTGCAAATTCCCCTCTTTCCTCCTATGGATAGAAAAAGACCATCTGGAGGAAAAGCACATGGAAGAATACCGGCACTATTTGGAATCCCTTGGGCGCTCGCCCAATACCATCGAAACCTACCTGCTGGCGGTGGAGGGATACCGGAAATGGTATCAGGACAGCTTCGGCCTTGAAATGACCCAACTGTACCGCCCCAATATTTTGGACTATAAATCCTACCTCATCCATATCCGCAAGCTGAAGGAGGAGTCGGTCAACGCCCGGCTGGCCGCCCTGATGAGCTACAACCGGTTCCTGGTTGCTTCCGGCCGGCAGGAGCAGCTGGTCATCGACCGGGAGATGGACTATATCCCTGTGCAGACGAGTTATGCCAGCCCCAGCACCGTCAGCCAGGCAGAGGTAGACGCCTTCCGGCAGGCGATCCTGGCCTCCGGGAAGGATCTCTGCCAACGGGACTACGCTATGGTGACGCTGCTTGCCTATGCGGGGCTGCGGGACAGCGAAATGGTGGGACTTCTGCTGGCGGATGTCGATCTCACCAGTCGGGAGCTTGCCGTTCGACAGGGAAAGGGCGGGAAGAAGCGAATCGTCTATCTGGGGGATAAGGTGGTCCACGCGGTTCGGGAATACCTTCCGGTACGAAACCGGCAGCGTTACGCAGACAGCCCGTATCTGTTCGTGAGCCGCCAGGCGCCCAAGCTGCACCGGAGCCGGGTCAACCAGATCTGCACCCTATACTCCCGGTCTATCACCCCACACACCTTACGGCATTTCTTCTGTTCCCATGCGCTGGAAACCGGCGCCTATACCATCGCCGAGCTGGCCAATCAGGCGGGACACGCCAATGTCCGCACTACCCTGCGCTATACCAATCCCTCTGTGCAGAAGATGAAGGAGAAGGCTAACAGCCTATGAAAAAAGGGACAGCCCAATAAAATGGACTGTCCCTTTTTCTATGCCATAGATAGAATTATCGTTCCAGCAGCTTCCCCAGAAGAATGGGCTGGACTTTGGGATCCCGCAGCTGATCGCGGTTTTCCTCCAGCAGCTTTTCCGCCTCCTGCCGGGTCGCACAGAAGGCGGCATACACCGGAACCTCTCGGACCCAGTAGAGATTTGCGCTCTCCAGGCCGTAGCAGTAGAGGTAGCTCTCCACACCGTCAATGAGGACCTTCTCGCCCTCCTGCCCGTCCATCTCCTGGCCAAGCAGTTCGTCAAAGGAACGGACCGGCACGGGCGGCTGTTCCTGGCGGCCTTCATACACCTTCTGAACCAGCCTCTCCCAGGAATCAAAGGTCATATCCTCATTGGGGTCATAGTCGATGTCGGTGCTTTCGCTGTAAACACGGAGGAAATCCGGCATATACTCGTCATTTTCTTCGGCGTAGGGGTACTTTTCAATTTTTGTCTCAACGATGGCAAACAGCTGCTGCCCATCGAATTTTGCTGCGATAGCTTCACTGGTCATCTGCCAAGCCTCCTTTTCTTTTTACTATTTTATATCATTTGGCCATGCAATACAATAAGGAGTTAAAAGTAAATTATTTTGAATTAAATATCAATATACTGAAACAACGAGGCGGCCGTTGGCATAAACCAGCGACCGCTCCGAAATGGTTTGTGCAAGGGATATTATTCCACAGGCACCTCTGAATTTTTGTCGAATCCTGTCACAAGAGAAGCGGTTATCCGTTTTGGTAGAGGGATTTCCCCCACTGGTAGATGTGCCGCATACACGCTTCACCCTCCAACAGCGTGAAGGTGAATCCCTTCAGTTCCTGGCGTTCGGACAGGAGGGAGAAGCCCTTGTAGCCAGCCCCATCGGTGAGTTTCACCTCAAAAGCCTGTTTCTCATCCAGGCCAACCAGATCGATCTCCGCCACCAGCTCGCCCCCAGGGGGACAGTGGGTGCGGGCAAACCGGATGTTTGCATCCCTGTGGCTCTGTTGGTACTCGCTGACAACAGCCGCCTCCAGCAGATCGCCAAACAAGGGCTTGTGTTCATCCATGATTTGTGCGTCCGTCATCCTCCGCAGCTTCTCGGTAAAGTGGAACCGCAGGAACGGCGCCTGTACATAGCATTTGTAGGGCTCGGTGTCCTTGTACAAATTGGGAAGCACCGTGATCACGCCACAGTCCACCAGGAAATCCAACAGCGCCACCGTTTCGGTCCGCTTCATCCGGTATCTCCGGTCTGTGCGGTTCAGGCTGAAGTATTCCTTGAAATCCCTGGCCACCTGCTTGGAGATCTGGGCGTCCAGTACCTCAAAATCCTGAATCAGAGAGACCGGCATCTGAAAGCTCTTGTTGGAAACATAGTTGCTGGAGAGAAAGAGCGCCGTGTTGACATAGCCCTTCCAGTCCACCGTTTCACTCTCCGGCTTCAGCCAGACAAAGACTTCGTTTTCCGGTTGTTCATGGAACAGTTCCACGATGGAGTCGGTGATGCTGGTCTGCACATAGTCGGGAATATCCGCCGGGGCCTGGAACAGCCCCCCGGACTTCATATACTCTTTGAAATGGTCGAAGCTGGGGGAATCGGTTTGCAGCACAAAGCGGCAGTGTTCATAGAAACTCAGGTAGGGGACTCGAATCACATCGCAGCGGTCATACAGGGTCCGTTTCCCGGCCACATAAAGGGCCAGCAGATTCGTCCCCGCGATCACGACCTTGTGGCCGTAAAGCCGCACTTGGGTGTCGTAGAGATAGCTTCCGCTTTTTAAGAAGTTGGCGAAAAAGCCGATCTCATCTATAAAGATATAGGAAAGCTCCTGATGGGCCTCCAACTCCAGGTAAAGGTCGTCAAAGTTGTCGCCCTTCATCCCGGTGAAATAGCCGATCTCATTGGCGGAAACGCCCTGCATCAGCAGTTTCTTGATTGCTTGCAGCAGAAGGGTAGTTTTCCCCGTCCGCCGCAGTCCGTATAAGGCGCAGACACGCAGGCAGCCATTGTTCTGGCTGTCTAAATAGTTCATCAGGTCATTCAGCTGGCGACGCGGCTCCTTGGGAGTTGTAAGCAGGCCCAGCTGTTCGCCTGTAATAAAAGTCATGGTCAATCACCTCGTTTCTATGTTCATTATATCATAAGCCTTTTTCGTTGTCAGCAAGATTTATGGCAGCAGGACCGGTCTGCTTGGAAGTATTGCTTCCAGAGCAAAAAATCCCCTGGCTCCAGCAGCGCCTCCATACAGGAGGCATCCTGATATTCGCTGTCCCGAAATTCCTCCAGGCAGGCGTAGCAGCCGCCATCCACATCGGTTTCCTCGTCCACCTGTTCGGGACGAAGGCCGCGTGCGGCGCACCACTCCCGTTTGTAGAGGCCGTAGGCTTTCAGGAGAAGAAGGTGTTGTTGACGCTCGCCTTTTGGCAGTTCACCAATGGGGAGCCATGCCGGAACCTCCGAAAAGGATAATTCCTTCTGCCAAAGGATCACCGCTCCCATAGCATTGGCCTTCATCTGGGGGACAAACGGCTCTTTGACATCATAGTTGAGATAGAGAAACGCAAAGAGGGAGGAACAAAAACTTTCCTTCTGTTCATCGGGCATCTGCGGCCAGCGGAAGTGGAGAGCCCGTACAAACAGAGCGATCAATTCTCCCCACATCATGCCGGTCCGCTCTCCCTCCTCGCTGCACAGGTGGCCCAGCCACTGCCGAACCGTTACGGTGCGGTCGGTGCCGCCACATGACTTCCCCGGCTGCAGCACATAGAAGGGGGCAGGTTCTCCCGGCTGAGTGATCCGGGCCAGAGGATAAACGGCACAGACCATCGGCTTATCCTGATGGACGATACACTTTTTGTTCCGCAGGAAAGGACAGGAATTATCCGGTGGGACCGGCTTGATCCGCACCACAGGGAGATGGCTGTCCGGCCCCATGTAGGTGTCGCAGTATTTGTCTACGATCTCAGAAGGGGTCCGCCCCAAATACCGGGCGATCCGAAAGAGGTCATAGGGGGTCAGCAGCACATCCTCCCGGTTTTTGCAGCACTTTCCGCAGGCTTTGCAGTGGAACCGGAAGGTATCGTCCAGCCCCATCTTGTGGCTCATCATATAATCAATATCTTTTCTAAATTCTTTTGCCATTTCTTCTCTCTCCTTTTCTTAATTCAGCATGGCCATGAGATCCGAAGCTGTGATCTTTGGGATACCAAGAGAGGCAGCCTTGTTCAGCTTGGTTGCGCCGGGATTGTCCGCCACCACCAGGTAATCGGTAGAACGGGTCACGGAAGCTCCCATTTTACCGCCGGCCTGTTGAATCATAAATTCCACCTCCGACCGGGTGTAGTTGGGAACCGTCCCGGTTACGACCACCGTTTTCCCCGCAAGGGAACCAAGGACGGTGGTTCGTTTCTCTTTGAAGCAGGGCCTCGTTTCCCGATACTCCCCATCCGGTTTCTTGTTGGTATAGGAAAGCAGGTCGAAGGCCCATGTGCCTATCTGTTCCGCTCCGGGAGCAGAGGGCGGATACTCTCTGTCCCCCCGGCCGTTCCCGCAGGCCGTCAGCAGGGGGAGTGGGTCCGGGCAGCTGTCTCCGGAACGGTTGAAGCCGATATAATTCCCCATATCGAGGTAATCCATTTTGCTGTGGTTGATGAGATATGCCTCTTTTGTTTTCATCTGAACGGCGAATTGAAGCATATCCGGGGGGAACTGCCTTGGCAAAATCATCCGGCCGGCACCGACCCTTCCCCATGCTGTTTCGTAATATTCCATAAACTCCTCCTCTGGCAAGGTATCCGCATAAAGGTCAACACCCGGCCGGTAAGGTTCATCGGCAAGCGAGCCCATCCAGCTGACCCGATAGGGCCTTTGGGAGAGGAGAATATAGAGGGCGTTGGCAAGCCTGTTGTCAGGACCAATCAGATGGGGTACGCCTAATCTTACAGGAACGCCAAAATCGGCAGGGTCGAGCCGTATGAGCTTTTTACCATCACAGACGACTACTCGAAAAGTCTGTTCCATCTTCATTTCCTTTCTGAATATCAGGGTGCCGGAGGAACGATCCCCCGGCACCCCTTTTTTGTTATTCGGCGGTCATCTGAAGGAACTGCTCCTCTGTGATGACCGGGATTCCCAGATCCCTCGCTTTTGTCAGCTTGCTGCCCGCCTTCTCTCCGGCCAGAACGAAATCCGTCTTTTTGGAGACGCTGCCGGCAGCCCTGCCGCCCAGTTCCTCGATCCGGGCCTGGATACCGGCGCGGGTGAAATTCTCCAGCGTGCCGGTCACAACAACGGTTTTGCCGGAGAACGGATTCTCCGCAGCCTTTTTGATCTCCATATCCATAAAAACGACCTCCCTTTTCATTGCTTCCCAAAGGGCCTGATGCCCTTTATCCCTGAACCATTCGTAGATATTCCCGTAGAGGGTATCCCCGAAATCCGGCAGCTGGGTAAAATCAAACCGCTCCCGGACAGCCTGCTCAAAGGCCGCAATGTCACCGCTAAAATACCGGGCGATGGCCTTGCTGGCTGTTTTGCCGATCAAGGGGATGTCGATGGCCACCAGAAAATGCTCAAGAGTGACCTTTCTGCTCTCCTCGATTGCTGCCCATAGCCGCTCATAGGACCTGGGGCCGAAGCCGTCCATCTCCAGAATTTCTTCCCGGTGTTCATTCAGATGGAACAGGTCCGGGTAGGAATGGATCCAGCCCCGGTCCACAAATTTCTCCAGGGTGGTTTCGGACAGCCCCTCTATGTTCATCGCCGGCTTGGCTACAAAATGGGTCAGCCGGGCAATATGCTTGGCCAGGCAGTCTGGGTTATTGCAGACCAGCGTTTCCACGCAGACGCCATCCTCATTGGGCTTTTCCGAAACCTGGATTTCCGCCGGACCGCCGCAGCATGGGCAGACGACGGGCAATTCTTCTGTACCGATCTGGTTGCCGGCCTCCAGGTTCTCCTCCACATGGGGGATAATCAGATTCCGCTTGCAGATCAGGATACGGCAGCCGGGACGCAGACGCAGCTTTTTGATATAGCTGATGTTGTGCAGTGTTGCGCGGGAAACGGTCGCCCCATCAATTTCTACCGGGTCGAAAACCGCCACCGGACTGATAAGGCCGGTGCGGGTGGGATTCCACTGGATCTCCCGCAGCACCGTTTCATACAGCTCATCGCCAAACTTAAAGGCCAAGCCGTCCCGGTAATGGTGCCCGGTCCGGCCCAGAGAACGGGAATAGTCGATCTCATCAAAAGAAATCACGATCCCGTCAATGGGAATAGCCTCGGCAGCCGCTTTCTTCTGCAGGTTGCCGATCCACTGCTCCAGTTCATCCGCCGTAACGGGCGGAGTGGGATTTTTCAGCAGATAGTGGCCGCAGGCGGAAAAGCCCAGAGCTTTCAAGGCGACGAGCTTGGCGTGTTTGCTGTTGGGGGTAGAGGCAAAACCGTCCAGACCCTCCAGCACACCGAAGGGGCTGAACCGCAGGCGGCGCTGGGCACAGGCCGAGGCGTCAAAGCTGCGGATCGAGCCCGCTGCAAGGTTGCGGGAGTTTTTATAGGGCTTGCCGGAGCTGTCCAGCAGATTCGCCTTTACCTTTTCAAAATCACCCTTCCGGATGTACGCCTCGCCGGTCACCACCAGCCGGTCCCGGTAGGGGATCTGCTGAGGGATGCCGTCGATGGCCGATGCATTGTGGGTGATGTCTTCGCCCACATCGCCGTTTCCGCGGGTGGAGGCCCGCACCAGACTGCCGTTTTCATATTCCAGCTTCACGGTCAGGCCATCGTATTTGTACATGAGCATCACCGGGCGGCTCCCGATAAAGGCCGATACCTCCTCCACCGACTTGGTCTTATCAAGGGAAAGCAGGGGGATGGGGTGTGAAACCTTTTCCAAACCGTCTACCACCTGATAGCCCACCGTTTGGGTGGGGGAGTTGGCCATGACGCAGCCTGTCTCCTTCTCCAGCGAGGCCAGCAGGTCAAAAAGCAGGTCGTACTGGGCATCGGAGACAGAAGGGGCCGCCAGGTTGTAATACTCGTGCCGGTACTGGTTGAGCTTTGCAACCAGTTCATGTATCTGCGCGATCTTATTCATAAGGCCGATACCTCCTCCACCGACTTGGTCTTATCAAGGGAAAGCAGGGGGATGGGGTGTGAAACCTTTTCCAAACCGTCTACCACCTGATAGCCCACCGTTTGGGTGGGGGAGTTGGCCATGACGCAGCCTGTCTCCTTCTCCAGCGAGGCCAGCAGGTCAAAAAGCAGGTCGTACTGGGCATCGGAGACAGAAGGGGCCGCCAGGTTGTAATACTCGTGCCGGTACTGGTTGAGCTTTGCAACCAGTTCATGTATCTGCGCGATCTTATTCATATCGATCATCCCTTCAAAATGAAAATACAGAGGCAGACGCCCGTTTTGCCGTCTGCCTCTGTTCCTGTCGCATCTGCGGCGTCCTATGGAACCAAACCCTTAAAATGCCGCTGCCGGCATCTGGTCCGGGATGTCGTAAAACCCGCCCACAGGGGGCTTCCCATACTGGTCGTCCACTGAAGGATACATACCACCCCCATGAACAGGGGGCGCACTGGAATCATCCGGCAGGGGAGACTGCGCCTGGTTATTCTTCGGCGCTACCGTGAGCCCGGTAAACTCGAAGCCTTCCGACTTGGCGATCCCCTCCTGGATGTACCGGGGAAGGCTCTGGAAGGTCGGATAAGTACCCGCATCGTCCAGGTCAAAGACCACAGGCTTTACCGCCGGAGGCTTCTTTCCCACCATGGGGATGATGGTCTCTATGTTGGCATAGTCGCCGTTCTCACCGGTCTTGTGCATCACCTGAAGGACGGCCCCGGCACCCAGGACCTTACGCAGGTCAAAGCCCTTCAGCTCCTGGGGAGTAAAGGACTTGCCCCGCCAGGACTGGAGCGCCTTACGCAGATTGCTCTTGTCCGAGAGGGAATTGGTGAACTCCTTGGAGATCTGCCGGGGGTACTCTTGGTCGCCGATCTTGACGGTCTGGCCCAGCACCTCCCAGACAAGACGGATCTTGCGGGAGCTGGTGCCAAACCGGGGATTGTTCTGCACCCCCATGTCAATGAGCATGGTGCAGACGGCCTCATACATACCTTCGGGCATCGGGGGGATACGCTCGCTGTTTTCCTTTGCGATCAACATGATTCTTT
>CAJUFK010000110.1 GCA_910585535.1 uncultured Angelakisella sp. | reverse complement strand
CCGGCGCTCCGCGGTGGGCTGGCGCCCACAGGCAGACCCTCCCCGGCGCTCCGCGCCTAAGGGTTATGCCAGGACTTAAGTTGTGCCTGGAGTCGCAAGCAGTAGAAGGCGGCGGGTTAGCACCCGCTGGCAGACCCTCCCCGGCGCTCCGCGCCTAAGGGTTGTGCCGGGACTTAAGTTGTGCCTGGAGTCGCAAGCAGTAGAAGGCGGCGGGTTAGCACCCGCTGGCAGACCCTCCCCGGCGCTCCGCGCCTAAGGGTTGAGCTGGGACTTAGGTTGTGCCTGGAGTCGCAAGCAGTAGAAGGCGGGAGGTAGTAACACCCCTTGCCAGGTAGTGGGGAGCGATTTTGCGGCGGCCAGCGCCAGCGGGTCGGCATTGCTCGCGCATGGCGGTGGTTCTATGAGCCGCTCTCTCTGTAGCGAGATGATGTTTACTTACGCAAAGGGCCGCGGCATTGCGGGTATGGTAGTAGATGGCGGTAGCGGATTACCACAGCGGCAATTTTCACCAAGACCGCCACAGAGAGACATACTGTAAACTGGCAGAGGAGAAGGGGATTATCACTTTTTAGAAGCTGTATTTGCCGAAAAAGGAAGCAGGGGCGGCTTTGGCTTGGCACAAGGCCGCCCTTGCGGCGGAGAGGAGGGAACCGCAGATGTGATAATGTTGGGACAGCTTGGTGAAATAGGTGCAACAAAAGCCGCGGCACAGGCGCTTTACTGTACGGCGGCTTTTATCGTATTTACGAGTAAAAACAGGAGGATACGGGGGCATAAGGGAGTATACGAGAGGATGCGCCGGGGCCAGCAGGTTCCCAAAACACGGTTTTCTGGGGCAAAATCGACGGAAAACCGCCGGGAGGCGCGGTTGCCTTTTGGGTGTCGGGTGTGGTACACTGGTATCACAGAAAGACGCCGGGCCACCAAAGGGACCCGGCAGGCAGAGGTCCCCGGACTGCCGGGGCCTCCATGGAAAGGAAAAAGAATGAATATCAATTTCGGCGCACCCCAAGGCACCAAAGGTCCCCAGGACAACATCCCCAAGTACCGGGATGCCGGGAAGCGGCTGGGGCATACCGCGATCCTTGTCGTCGCGGCGGCCTTGGTCCTGGTCCTTGGCTCGGCCTCCTTCACCATCATCAACGAGGGTTACATTGGGGTCAAGTACCAGTTCGGGAAGATCGTGGACGACTCCCTCTCCGCTGGGCTGAACTTTAAGGTCCCCTTTGTCCAGACCATCCGCCAGGTGGATGTCCGGGAGCAGATGTACCAGATGGACGCCAACGCCTACACCAAGGACACCCAGACGGTGGAAGGGATCCAAACCAAGCTGAACTACGTTTACGACCGGGGCGAGCTTTCCAATATCATCCGGAACATCGGCATCAACAATGTGGAATCCAAGCTCCTCATCCCCCAGATGCAGTCCATCGTGAAGAACGAGATCGGCCAGTACAAGGCGGAGGACCTGGTGCAGAACCGCACCGTCGTCCAGGAGAGCATCGAGGAGAAGCTTCGGGAGAGCCTGGGGCAGAGCGGCATCATCGTGGTCTCCTTCGCCATTGAGAACCTGGACTTTGAAGACGGCTTCGAGGAGGCCATCCGGGCCAAGGTGGTGGCGGAGCAGGAAGCCCTGAAGATGCAGAACAAGACCAAGGAGAAGGAAGAGCTGGCGCGGCAGACGGTGATCGAGGCTCAGGCCGAGGCGGAAAGCCAGAAGATCCGGGCCGACGCAGAAGCCTACGCCATTGAGGCCATCCAGAAGCAGCTTCAGCAGAGCCCGGAGTATATCGAGCTCCAGCGGGTGCAGAAGTGGGACGGCAAGTATCCCCAGGTCATGGGGGATTCGGTAAATCCCTTTGTTGCCATTAACGGCAGCCAGGGGGAGTAAAGGACCTTCCTAAATCCGGCAAAAAAGGGGCCATCCGTTTGGATGGTCCCTTTTTGCAGGCCCCAAGGGGGGACAAAATCAGGTCCGGGGAGTGGGAGCGGAAGCGTCGCCACCGGAACCTGGCGTCTCCGGTTCCGCCGCGGCAGGGGGATTCCACTGCGCCCAGGTAAAGATCCGGTAGCCCAGGGGAGAGAACCCGATCCCATCCAGCCCCTTGGCGGTCAGCGCCGGCTCCTGGTACTGCCACAGGGGCATCACCGCCGCCTGTTGGGCCACCAGCAGCTTGTCCATGGCATGGAGGATCTCCATCCGGGTCTCGGGGATCACCAGGGGCGGCTTGGCCCCCTCCTCCAACGGCTTGTCAGCGGTCTCCTCCTGGGGTTCCGTTTCCTCTCCCTCCTCCTTTTCGGGAGGGGTCTCCGGGGCGTCATAGGAGGCTGTCAGGAGCTTGTCATAGTCCTCGTTCTGGAAGCCACCGTAGTTGGCGGCGGAGACTGCCGTCCACCCCAGGAGATAGGGGGCGGGATCCAGGCGGTTCCCCACCGACCCGGAACGGGCCATGTCCCAGCCGTCCCCCTCCCGGGCGGCCTGGAAGTCCTGGGTGGAAAGGGCCGAGATGGCCATATCGATGCCCAGGCCATCCGCCAGCTGCTGCCGGATGTTCTCGGCGGCGGCCAGATGGGCCGGGCTGTCGTTGGTGATAAAGCGGATCTGGGGGAAGCCCTCCCCGCCAGGGAAGCCTGCTTCGATCAGCAGCTGCCGGGCCTCGGTGAGGTTGGAGGCCCCGGAGGAAAGGGGAGGATCCACCTGGCAGAAGTCCTTTCGCGTCTGGGTATCCGGGATGCCGTTGGGCACCAGCCCGTAGGCGGGGGCCAGGTCCACCCCCGCCGCCTTTGCCAGGGCCTCCCGGTCCACGGCAAGGCTCACCGCCAGGCGGACCCGCTCGTCGTCAAAGGGGGCCTTTTGGGTGTTGAACAGGTAGCTGTACACCCCTGCCCGGGGATTCTGGGAAAGGTACCCGCCTTCCTCCGCTTCGGGGCGGCTTAGGGTGGGAATGGTGCTGGCGAACTGGAGGCGGCCCGCCGTAAAGTCGTTGTAAAGGGCCTCGGCGTCCTCCGAAAGAACAAAGTTCAGGAAGGTGGGCTCCAGGGCGCCGTTGGGGTGCTGGTCGTTGCGAAGGAGGACCAGGTTCTGGTCGTGGTTCCACTCCCGAAGGAAAAAGGCCCCGTTGCTGACACAGGTGGCCGGGGACTGGCTCCAGGTGTCAGGATTCCCCTCCACCGCCTCCTTCTGAACAGGGCACCAGGCGGGAAGGGCCAGCAGCTCCACAAAGTCGGGACAGGGCCCCTCCAAAGTCACTTTCAGGGTCTTTTCATCCACCGCCTCGATGCCAACCTCTTCGGCCTTGACGGGGAACTCCAGCTTGTCCTCTTCCCCTTCCGCCCCGGGGGTGAGGACCCCCTCCCGGTACCGCTGGGCGTTGTGGATGGGGTAAAGCTGATAGGCGTTAGGGGTGGGATGCTCCGGATCCAACACCCGGAGCCAGGCGTAGAGGAAGTCCTCCGCCGTCACCGGGGAGCCGTCGCTCCAGGTGTTCTCCCGAAGGGTAAAGGTGTAGACCGGCAGGCCGTTGTCCTCCTCCGACAGCTCCCAGCTTTGGGCGGCGGCCGGAGCGGCCTTGCCGTCCCAGCCCAGGGAGGTCAGGCCCTCAAAAAGGTGGAGGACATAGCTGCCCCCGTCATCGGCGGTGGCATAGGCCGGATCCAGGGAGGATGGCTCCCCGCCCAGGTGCAGGTTCAGGGTGAGGGCGTCGTCCAGGGTGTGTCCGGTGCCCTGGGGCTCCGGTTCCGGCTCCTGGGGCGGGGCGGAGCAGGCGGTAAGGAGCATAAGCCCCGCAAGAAGGGCGGCAATGGTTCGCTTCATTGATATGGACCTCCTAATGAGAAAAAGTTGGCGATCCCTGCCCCGGGCCCGCTGGGGCGTCCGGGGGGTAGTGGGTGAAAAAAGGACCCTTCTATTGTAACCAACTTCACCGGATTTGGAAAGGGGAGAAAGGAACTTTTTTCAAAATTTCCCCACCCCCAAGGCTCCGGCCTCCCACCGGAGGGCCAATAAAAGGCCCCCGCCATCCTCAAGGAAAAGAGGCGGGGGCCTTTTGGGGCTCCAGGGGTTCAGTCCAAGGCCAGTCCTTCGATGCCGTCCACCGGCAGGGAAAACACCACGCCCCCCTGCTCCCCCTCCAGGGGGACGCTATGGGCGATGGCCTGCATGATGGCGGTTTTGTCTGCCCGAGGGGTGAGGATGGCCAGGATCTCCCGTTCCTTTTGCAGGGTGATGCCGTAGAACCTTTCCGCCTCGTGGACCCCCGCGCGGCGGGCGTGGAGGATGGTCCCCCCGGTGGCCCCTGCCGCCCGGGCGGCCTCCATCACCTGGTCGGTGGTCCCGGTCTCCACCGAGGCAACGATGAGTTCATAATCACAGCGGTTTTCCTTGTTTTCCATGGCGTCTCCTCCTTCTTCCTCCACCGGACGGGAAAGGCAGGCCGCCGTCCTCCGGTTGATTCCCGACAGGGGCAGGGTAAACAGGATCCCCTTCCCCGGGTGGCGCAGGCGCAGCATCCGCACCAGGTCCCCCTTTACCGCCGGGACCAGCGGCTCCGGAACCAGGGTGAGAAGGACCGCCTTGTCGGTCTCCCCCAGGCCCAGAACATCCAGCACCTCGCTGGAGGCGGTCCCCCGCCCCAAAAGGCCCAGGTGGAATTGCAGCCCCATCCCGGCGCAGATCTTGGCGGCAGTATTCCCCTTGGGGCGGTCGGTGATGGTCACCAGCAGCTTCAGCTTGGCAAGCTGTTCCATAGCGTCCCTCCTATTCCGCGACCGGGGTAAGGTCGTACTCGATGATGTCGTCCGGTTCGGTCTCCGCCGGCGCGGCGGTCCCCGCCTGGGTCTTAAGCTGGTACCAGAGGCCCAGCACCTGGATGGTCACCAGGGGGGTCATGGCCACCAGGGCTACAATGCCAAAGGCGTCGGTGAGAATATCCCCGCCTATGGTCTCGCAGGCCCCCATGGCAAAGGGGAGAAGAAAGGTGGCTGTCATGGGGCCGCTGGCCACGCCGCCGGAGTCAAAGGCAATGCCGGTGAAGATCGGCGGGGTGACGATGGAGAGCCCCAAAGCCACGGCGTACCCCGGCAGAATGAACCACAGCAGGGGGATCCCCCAGAGGATCCGGGCCATAGAAAGGCCCAGGGCGGCGGCTACCCCCAGGGAGAGGCTCCGCTGCATTGCCCCCTGGCTGATGGCCCCGGAGGTCACCTCCTCTACCTGGCGGTTCAGGACATGGACGGCAGGCTCCGCCGCCACGATATACCAGCCCATTACCGCCCCCAAAAGGATCAGGGTCCAGGGGGCGGGGGAAGCGGCCAGGGCGGAGCCCAAAAAGTACCCGGCGGGCATAAAGCCCACGTTTACCCCGGTAAGAAAGAGGATAAGGCCAACAAAGGTATACCCCAGGCCCACCGTGACCCGCTGGAGCTTCCGCCGCCCGAAGGCCCGGGTGAACAGCTGGAGGAGGAACAGGACCACGCCCATAGGCAGGATGGCGGTAAAGACCTCCCCGGCGTAGTGGGGGACCCCCTGGGCAAAGGCCAGGGCCAGCTCAATGCTGGTGTCCACCTCCGGGGTCGAAACAACGGTATATCCTGCGGAGGATGGGTTGTAGCAGATGCCCAAAAGCAGCACCGCCAGAATGGGACCGACGCTGGAGAGGGCTACCATGCCGAAGCTGTCCTCCTGGGAGCTGCTGTCCCCCCGGGTGGAGGCCATGCCGATGCCCAGGGCCATAATAAAGGGGACTGTTATGGGTCCGGTGGTGACCCCTCCGGAATCGAAGGCTACCGCCAGAAAGCTTTTGGGGGTGAAGAAGGCCACCACAAAGACCAGCAGGTAGAAGCCAAGGAGCAGATGCCGCAGCTTGACCTTAAAGAGGGTGCGGAGCATGGCCAGGACCAGGAAGAAGCCCACCCCGGCGGCTACTGTCAGGATCAGGACCAGGTCGGGGATGGCGGGGACCTGCCGGGCCAGGACGGTAAGATCCGGTTCGGCCACGGTGACAATAACGCCCATGGCGAAGAAGACCAGAACCACCAGGGCGATGTTCCGGGTCCGGGTCAGCCGGGAGCCCATGGCCTCGCCCATGGGCATCATAGCCATATCGGCGCCCAGGGAGAAGAGGCCCATCCCCACAATAAGCAGCACCGCCCCTGCCAGGAAGAGGAGCAGCGTACCGATGGGGATTGGGATAAGGGTGGCGCTGAGGACCAGGACGATGGCGGTAATGGGCAAAACGGAGGAAAGGGACTCCAGGATCTTCTCTTTAAGTTTTTGGTTGATGGCCGCCGCCCCCTTCCTAAACTGCAGTATAGGATTATTATACCAAGTTTCCGTTTCCCCGTCCAGAAGAATCAACAGATTGGAAACAACCCAAAAAACTTAAAATTTCAGACCCTCCCCGGCGGCGGCCCAGCGGCCGCTGGCACACCCTCCCCGCCGGTGGGCTAGCGCCCACACGCACCCCCTCCCCGGCGCTCCGCGCCTAACGGTTGTGCGGGGGCATAGGTTGTGCCTGGAGTCTTTTGTAGTACAGGGCGGGAGGCAGTAAAGCCCCTTGCCAGGTTGTGGGAGGCGATTTTGCGCTTCGGACAGAATGCCGTTAAGACTCCAGGCAGGATCCACGATAACCACTGCGTGACAAAGGGTCTAAAAGTTTCGCTCAAGCCTTTTCAAAGGCTTGCAGGTCCAGGGCGGCGCCCTGGTCGCTCCCCGCAGGGAGCGAAACTCCTTTCGCATCTTTCCGGAGGGCGCATTTTTCTTTGCTTACTTTCTTTTTGAAAGAAAAAAAGAAAGTAAGAGGCTACCGCCCTGCAATCGAGTTCCCCGCAAATACACCCCGGTGGGGTGTTTTGCGCGGACGCACCCAGTAACAGGACCGAGGGGGCCGCGCCCCCCTCGGTCCGTGACCTCTAAAGGCCGCCGTCAGGCGGCCCAGAAAACCCGCAGCCCCTCAACCCCACCCCGCCCCTGTCTTGATTTTCTCCCCCGCTGTGTTATACTTAGCAGTAAGCTGCCGTACCCATAGAGCGGCAAATCCACAACAAGAAAGGATACAACCACCATGCTGAACCAAAAAGTCGCAGACCTCCTGAACGTCCAGATCAACAAGGAGCTTTACTCCGCCTATCTTTACCTCCATTTTTCCAACTTCTACCATGAGCAGGGCTTGGATGGCTTTGCCAACTGGTACCAGGTCCAGGCCCAGGAGGAGCGGGACCACGCGATGCTCTTTGTCAAGTACCTCCAGAACAACGACGCCCCTGTTACTTACGAAGCCATCGACAAGCCCTCTGTGGAGCTGAAGGAGCGAATGGATCCCCTCGCCGCCGGGCTGAAGCACGAGCAGTATGTCACCGGCCTCATCCATGCCATCTACGAAGCCGCCTATGAGGCCCGGGACTTCCGCACCATGCAGTTCCTGGATTGGTTTGTCAAGGAGCAGGGGGAGGAGGAGACCAACGCCTCCGACCTGGTGAAGAAGATGGAACTCTTTGGCGGGGACGCAAAAGCCCTTTATATGCTGGACAGCGAGCTGGGCGGACGGACCTATTCCGCCCCCTCCCTGGTCCTGTAAAGATCCCAAAAGCTGCCGGAAAGGAGAACCTCCCATGTCTGAAGCCGCCCCCGAAGCCTTTCGCTTCCAGGTCAACCTGGGCGGGATGCTGGACATCCTGTCCAACCACCTCTATAAAAGCCCCGATGTCTTTCTTCGGGAACTGATGCAAAACGGAGTGGACGCTGTTACGCTGCGGAAAAAACGCCAGCCCGCCTGGTCCGGCGGCCGTCTGACCATCCGCCTGGATCCTGGGACCAGCCTGGTTTTTCAGGACAACGGGGCCGGCCTCACCAGGGAGGAGATCCATCAGTTTCTTGCCATCATCGGCCAGTCCTCCAAAACCGTGCTGAACCCCGACGGCTCCCTGCCGGAGGACTTTATCGGCCGCTTTGGTATCGGCCTCCTTTCCTGCTTTATGGTCTCCGATACCATCGTCATCGAAACCCAGTCCGCCGGCGGCGGCCAGGCCTGGCGCTGGACCGGCCACCCCGACGGCACCTACCTTCTGGAACCCCTGGAGGCCGCCCTGGTGGGCACCTCGGTGACCCTTACTGCCAAGAAAGGGGCGGAGCGGTACTTCACCAAGGGGGAGATTGCCCGGCTGGTGCGGTACTACGGCCTGGCCCTCCCCGTCCCCGTCTTCCTCGCCGGGGACAGCGAACCCCTTAACCAGATCCCTGGAGACTTCACCTCCGCCTCCCGGCGGCAGCTGCTGGCCTTCGGGGAATGGCTCTTTGACGAGGACTTCCTGGACGCCATCCCCATCTCCACCCCCCACCTCAGCGGGGTGGCCTTTGTCCTGCCATACCGCACCGACCCCACCGCCGGGGGGATGCACCGCATCTACCTTAAGCAGATGCTTCTCACCGAGCAGGGGGAGGCGCTGCTGCCCCCCTGGGCCTTCTTCCTCCAGTGCTTCCTCAACACCCGGGGACTGCGTCCCACCGCCTCCCGGGAGGATTTTTATGAGGACGCCGCCCTGGACGAGGCCAGAAAGGAGTTTGCCGGCGCGGTGCAGCAGTACCTGGAAACCCTCTCCCGGGAGGATCCCGACCGCCTGGGCCAGCTGGTACAGATCCACTCCCAGGCCATCAAGGCCATGGCGGTGTGGAACGACGACCTCTTCCGCATCTTTGTGGACTACCTCTTTTTCGAGACCTCGGACGGCCGCCTTACCGGGCGGAGCCTCAAGACGGCGGAGGAGGGCTCCTGGGTCTCCTCGGTGCCCCGGTTCCAGCAGCTGAAGCCCATCTTCCTGGCCCAGGGGAAGCTGCTCATCTGCACCGGCTACACCTACGACCAGGAGCTGATCCAAAAGCTGGGCTGGATGTTTGGCCGTCCCTTCCGTCCCCTGGGGGAGGAGGGGGTGGACCTGGTGATGGAGGAGCCCGCCCTGGCGGAAAAGCAGGCGGCCTTTGGGTTCCTCCGGGCGGCGGGGCAGGCCCTGGCCCCTCTGGACTGCAAGGGGGAGCTGCGGCGCTTTCTGCCCGCCGGCCTGCCGGGGCTCTACTCCCTCAGCGAGGACGCCCGGTTTCTCCGCCAGGTGGAAAGCGCCCGGGAGTCGGAAAGCTTCTTTTCCGGGGCCCTGGGGTCCCTTCTTGCCGGGAGCCAGGAGGCGGCCCGGGGAACCCTTTACTTCAACCTGAACAACCCCTTGGTGAAGCGGCTTTTGGAGATGCCGGAGGGCCCGTTGCTGGAAAACTCCCTTCGGGTGCTGTATGTCCAGGCGTTGCTGGCGGGGGGCCAGCCCCTGCGAAGCGGGGAGATGAAGGTCATGAACGAATCCCTGCTGGGTCTTTTGGAGGAGGCCGCGCCGGCCTGACCCGGCGCCGGCAGAAAAGAAAAAGCCATCTCCCATGCAACAAATTGAAAGAAACCGGACACTTAATAAATGGTGACCGGGAAAAAGGTCGGTGACAAAGAAGGATGCAGTTTGCACAGTCGGACGTGACAAAAGCCAAGGCCGGTGACCGGGAGGCCTTTGGCCGGCTTTATGATGCCGTGGCCAAGGACCTGTACCGCGCCGCCCTCTACACCCTGGGGAACCCCCAGGACGCCGAGGACATTGTGGCCGAGACCTTTCTGGAGGCCTGGAAGGGGATCCATACCATCCGGGAGGAGGCCAGCTTCCGCCAATGGATCATGCGGATCCTCTCCATCCGCTGCAAGCGCCGCATCGGGGGATATGTCAAGGAAAAAGGCAACATCGACATTGAAGACTATATCGAGGAAGGGGTCCCCGATGACACCGCGCCCCGGGCGGAGGTCCGGGAGGCCATGGGCCGCCTCAGCCCGGAGGAGCGGCAGATTGTCGTCCTTTCGGTCCTGGAGGGCTACGCCATGCGGGAGATCGGGGAGATCCTGGGGCTGCCCCAGGGAACGGTAAGCTCCAAGCTGCACCGAACGCTGAAAAAACTCCGGCGGATGCTGGAGGATTCTTGAGGAAGGGAGGAACCGGACATGGAAGAAAAAGACCTGGATTTTTTAAGGGAACAGCTGTCCCGACTGGATGAGCCGGAACTCCCCCCTTCCCTTACCTCCGCGGCCCTTTTTGCCCGGTTGGACGAGGGGGCGCTGACCCTCCCCGAGGAGGAAGCGGCCAAGGCGGAAAAGAAGGTCATCCCCTGGGGCCGGGTGGTCCGGCGGTGGGCCCCTCTGGCCGCCTGCCTGGTCCTGGTGCTGCTCCTTTACCAGGGGCGGGAGGTGGGCCTGGCCCGGAACTTCGCAGCATCCCAGTCCTTGACCGAAAGCGCCGCTGGCGACAGTCAGGTTCCGGAGATTATCGCCTACAGCCTCCCGGAGGATTCGGCAGCGGACGCCAGCGGGGAAATGCCAAAGGAATCCCCCCTTCGCAGAGCCCCGGAGCTTGCGGCGGATAGCGCCGAAAACAGCGGCGAGGTACAGAAGAGCGCCGTCACCGCCGCTCCTCCCGCCCCGGAACCCGGCTTTGCCCCGCCGGCGAGCGGACTGCCCGAGGCCGAGGAGGACAGCGGTTCAGACGGTGGAAGCGGCGACAGACCCAATCCTCCCACCGGCGGAGAGGAGCATCCGGACACCGGCGGCCCCCCGGAACCCAGCCTTCCCCCCAGCTTTGACGGGGACAGCGGGGAGGAAGGTCCTTCCCTCTACAAGCGCCTTAAGGCCCAGATGGAGGAGATCGCCGCCCAGTACAAACCGGACGCCAGTCTCTCCTCCCGCACCGTAAGCATGGAGACCGACGACGAAGGCCGGTTGGTTTTTACCGCTTGGTACTCCAACGAGGACCGGGAAGTTCAGGCGAAGGCTCGTTTCTACTGCTGGTATTACGAGGGAAAGGGCGAAGCCTGGCTGGAGATGGAGACCTATAAGTGGCTCGAGGTGTAAGCGGGCCCGTTACTGGAAAAAGGAGAGGATGGTTTTCCGTCCTCTCCTTTGGTTTGCTTTGCGGCGTTTCGGGATCGGGGCTGCCCCGGGCGGCCTCTGTCCGGGAGTGGTCCGATTGCGGATATTTACCGCCGCAGGGGGGCGCTGCGTCCGAAGGGCCGCCTGGCGGCGGCCTTTAGTGGTCACGGACCTTGGGGCCTTTGGCCCCTCGGTCCTGTTACTGGGTGCGTCCGCGCAAAACACCCCACCGGGGTGTATTTGCGGGGAACTCGATTGCAGGGCGGTAGCCTCTTACTTTCTTTTTCTATCGCAAAAAGAAAGTAAGCAAAGAAAAATGCTCCCTCCGGAAAGATGCGAAAGGTATTTCGCCCTCTGCGGAGGGCGACCAGGGCGC
>CAJUFK010000109.1 GCA_910585535.1 uncultured Angelakisella sp. | reverse complement strand
TTTGCGCTTCGGACAAAACGCACACCCTCCCCGGCGCTCCGCGCCTAACGGTTGTACGCTGGCATAGGTTGTGCCTGGAGTCATAAACCGCAACAGCCGCGGAGCAGCGCTAGCCCGAAGGGCTCGATTTTCTCCGCAGAGAAAATCACCGAATACGGCCAACTGAGCGGCGGGAAGGGTGTGTCTGCGGGCGCTAGCCCGCCGCCGGGGAGGGGGTGCCATCAATTACCACCTCCCGGATCACTGCCAGCTTTCCTTCCAGCTGGTTCAGCCGGTCCCGCAGGGCGGCGTTTTCTTGGCGAAGAACTTCCGCCTCTTGGCAGCAGGAACCGGAATGCTCCCCGTAGCCGTTGAGCCCCGCCTCTTGGATGATAGCCGGATAGTCCTTATAGGCCCGGTCCAGATCCACCGGCCCTGTGATGCCGGAAAGATTCCCTCCTGCGGTATACTGCCAGATGCCGTATTCTCCAGGCCACCCCACCTTCCCGGTGTAGTCCGCAATCCATAGGTCGTAGGCCTTCAGCTTTTCCATTTCCAGGTATCCCTTGGCGAAGTTGGTGTAGGTGTACAGCATGGCGTAGTACCCCCGCTTTTGCAGGGCGGAAAGAAACGCCTGGCAGATGGCGCTGTTCCTTTCCCTCCCCATGGACAGATACTGCCCGTCCTCAAAATCGTAGGCCACCGGGTAGGGGATCCGGAAGCCGTCTAAAAGATCCGCCAGCCGCCCTGCCGAAATTGCCGCCGCCTCCGGGGTCTGGTCGTAGGCGTATAGGTACGCCCCCCAGGGGATCCCTGCCGCCTGGGCTCCGGCGGCGTTCTCGGTAAAACGCTGGTCGATGTTCATTCCCCCCTGGTACCAGCTCCAGCCCGCCCGAATCATGGCAAAGCCGCTTTCGATCTTTCTCCAGTTTACAGCCCCTTGGTGGCTGGATAGGTCAAACCCTGTTTTCATTCTGTCACTGCTCCTTTGCTTTTTAACATCAGATTATGCTGGTTTTCGATTTCCGGGACCCCAGGCCGGCGATCCAAAAAATATAAAAATGTGCTTTTCCTGCAATAAAATCCCCTTGTCCTTCGTTGTTTCAATACAGAGGAAAAAATGACAGATAAAAGGAGAACAAAGCTATGAAAAAACGAATTCCAGCCCTGATTCTTGCCCTCTGCCTGGCCCTTGCCCCGGCAGGATGCGGGAGACAGGAAAAGCCTGATACCCAGCCCTCCTCCATTGAACTGGGCTCCTCCCAGCCGGAGGACCGCCAGCCCCCCGCCCCGGAGGAGCCGGAGGCTCCGGATGTCACCGGCCCGGAGGAAGCCGCCAAGGTCCTCACCGGGACCATCCTCAAGGACGCCCTGCTGGTGGGGGCGGCGGATGGCTGGCACGGGGAGGAGGAGCAGCTGGACCTGCTCACCTTCTTCATCTGTGCGGCCATTACCCAGGGGCATCCCTACCGGGAGTGGTTTCCCTTTGAGGAGGAGGGCTACCTGTACTGCTTCCCCAAGGAGGCGGTACAGCGGATGGTCTGGGAGGTCTTTGGCATTCAGGACTGGACCCCGGAAGATTTTACCCCCCTGGAGTGGAATGAAAGGGCCCAGCGTTGGCAGTCCTCCCTGGGTTTCGGGACCCGCTGGGCCTCCTTCCAGGCCGACAGGGAGGAGATGACCGCCGCCTGGGCGGATGAGAACACCCTGACCGTATCGGTCCCCCTTTGGGTGGAGGGGAATGTGGGCGGAGAGCCTGGCTTCCTCCCCCTGGGGGACGCTGTCTTTACCTACCGTCGGATGGAGGAGGACGGGCGGACCTTCCTTCGCTTCACCGCCATGGAGGTGGAGAAGTACAAGACATTCCGGTACGACACCCTCCCCGGGGTGACTATCCCCCAGGGGCCGGTGGGGAAGGTCCGCTATCAGGACGGCTATGTTGGAAATGAGATCGTCGTTGTTGAACCCGACACCATAGTTTCCATCCTGGACCTCCTGGCCAAGATCAAGGTCTATGACCTCCCCGACGAACCGGACGAAAATACACGCCCCTTCGGCTTCACTTCCTTCCAGTTTTTCGCCGGCCCGGAGGACGAGGACCCGACTTTCATCGTCTACCTGAATCCCTTCTGTGTGGAAACGGGAGGAAAGCGAAGCGGCTGTTACCAGGTGGATGAAAGCAGCCCCTCCGCCACAAATAGCTCCGTCTTGTCAAATCAGATGTACGCCGAGATGGAGGCCGTCGGCCTGAAATGGCCCCGGGAGGGAAAGAAGCTGTTCCAGTTCCCCTTCCAGGATGCCGACGGCTCCCGGCGCACCGTCAGCTTTCACCTTCCCGATACCTGGCAGGCCAGCGGGAACGCCGCCGCAGGGCCCAACGGGGAGCGGCTGACCATCGCTGCCTACCGCCCCGGCTCTTCCCAGTGGGTCTCCCCGGGGGAGGGCGCCTCCTTGCATACCGGAATACAGTACCATATCGTCTCCCGGGAGGAGGGCTGGCAGGCCACCTTCTACGAAAAGGGGCATTACTACCGCTTGGTCTATTCCCAGGGCGGGGGTGAGCCCCTCACCCAGGAGGCGTTTGAGAAGCTGCTTTGGGATCTGGTCTACTTCATCCAGGAGCGGGGGCCCGATCAGATGGCCCTTGTTGTCCTGGAGGAACAAGCCGTTATCCAATAAAAAAGCGGGGGACAGCCAACCGGCCGCCCCCGTTTTCCTTTGCCCGGAGGGGCCTCACCCCTGTCCGGCGTTCCCCCGGTCCTTCACCTGCTCCAGCAGCTCCCCCAGAAAGGCGGGAAGGGGCAGGCCCAGGCGGCCGTAGTTTTCCAGGATGGAAAGGCCTTCCCGGCCGATGTAGAACCAGATCACCGCCAGGCGGCAGTAGGGCTCCGGCAGGCCCAGGAGGGAATCCAGCACCACCCCGGCGGCCACCAGGAGGAGGACCATCCCCTTGCCGATCCCGCCCCAGAACATCACCTGGCTGTCCAGCCGCTTCTCCCGGCAGGCCGCCGCGAAGCCGGAGAGAAAATCAAAGCCCATAAAGAAGAGAAGGGCCTTTACCGGCCCGTCCCAGCCCCCCACCAGGGCGGAAAGCCCCGTCCCCAGCAGGGCAAAATATCCTGCAAAGCGGGCGGCCCACTCCCCATAGGCCCCCGGCCGCACCTTTGCCGCTGTCTGGGAGATCTTTTCCAACATTCCGTTCATCGTCTGCACTCCTTTTCTCCTTTTTGCTGTCCTTAGGGCGTGTCCCTAAGGACCCCTTCACCCTTCCGGCAAGGGAGGAGAGAAAGTTGCCGTTTTTCTGCACGTTTACACATTTGTTTACATAAAGTTTACAAGTTGGGGGCTGGCCGGCAAAAAAGACCCGCTCGGGCGGCCCGGGCAGGTCTTTCGCTGCGGGTTCTAATGGGGCGGTTTTTTCAGGTCTCCTGTGGCCGGGCCGTCCAAAAGCCGGCCATCCTCCCCGAACCGCGAACCGTGGCAGGGGCAGTCCCAGGAATGCTCGGCGGCGTTGTACCGCAGGGCGCACCCCATGTGGGGACACCGGGGCGTCGTAGGCGTGACCAGCCCCAAGGCGGCCTCTGCGGCGTTTACTGCCAGCTGCCCCCGGAGGACAGACCGGGAGGGGTCGAACACCGATTCGTAGGGATTTCTTCGTCCAAGGAGCTGGTCGGTAAGAATCATCGCCCCCACCATGGCGGAGGTCATCCCCCACTTGTTGAAGCCGGTGATGACAAAAAGCCCTTCTGTTCCCTGGGAATAGGCCCCGATGTAGGGGACCCCATCCAGGGTCATGCAGTCCTGGGTCGCCCAGCGGGCGGTTTCCCGGGCCTGGGGCCAGTGCTTTCGGGCAAAGGCCGACAGTTCCTCCCAGCCACCCCCTTTTTTACCGGTGCGGTGTCCCCCTCCCCCCAGGAGGAGCCGTCCCTCCCAGTTTCGGAAGGAGAGGCCCTTGGCGTCCTCGTCCAGATACATCCCGTTTAGTTCCGGGGCGTTTTCCAGGGCAAGGACATAGGAGCGGCTTTGATACAGCTTGAGGAAATACCCGCCGTGCTTGTTGAGGATGGGAAAATGGGTTGCAAGCAGGATCTTCTTTGCCCGGATGGTCCCCCTGGCGGTCTTGGCCAGACCCGGAGCCAGCTCCTCCACCTTGGTTTCCTCGTAGATGCGAAGGCCCCGGGCAACAGCCCCCAGGAAGCGGAGGGGATGAATCTGTCCCTGCCGGGGAAACCGCACCGCCCCCGCCACCGGGATGGGGAGGGGGGTCTTTTCGGTAAACTCGGCGGGGAAGCCCAGCTTCCGGAGAGCGGCCACCTCCTCCCGGATCTTGTCCCGGTCCCGGGTGGAGTAAACAAAGGCGTCCCGCTCCTGAAAGTCACAGCCCAGCTCCTGGCAAAGGGCCCGGTACCGCTTCACCGCCTCCTGGTTGGCCCGGAGGTAGAGGCTGGCCTTGGGAAGGCCAAACTGCCGGAGCAGCCGCCGGTAAAGGAGGCCGTGCTGGGCGGTCACTTTGGCCGTGGTGTTGCCGGTGACGCCGCCGCAGATGCGGTCCGCCTCCACCAGGGCGTAATCCGCCCCCTCACGATCCAAGAAATAGGCGCAAAGCAGGCCGGCGACGCCTCCGCCCACAATAAGGATCTCGGTTTTCAGGTCCCCTTCCAGGGACGGGAACCGGGGCAGGTCCGCTGTCTGTCTCCAGACTGAAGTCATGCTGGATCACCTCCATGGGCTTAGCTTGACCTGCTTGGCCGGGATTATTCCATCGGGGAGCCGGGGGAAAAGAAAAGGGCCCCTTCCGTCCGGCTTTTCTCCGGATGGAAAGGGCCCCGGATCTTGTCAGCTCCCAAGAATGGTATCCTTTCCCAGGCCGCAGGCGTAGGCTTCCCCAGACATCTTCTTTTTCCCCTCGGGCTGGACCTCTGTCAGCATCAGCGATCCCTGGCCGCAGGCCACCGTCAGCCACTGGCCGGGAAGGATCTCCCCGGGCTTTCCCTGGCAGCCGCTCCACTCCACCATCAGGGAGCGGTGAACCTTCACCCGCTTGCCCTTTACCGTCATCCAGGCGGAGGGCCAGGGGTTCAGCCCCTGGATCAGGTTGTGCAGTTCCCAGGCGGGTTTCCGGAAGTCCAGTTCCCCCATGGCCTTGTCCAGCATAGGGGCAAGGGTCATCTTTTGATGGTCCTGGGGGGTTCGGGGCACCGGCTGGCCCCTTTCAAAGAGGCCCAGGGTCTGGGAGAGGCACTCCGCCCCCAGGGGGGCCAGACGTTGGTACAGCTCCCCGCTGGTCTCGTTTTCCCGCACCTCTGTTGTCATCACCTGGATGATGTCCCCGGCGTCCAGCTCCTCGGCCATAAACATGGTGGTAACTCCGGCGGTTTTATCTCCGTGCAGCACCGTCCACTGGATGGGGGCGGCCCCCCGGTACTTGGGCAGGATGCTGCCGTGGACGTTGACGCACCCCAGCCGGGGGCAATCCAGAATATCCCGGGGGAGGATCCGGCCGTAGGCCACCACCACCACAAGGTCAGGGTTCAGCCCCTGGAGGATCTCCAGGGCGGTTCCGTCCCGGAGCTTTGCCGGCTGGTAGACCGAAAGGCCCCGCTCCAGGGCCAGCTCCTTTACCGGGGGCGGGGTGAGGACCTGGTGCCGGCCCACCGGCTTATCCGGCTGGGTAAAGACCCCCGAGACCCGGTGTCCGTCCTCCAGGATCCGGGAGAGGCAGGGGACGGCGAAGTCCGGGGTACCCATAAAAACGATATTCAGCGGCATACTATTCCTCCTCCTGGGCCCGGCTCATGGCCTCCGCCTCCTCCTCGGTGAGGGGGGAGAAGGAGGGGTCCTCCTTAAAGGCGTGGCCGTCCAGGTGGCCGTACTCGTGGACCATGGCCTGGGCCAGCAGGCCGTCCCCCTCCAGCTGGAACCAGCTGCCGTGGCGGTTCTGGGCTTTGATCTTCACATGATCGGGGCGGGTAATCATTCCCCACTGGCCGGGGTAAGAGAGGCAGCCCTCCATGACCCGCTGGCTGCCGCTGGTCTCCAGGATCTCGGGGTTCAAGAACTCCCGGACCCCGGCCTCATCCCCCACGTCGATAATAAAGGCCCTGCGGAGGATCCCCACCTGGACTGCCGCCAGTCCCACGCCGTTCTGTTCTGCCAAGGTATCGGCCATATCGTCCAAAAGCTGCCAGGTCCGCCCGTCGAACCGTTCCACAGCCCGGCTTTTCTTCCGAAGGATGTCGTCTCCCTCCGTCCTCATATTACGGATAGCCATTTTGATCTTCCTCCTGTTATACTGTTAGTAAAGTGGGCGATCCCACAAAATTGACTGAGCCAGGGCGTAAAGCCAGCGGGGATCCTCCAAGGGGATAAGGCAAAACCTCGTTTCCATCCGCCCCTTGCAACACAAGACTCCAGGCACAGCCTACGCCCTGGCACAACCCTTAGGCGCGGAGCGCCGGGGAGGGTCCGCCCGTGGGCGCTAGCCCACAGGTGGGGAAGGTGCCTAAAACACCGAATCATAGCTTGGGTCCACAAATACCGCCGCACCCCGGGGAAGCTCTTTCCCTACCGTCTCCAGTACCCCGGAGAAAAATTCCCGGCTCCGCCCGCTGCGTACCGTCTTCACCAAAATCTTATACCGGTACCGCCCGGCTACCCGAAATACATTTCCCTGGGACAACCCTAAAAGCCGTACCGGAAGATCCCGAAATTCCCCCTGCAGCCGGGCCTTCAAAAGCTCCAGTACCCCCTTGGCCGCCCTCTCGGTGGATTCCAATTCCTCCCCTGTGATCCCTACGCAGTAAAGCCGGCAAAACGGCGGGTAGAGATGAAACCTCCGGCTCTCGATCTCCTCCCGGTAAAAATCTTGGTACCGCTGGCTCGCCGCCGCCAAAAGAATGGGGTTTTCCGGCGTGTAAGTCTGAATGAAAGCCCGTCCCGGCTTCTCCGCCCGGCCGCACCGGCCTACCACCTGGGTCACAAGGGAAAAGGTGCGCTCGAAACTGCGAAAGTCGTCGCTGTAAAGCATCTGGTCCACCGTCAATACACCCACTAGCGTGACATTGGGAAAATCCAGTCCCTTGGCCACCATCTGGGTGCCCACCATGATGTCGTATTCCCCGTTCTTGAACTGCCCCAGCAGCCTCTCGTGGGAGTCCCGCCTCATGGTGGTGTCCATGTCCATCCGCAGAATCCGGGCCTGGGGCCACCGCTGGCGAAGGACCTCCTCCACCCGCTGGGTGCCCAGCCCGCTGTATTTCATAAACTGGCTCCCGCAGGCGGGGCACTGTTGGGGGACCGGGGCGCTGTACCCGCAGTAATGGCACATCAGGCGGTTGTTGGCGCTGTGGTATTTCATGGTGATGGAGCAGTTGGGACACTCCACCGTGGTGTGGCAGGCGGTGCATTTCACCTGGGTGGAGTACCCCCGGCGGTTCATCAGCAGAATGGTCTGCTCCCCCCGCCCCAGGTTGTCGTGGATCTCCTGGCAGAGTTCCTGGGAAAGACCCTCCGCCGGGATCTCCTGGCTGGCCATGTCCAGGATGGTCACGTTGGGAAGCCGGGCGCTGCCGTACCGGCTGGGGAGTTCTACCAGGAGGTAATCCCCCTTTTTGCCGTGGTAGTAGCTTTCCACCGAAGGGGTGGCGGAACAAAGGAGGGTCATCCCACCTGATAGCTTCATCCGCACCCGGGCGGCCTCCCGCGCATCAAACCGGGGGGCGCTCTCCGACTGGTAGGTGTGTTCCTGCTCCTCGTCGATGACCATAAGCCCCAGCCGGGGCAGAGGGGCGAACACCGCCGAGCGGGTCCCCACCACCACGTCCACCAAGCCCCGCCGGGCCCGCTTCCATTCGTCCAGACGCTGGCTCATGGAAAGGCCGCTGTGCAGCACCGCCACCCGGCTGCCGTAGTAGCTGTGGAACCGCCGGATGGTCTGGGGGGTCAGGGAGATTTCCGGGACCAGAACAATGGCCTGGCGGCCCTGCTCCAGGGTCCGGTCGATGAGCTTCATAAAGACCTGGGTTTTGCCGCTTCCCGTCACCCCGAAAAGGAGGGCGGTGGCGCCGTCCCGGCGGTCCAAAGCCGCCTCAAGGACGGCGGCGGCGGCCTGCTGCTCCGGGGAGAGCAGGATCTCCTCCCGGCCTCCGGTCCGTTTCGTTTCGCTGTAGGGGTCCCGGTAGGTTTCCTCCAGATAGTAGACCCCCGCTCCGGCTTTGACAAAGTTGTCCACCACCCCTTTGGTCACCCCGGCAAAGTAACAGATCTCCTTTACCGAGGCGCAGCCGGCCCCCTGGAGCAGCTCCAAAACCTCCTGCTGCTTGGGGGTGAGAAAGGCGTTTTCCCAGTCCTCCGCCAGCCGGACCATCTGGATCTTCTGGTCCTGGACCCGGCGCTTGAGAAGGTCCTGCTTTTGGATAAGCCCCAGCTCCTCCAGCCGCTCCAGGGCGGGATGGCCCCGGACCAGGCCCAGGGTGTCCAGCATCTCATCCTGGGAGGCAGGGCCCCGCCTCCCCCGAAGGTACCGGAGAATCTGTTCCTCCTCCGGGGAAAGGGCCGTGCCGTCCGCTTCTGCACCCCGGCAGAGGGACCAGGCAGTTTGGGCCCGCATTCCGTATCCCCCGGGGAGAAGGACCTTCAGGGCGTCGAACCAGGTGCAGAAGGTCTCCTGCTTCAGCCAGCGGAGAAGGCGCAGCTGTTCCCCGTCCAGCACCGCCTCCGGGTCGGCGGGGGCGGTAATCTCCTTAAGCCCCGCCGGAAGGTCCTTTTCGGGGGGGCAGGTGGTCTCCAGAACCAGGCCCATCCGCTTCTGGGCGCGGCCCCGGCCAAACGGGACCAGAACCCGCTGGCCGGGGGAAAGGTCCATCCCCTCCGGAATCCGGTAGTCATAGGGTTTATCGAAATGGTAGGCGGCATTTTCTACCACAACCTTTGCGATGAGGGGCAAAGCGGGCCGCCTCCTTTCTCTCTAAAGAAAACGCTGCTAGGGGGCGTCGCCGCCCCCCTGGGGCAGGCGCTCGGCCAGGACCTCCAGGACCTGGCGGTTGTTGGACCGCTGCACCGTAAAGCGGACCCCGTCCAGCTCCACCGCCGGGTGTTCCTTGGGCCCGGGGATCCGGTCCAGCATGGCGATGAGCAGCCCCCCCAGGGTGTCGTAATCGTCCCAGTCCGGATACTCCTGGAAGCTGCAGTCCAGCAGCCGTTCCACCTCGTCCAGGGGAATGTCTCCGTCCAGGGTGTACCGGTCCTGGGTCAGGCGGGTCACGCTGTCCGCCTCGTCGTCGTACTCGTCCTGGATGTCCCCCACAATAGATTCCAGCAGGTCCTCCATGGTGACGATGCCGGAGGTTCCCCCGTACTCATCCACCACCACGGCGATCTGGTTCTTCTGTTGGTTGAAATTGGCAAAAAGATCCCGGCATTTTGTGGATTCCGGGACATAGAAGGGGGCCCGGAGGTAGCTTTCCACCGTAAACTTTTTCCGCCGGTCCGCTGTCACCAGGGGCAGAAGGTCCTTGACGTTGAGGATGCCCCGGATGTCGTCCAGGCCGTCCTCCCCCACCACAGGGAGGCGGGAGAAGCCGTTTTCGGTGACCAGTTCCACCAGTTCTTCCAGGGAAACGTCCTCCTCCACGGCGATAACGTCGGTTCGATGGGTCATGATCTCGTCCACGGTGCGGTCCGCGAAGTCAAAGACCCCAAGGATCATCTCCTTTTCGGCAGCCTCGATGCCGCCGGTCTCCTCGCTGACGTCAACCATCATCCGGATCTCCTCCTCGGTGACGTTCTCCTGCTGTTCCAGGTCGTGGACGCCGAAGAGGGCCAAAAGGAGGATGCCGCTCTTCTCCACCAGCCAGGTAAGGGGGGTGAAGAGGGTGGTGATGGCGGCGGCGGGAAGGCTGAGGGCCGGGGCCAGCTGGTCGGAGTGCCGGGCGGCGATCCGCCGGGGGATGCCCCGGGAAAAGAGCATGATAAAATACACCCCCAGGAGCATGATAAGAAGGCTCCCGGCCAGACGGCCCAGGGGCTGCTTCCAAAAGGGGTGGCGAAAGAGGGCAAAGCCCTTTGCAAGGGCGGCGGCCCCCCGGGCCAGAAAGGCCACGGCGCAGAGGTGGAAAAAGGTATAGGCGGACCTCATCGCGCTGTCCAGCCGTCCGGGATGCTCCATCAGCCGGGCGATCCGCTCCAAGGCGGGGCTTTCCCCGGCAGAGCGGCGAAGCTTTTGGTCGCTGAACTCCACCAGGCTGTTCTGGCAGAGGACAACAAAGGCCCCCAGGGCCAGAAAGGCGAAGAAAAAAAGCAGGTCAATTCCCGCGTCAGGGTCCATAATGTGTAAAAGTCCCTCCTAAACAGATTTCCTACATCATACCGTAAAACGCCTCAAAAGTCAATTTTCCTGTCTCTGGTCCGGTACAAAGATGCTGCCCAGCTCCAGGATGCCCTTTGCCAGGTCCTCCCGGTAGTCCGGGGCCTTGGGATCCAGGCTGTTGATGACCACCCCGTCGCTTCCGTTTTTTCCGGTGGAATGGAGGAATCGCTCCTCCCCCAGGTAGATGGCCACGTGGCCCTTGAAGAAGAGGAGGTCCCCCCGTTTCAGCCGCTCCCGGGGGATGGGCTTCATGGAGAACTCCGGTTCCATGTGGGCGTCCCGGTGGATGAGGACGCCGTTCATCAGGTAGGCCTGGTGGCAGAGGCCGGAGCAGTCAATGCCCAGGGGGGTGCGCCCCCCCCAGCGGTACTGGCACCCCAGGTAGGTCATCGCTGTTTCCACAATGGCCTCCCGAAGTTCCGTCTCCCGGGCGGGGTCCCAGGAGGTGACTACAGGGCCCAGGAAGGATTCCTTGGTGTACCCCCGGCGGCCGTCGCAGAGGAGGACAGGGACCCAGCCGTTCTCATTAGCAGGACCGGCGGAGCCCACCCAGGCCCCCCGGGGAAGGGTCTCCACCCGTCCCCCCTGGACCTTGGGGGCGTTCAGGACGTCGGCGGTGAAGCGGGTGACGGCCAGCTTGGGAAGGGATTCCCACCGGTCCGGCACGTCACAGTCGGGAACCAGGCAGTCCCCGGGGACAAAGCCGGTGTAGCGGTAATGGGTCCGCACCTTGCGCCACCCGCCGGGAAGCTCCTCCAAAATCTCCACCCGCCAGCCGCAGAGGGCCTCGTCGGCCAGTTCGCTGCGGTCTTTGGGCTGGAGGTAAAGGGGGGCGATGGGAGTTTTTACCAAGGCGTAGTTCATCCAAAAAACCTCTTTTCTTTTTATCCCGGCCATGGTCTGCCGGTTGGTTTGGAGATTTCCTCCGGGTTGGGGCACAGGAGCAGGACCAGGCGGTTGGGTTGGGGCCGCCTGACGGCGGCCTTTAGAGGGTCGGCGGGGAT
>CAJUFK010000108.1 GCA_910585535.1 uncultured Angelakisella sp. | reverse complement strand
GCCAAGGAGCCCCATATCGTGGACCTGGCCAACTTCCTCAACTCCATGGGGGCGGACGTCCGGGGGGCCGGCACCGATGTTATCAAGATCCATGGGGTGGACGTGATGCACGGCGCTTCCTATTCCATCATTCCGGATCAGATCGAGGCGGGGACCTACATGGCCGCCGCCGTGGCCACCGGCGGGGACATCCGGGTGGAAAACGTCATCCCAAAACATATGGAGCCCATCACCGCCCGGCTGATGGCCGCCGGGGCCGAGATCGAGGAGGGGGACGACTGGATCCGGGTCGCCCGGAAGGGGCCCCTGCAAAAGATCAACGTCAAGACCATGCCCCATCCGGGCTTTCCCACCGATATGCAGCCCCAGATGGCCGCCATGCTCACCCTGGCGGAGGGGGCCAGCATCATCACCGAGGGAGTCTGGGACAACCGCTTCAAATATGTGGACGAGCTGATCCGCCTGGGGGCCAGGATCACGGTGGACGGCAAGGTTGCAGTCATCGAAGGGGTGGAGGAACTCACCGGAGCCCCGGTAAAGGCCATCGATCTGCGGGGAGGCGCCGCTATGATTATCGCCGGGCTGGTAGCCCGGGGCACCACCGAGATCGAGGACATCATCTACATTGAGCGGGGCTACGAGGACGTGGTGGAAAAGATCACCGCCCTGGGGGGCGACATGAAGCGGGTGACCATTCCGGACACCGAGCTGTCCAAGGCGCTATAGTGGGCCAGCGCCCACCGGCTCACCCTACCCGGGCCTTCGGCCCTTGATGCTGTGCCGGGACTGGACTCCTGCCTGGAGGCCTAAGTTACATGGAAAACCAAGGCGCTATAGTGGGCCAGCGCCCACCGGCTCACCCTACCCGGGCTTTCGGCCCTTGATGCTGTGCCGGGACTGGACTCCTGCCTGGAGGCCTAAGTTACATGGAAAACCAAGGCGCTATAGCGGGCGGACCCTGCCCGGGCCTTCGGCCCTTGATGCTGTGCCGGGACTGAACTCCTGCCTGGAGGCCCAAGTTACATGGAAAACCAACCGCCCAGCTGGAAACGTTGGGCGGTTGATTTTATGATAAGGAGAGAGACGCTATGGCAAAGACGGACCAGGACCTTTTTTCTCAGGCCGTGGCTGAGGTGGCCGAGACTGGGATCCTTTCTTTCCCTACCCGGCGGCAGCTGTGGCTGGCGTTGGGGGAGTGGGAATGGCGGGACGAGGACGACCCGGAGAACACCCCCCGGGCACGGACAGAGCCGCTCCGAAAGCGGGCTGGCTTGGCCTGTGCCTGCGCCAAAAAGGTGCTGCCGGTTTGGGCCGTCTACGCCCCGGAGGACAAGGCCCCTCAGAAGCTGCTGAAAACGGCCCGGGACTACCTGGAGGGAAAGGCCCCGGCGGAAAAGCTGGGGGCCGCCATGAAGGATACCGGCGGCTTTTTGGAACGGGCGGAGGAGGAGCGGTACAGCACCGCTCCCGCTGCCGCCATGGCGGTGTGGCAGGCGGCCTGGACCGCTTGGCTGGACGAGCCCCTTCTGGCCCAGCGGTACGAAGATGCCGCCGACGGCGACCTGGACTACGACGACTGGGATGCCGCCTACCTGGCCTCTGTGGCCTGGAGCGGCCGGGACGAGGAGAGCCAGCCCGGGGAGCGGGCGGTGGAGGGGATGAAGTTCTGGGTCTGGTATCTGGAACAGCTGGCCCCCCTCCTGGGGCGGGAGAAGTACCAGTTCCCCAGGAAGGCCATCGACCGTTTCAAGGAAAAGCAGATCCCCCCAAGGCCGGTGCCGGAGGTCGTGACCATGGAATCCTTCTGCGACTACATCGGGGCGGGGGAGTACCTCTACCACACCTGGACCGCCGAGGGTCTGGCCCCGGGAAGCTGCGAGATCGTCACCCGGATGCGAGGGGACCACGCCGTCTGCCCCAAGACCAAACAGGAGTGCCGCCAGCTGGAGTTTTACTACGGCGTTTCCCTCCTGGAGGACAGCCTCCCCGGGGGAAGCTCCTTGAAGGTGGCCATGTGGGTCCCCCTCTTCCACTGTGACCAACACCCCGGTTTTTCCCACGCCCCCAAAGCCGAGTACGGCAACACCAAGGCCGACTGCAAGCGTTACCTGGAGGGGGAGGGCCGGCTCGAAGCCTTCCTCCGGCAGATCCGGGAGCGGGCGGCCAACGTCTTTGTTATCGGGCAGGGGTACACAAGGCTCAACGGCGTGACGGAGCATCACCATGACCTCCATATCCCGGCGGAGATACCGGGCATCCGCTGGCTGGATAGGGAGACCGAGACCCTGGAGATCGACCTGGCGAAATTCGGCCCCCATGTTTACTTCCCCGATTGTAATTGGAAGGACCTGCTGCGGCTCTACCCGGAAAAGCCGGTCCCCCAGGAGGACGGCGGATTTCTTATCACCTATGAGCGCCATTGGGTCCGGTGCTTCGTAGACGGGGACGAGGAGTTGGTCCGAGTGACCCTCACCAGCCGGTTCAAGCTGGAGGTGGCGTGGTTCGATCCCGCAAACAAGAACCAGGAGCGGTTCAACCCCGGCGTGAAGCTGAACTGGATCAAGGCATTGAAGGATGCCTTCGACCTTTCCACCCAGGAGGCCCGGGCCTGGACCGAGGACCCGGACCAGCCCTGGAGGGAGCGGTTCCAGAGCCTTGGCCGGGCCGAGGCGGAACGGCTCCAGGCCGTCCTGCGAAGCCACGGCATCAAGTGCCGTATCATGCCCTGGAGGGTAGGAGTTCCTGGAGATACCCAGCTAAAATAATGCCTTTCTCAAAAACGGCAGAAAGAGGAAACGATTTATGACCATCTTCGCCCCCCTTTGCAGCGGGAGCAGCGGCAACTGTACCTACATAGGCACCAAAACCGAGGGGATCCTGGTAGACGCCGGGGCCACGGCCAAGAGCATTCTGGCGGCCCTTTCGGAGATCGGGGTGGAGCCAGGGGCGGTGCGGGCTGTCCTTGTCACCCACGACCACAACGACCACATCAAGGGACTGCGGGTGCTGGTGAAGCGGCTTCGCGTCCCGGTTTGCTCCACGGTGGAGACGCTGGAGGGCATCCTGGACACCGGGAACCTGGAGGCCGGAGCGGAGCTGCTGGAGCTTTCCTCCCGGATGGAGCTGGGGGGGATGGAGGTTCTGCCCTTTGACACCCCCCACGATACCGCCCACTCGGTGGGCTTCCGCCTGGAGACGGGGGAGCGGTCCATCGGCTACGCCACCGACCTGGGGACGGTGACGCCGGCGATCTGGCAGGGGCTTTTGGGGGCTGACCTGGTCCTCATCGAATCCAACTACGAGCCCCGGCTGCTGGACATTTCCAGCTACCCCTACTATCTGCGGCGGCGCATCGCCTCGGACCATGGGCACCTTTCCAACCCGGAGTGTGCCGACACGGTGCGGCGGCTGGCCCAGGCGGGCACCGCCCGGTTCGTCCTGGCCCATTTGAGCAAAGAGAACAACACCCCGGAGCTGGCGGCGGGGGCCTCCCGGCTGGCCCTGGGGGAAGCGGGGCTGGAGGAAGGCCGGGACTACCGCCTGACGGTGGCCAACCGGGTGACGGTGACTGGGCCGATTTTGTTTTAGGAGGGGGAAGGGGCAAAATGAATGTGGACCATTTGGACGATTTGGGATCCCTTGCCGTCCCCTGTGACCCCACTTTGTTCGGGGCGGAGGAGACCGTCCTGCGCTGCAGGCTCTGGCGGGAGGAGGAGGACCGGCAGGATCCGGGGGCGGCCCTGGACTTTATTCGGGAGCATTTCCGGCAGAGCTACGACCGGGTCCTGGCGGGGACGTTTGCGGCCTACCGGCAGTTCCCCCTGTGGGATGTCTGGATGGGGGACGGCCGGGAGCCGGTCCGGCTGGACTTTGCCGCCAAAGAGGAGCTTCATCCCTACATCGGCAGGGCAAGCATCGACCTGGCCCTGTGGGACGGGGAAAAGTTTCTTTGGGCCTTGGCCTTTGGCGGGACAGAAAACCGCCTCTCCATCGAGCATGGCCTTTGCGCCGTTTTTGAGGGGGAGCGGCTGGAAGCTCTGGTCGATCACACCGACTTTCCCAGCATCGTCCAATGGTGGGAATGGTACAAGGCCGACAACATCCTAACCGGCATACCATCCGTATAAAATATACAAAAATCAACAGAAGGGAGGGCTTTTATGTTCACCGTCACCCTCATCGCCGTCGGCAGGCTGAAGGAGCCCTGGCTTCGAGAGGGGCTGGCCGAGTACCAGAAGCGCCTTTCCGCCTACTGCGCCTTCCAGGTGGTGGAACTGCCGGAATACCGCCTCCCCGAGGACCCCTCCCCGGCCCAGATCGAAAAGGGCCTTCTGGAGGAGGGCCGGGCCATTCTGGACCGGGCGGGAAAGGTCCCCCTGGTGGCCCTCTGTATCGAGGGGAAGGAGCTGTCCTCCCAGGGGCTGGCAGACCTCCTTCGGGAGCGGCAGCAGACCGGGGGCGCCCTCTGCTTTGCCATCGGCGGGAGCCGCGGCCTTTCCCAGGAGGTAAAAAAGCGGGCGGTTTTCCGACTTTCGGTCTCCCCTATGACCTTCCCCCACCAGCTGTTCCGGGTGATGCTGGCCGAACAGCTTTACCGGGGATTTTCCATCTTGGCTGGGTCAAAATACCATAAGTAGAAGGTGACACCGTGCTGTGGAGTGATTACGACCGATACAGTGCCCCCGGGAGATTCATCACTGACCCTGCAAAACTCCGTCTGACCAAGACGGGAGAGGTGTACCTTTCCCCTGCGGAGGACTACGACATTGCCGCCGACCTGGAGGGCAGGGAAGGGGAGTTTGAATCCCTGCGTCCCCGGCTGGTCCGGCTGGCGAGGGAACTCTGCGGCCTGGACAATATGGTCCAGCGGTTTAACCGCTTAGTGCTAAAGAAGGGCTGGCGGTTCCCCTACGACCTGGCCGTGGTCACCCTTCGGGGACCGGAGGTGGTCCTGGAATACTGGGGCAGGGAGGAGAACACTACCTTCCGGGTGACCTTTCAGGAGGGGGAGGAAGGGTATGTCCTCACTGGCTTTGGCATCCTGCCTCCGGAGCGTATCCCCCCGGACTGGGACAAAGAGGAGGAGCCGCCGCCGAAGCCCACCCTGCTGGACTGGCTGCGGCGGTAGTTGGATTTTACTTTTCGTATTTCTTTCCTGAAATCAACAAATTGTATCCCCATTCCTGGTTGAATGCCGTTCTAATATTACAAATAGTATAGGAGGAACAAAGATGGAGATTCAAGAAATCATCCAGATGACCAAGACTCTTTGTGAAGCCCCCGGTACCTCGGGGCGGGAGGATGGGGCCGCCGCAGCGGCGGAAGCCCTTCTGGCGCCCCTGGGACCGGTGAGCCGCACCCCCCTGGGAAGCGTCCTCTGCACCGTTTGTCCGGGGGAGCCTGGCGCTCCCCACCTGATGCTGGAGGCCCACCTGGACCAGATCGGCATGGTGGTGACCCGGCTGGAGAAGGGCGGTTTTTTGCGGGTGGCTAACGTAGGAGGGCTGGACTGCCGTCTCCTCCCGGCCTCTCCGGTGACAGTCCACGCCAGGGAGGGGCGGTACCCCGCCGTCATCGCCTCCACCCCGCCCCATCTCTGCGACGGCAAAGAGAAGCCTCTGAAGATGGAGGAGATCCTGGTGGATACCGGCCTTTCCGACGAGGAGGCGAAAAAAGCCTTCGCCCCCGGGAACCCTGTTACCATGGACGGGGCCTTCACCATGCTGGCCAACGACCTGATGCTTTCCCCTGCCCAGGATGACCGGGTGGGGTGCGTGGCGGTCATCGCCGCCGCAAAAATGATTAAAGAAAAGGCTCCCGCCTGTAAAGTCACCGTTTGTCTCTCTTCCCAGGAGGAGACCAGCGGCTACGGGGCGGGGACGGCGGCCTTCGCCCTGGCCCCGGATATGGCCCTCCTGGTGGACGTCTCCTTCGGGGACGGCTTTGGGGTAAAGGACCACGAGTGCGGCCAGATGAACGGCGGGGTGGAGATCGATCTGGCCCCGGCGGTGAACCGGGGGATGTTCCAGCGCCTCTGCGATTTGGCAAAAGAGAAGGAGATCCCCTGGCAGACCCACATCATGGGGGGGCGCACCGGCACCGACACCGATATTGTGGCGGCTTCGGGGAGAGGGGTTCGGTGCGGGCTCCTCTCCATCCCCCTGCGGAGTATGCACACAGCGGTGGAGACGGTCTCCGCCCAGGATGTTCTCAGTACCGCCAGGCTCATGGCGGAATTTGCCCGGGAGGTGAAGTAAGATGAAACTGTTGGAACAGATGAAAGAACTTACCCAGCTGCGGGGGATCTCCGGCTGTGAAGATGAGGTGCGGGAGTACCTGATCCAGAAGATCCAAGGCCATTGCCACCGGTACGAGGTGGACAACATGGGCAACCTTATCGTCCACAAAAAGGGGAGGCAGACCGGGAGCAAAAAGGTCCTTTTCTCCTCCCATATGGACGAAGTGGGCTTTGTCATCACCCACACCGCAAAGGAGGGGATGCTTCACTTCGCCCCGGTGGGAGGCGTCACCCCGGCGGTGACGGCGGGCCGGCCGGTTCTCATCGGCAAAAACGCCGTTCCCGGGGTCATTGGCACCCGGCCGGTCCATCTCATCACCGACGAGGAACGGAAGGAGTACGCCAAGCTGGAGGATATGCGGATTGACATCGGGGCCAAGGACAAGGAGGAGGCCCTGGCCCTGGTCTCCCTGGGGGATCAGGCCACCTTCATCGGCCCCTGGCGGGAGCTGGGGGACCAGTCGGTTCTGGCCAAGGCCATTGACGACCGGGCGGGGTGCGCCCTTCTTCTGGACCTGATCCAGGGGGAACTGGACTACGACTGCACCTTTGCCTTTGTGGTTCAGGAGGAGACCGGCTGTGCCGGAAGCAAGGCGGTGGCCTTTTCCCAGCGGCCTGACATTGCCGTGGTGGTGGAAAGCACCACTGCCGGGGATCTTCCCTCCGCCCCGGAGGGCCGCCAGGTCTGCCGGGTGGGAGCCGGGCCGGTGATCTCCTTTATGGACAAGGGGACCATCTACCCCTGGGACCTCTACCAGCAGGCCACCAAAATCGCCGAGGCCAACAGCATTCCCTGGCAGACCAAGGAGGGCGTCTTTGGGGGCAACGACGCCCGGAGCTACGCCTCCTCCGCCGCCGGGGCCAAGACGTTGGCCGTCTCCCTGCCGGTGCGGTATCTCCATGCCGCCAACACCCTAGCAAACAAAACCGACATCGAAAACGCCCGGAAGCTCTTGGCCCTCCTGGCAAAAGAGCTGCCCCGGGGATGATCCGGCAGATCCACCCCGCCGACCCCCGGCTGAAAGGATGCCCCGGCCAGCCCCTCCTTGGGGCCATGATCCAGGGCCTGGCAAAGACGGCTGGCCCTAGCCTCCGCCGGGAGGTTTGGTTGGCTCTCACCCCGGACGGGGACCCTGCCGGGGCGGTCTGCCGCACCGAAACCGGCCTTTGGGCCACAGCAAGCGAAGCCGCCGCCCCGGAGACCGCCGCCTTTCTGGCCGCCCTGGGGGACCTCCCCGGGATGGTGGATGAGACGCTGGCCCGCCTCCTCCCCGGGGGATGGGAGCCCCGCCGGGTCCTGAAGTACCAAGGCCCCCCGCCGGAGGAGCCGGTCCTTTGCGTTCCCTCCTGTATGGCCCTGGCTGACTGCAACGTGGCGGCGGGGGCGGTCCCCCTGGAGGATCGGGACGACCTTTACGCCGAACTTCACCTCCGGGTCCGCCGGGGGGCCGCCCAGGTGGTCCTGGTCCCCGATGACAGAGGGGAGCCCGCCGCCGGGGCGGCCAGCTTCCTGGGGGAGGAAGGGGCCACCATCGGCTTTCTGGCCTGCCGCCGGGACAGGCAGGGGAGGGGATACGGGACCGCCGCCCTGATGGCCGCCGTTTGGGCCTCCTTGGAACAGGGGAAGCGTCCTCTTCTGGCCTGCCGGGAGGAGCTGGCCCCCTTCTACACCGCCCGGGGCTTCGTCCCCGCCGGGACGGTGTGGGAAAGAGGGGACGGCGTCACAAACAGAACAGGTAGGTGAAAGAAATGGAACAGCTTCGATACACACAGCCAGGACCATGTTTGGAAGCATTGTCCGCAATGAAATGTGGTGGGACCTTGACCGCTCGTCTAAAGGAAGATCGGGAAGCGCCCTGTTTGTCCGTCTCTTGCGTGGAAAGCCATCGTGCCTTTGCCTGTTCTTACCAGGGACAGGACCAGCTTCTTTTTCTGGTTGAGGATATACTCTCAGAGGGGCGAAGCTTCCTGACCTACATAGAAGAAGCGCTTGCGCCGGATCAAATGTTGCTTTCCCTGGAAGCGGTCCGGAGCGCGGTCCAAATGTTTTATGAGTATCAAGGGGACGTCCAGCAGTGCATTGCATGGATCAGCGAGGAATAACCGCATCTGTTCCGCAGCTGGGGTTCTGGCCCCTCTGCGTCTACGCCCACGGGCTCTATGTCCTGGCCCAGCTGCTCCTCCCGGAGGAGACCTTCCGAAAGCTGGAGCTGCCGAAGGACAAGACCTTCCTCCCGGAGTTTGCCAAGTGGCGGCGGGAGAATCCCGACCCGGACCGTTCCCTTTGGTTCCGTTACCCCCAGGGGATGGCCCTCCTCGACGCCATTTATGAGGCGCCCCCGGCCCGGCTGGTCCTGATGCCCCCCGCCCCGGAGGACAAAAAGCAGGAGTGGTTCGCCCACGGCGTCAAGTGGGTGGATGGCTATGTGGACGAGCTTTGGGAGTTGGGGGTGGGTCAGGAGTGACCGGACTGCCCAAGGAATTTTTCAACATCACCTTCCTGCCGCCCAGGGAGTTTTCCCAAAGGACCTTCGCCGGGGTGGCGTACCGTGTCATCGGGGCGGACGACGTGGGCAATTTCGTCGGGGAGGCCGGGAACGGGACCGTCTATCTGCTGGACACCGCAGAGGGGGCGGACCATCCCCTGGTCTACTTTGCCAGGGATCGAAAAACCCTGGCAGCCGCAGTCAGGATCTACCGGCGCCACCGCGGAATGGCTATGGCGGCAGCGGCCTTGGGGGCTCTGGTCCACCGGGGCGGGGACAACGAGGAGGAGCAGGCCCGAAAGGAGGCGGCGGGGCTGGGGGAAAAGCTCTCCGCCCTGGACCCGGAAATGCTCCGGGACGAGTTCACCTTCTGGTCCCCTCTCCTGGAGGAGATCGAATGGGGGATGCTCTGACCCCCTGGCGGCCCTCCATTCGACCCTGCTCCGCCGGGGTAGGGACAGTGAGAAGGAACAGAGACGGAAAGAAAAGGAGTGATTGACATGAGCAAGAAATGGATCACGGCGCTGTTCGTTATTGGCGTTTTGCTTTTATCCGCCTGCGGGCAGAGCGGTGGCAAAGGGGCGATGGCTGTGGCCGAAACGGCGAAAGCCTATGAGGCCATGCCCTACGGGACCTTCCGGGAGCAGACAGGGACCGAGGCGGAATTTTACCACGGAACCCGGTTTGTCGGCAGCATCCCCGATTCCTCCCTGGAGCTGATCTACGACGGGGAATATGACCAGGAGAAGGCGGCGGCTGTCCTGGCGGAGGAGGCTCTGCCCATCCGCCTGCAAGGGCCCCTTGGCTCCCTGCTGGACGGGGTGGAAGGGGAACTGTCCCTGTCGGAGCTGGCCGAAGCCCTGTCCACGGGGAAGGCCGCAGAAGCAACCTATGAGGTCAAGGAGGACGGCGACACCGCCTACTATGTGGGAAGCCGCTATGTGGAGCTCCAGTTTGACAGCGACCAGGACGGGAAGCAGGACCGGCTGCTGCTGATCTCCCTGGATGACGCCAAAGGGGAGACGGTGGGCCCGGACAGCGCCGCATGGCTGGAGCTTTTGTAAACAAAGGATCGAAAACACAACGGAGGAAACTATGACCGATTTTTTTGACATCCACCCCCGGCTCCTAGAAGTGAGCCGCCAGGCAGAGGATCTTTGCCGGGACCCTTTCGCCCGCATTGCCGAAAACGAGGAGTACAACGGCCAGAAGGTCCTTTCCGCCTTTCTGAAAAACGGCATCAGTGAAGCCCACCTGAAGGGCACCACCGGCTATGGCTACGACGACCGGGGCCGGGAGGGGCTGGACGCTGTCTACGCCAGCATTTTCGGCGCGGAGGACGCCCTGGTGCGCCACACCTTCGTCTCCGGCACCCACGCCCTGGCCACCGCCCTCTTCGGGGTACTCCGCCCCGGGGACCTGATGGTCTCGGTCACCGGTTCTCCCTACGACACCCTGGAGGAGACCATCGGTATCCGGGGAAAGAACACCGGCTCCCTGATGGAGTGGGGGGTGAAGTACCGCCAGGTGGACCTCCTCCCCTCCGGGACGCCGGACTACGCTGCCATCGCCGAGGCGGCCAGGGGGGCTCGGATGATCTACATCCAGCGGAGCCGGGGCTACAGCCTGCGCCCCAGCCTGTCGGTGGAGGACATCGGCGGGATCGCCAAGGTGGCCAAGGAGCAGAACCCCAACGTCATCGTCATGGTGGACAACTGCTACGGGGAGCTGGTGGAAAAGCGGGAGCCCACCCAGGCGGGGGCGGACCTCATCGCCGGATCTCTTATCAAAAACCCCGGCGGCGGCATCGCCCCCACAGGGGGGTACATCGCCGGCCGGAAGGACCTGGTGGAGCTTTGCGCCTACCGCCTCACCTGCCCCGGCATGGGAAAGGAGGTCGGCTGTACCCTGGACACCCTGCGGAGTCTTTACCAAGGCATTTTCTTCGCCCCCACAGTTGTGGCCAGCGCCTTGAAGACAGCAGTTTTCGCTGCAGCTTTCTACCACCTTCTTGGATTTGAGGTAAACCCGTCCCACGATGTTCCCCGAACGGACATCATCCAGTCGGTTCTCACCGGCGGCCCGGAGATGCTTTGCGCCTTCTGCCGGGGGATTCAAAAGGGGGCCCCGGTGGATTCCTTTGTCACCCCCATGCCCTGGGATATGCCCGGCTACGACAGCCAGGTCATCATGGCGGCAGGGGCCTTTACGATGGGGGCCTCCATCGAGCTTTCCGCCGACGCCCCCCTCCGGGAACCCTACGCAGTTTGGCTCCAAGGGGGACTGACCTACCCCACTGGCAAGGCCGGGGTGATCCTTTCCGCCCAGGAGATGGCGGAGGCAGGACTGCTGAAGTTATAGGCAAAAAAACAAAGATTGACTAGTATTTTATCCAAAAGTATGTTACAATAGAACAGCCCCCTTATCCAGGGGGCATCACGCGGGCGTGGTGGAATGGCAGACACGTTGGTCTTAGGAGCCAATGGGCAACCGTGCGGGTTCAAGTCCCGCCGCCCGCACCAAACCAATATAATCCGAACCTTTTTCCGATAGGGGATGGGTTCGGATTATTGGTTTTCTTT
>CAJUFK010000107.1 GCA_910585535.1 uncultured Angelakisella sp. | reverse complement strand
ACCTCTGGGTACAGTACACGGCCCCCAACGGCAAGGTCAAGGCCGTCCGCCCGGTGCTGGTAGCCTGGATGGATATGCGGAGCCGGGACATCCTGGGCGATGTGATCTGCGTCAAGGCCAACGGCGACACGCTGAAAGAAAGCCTGGTAAAAGTGATCTATACAGCGGGAGTCCCCAAGCGGCTGCTCATCGACAACGGCAAGGACTACACCAAGGAGGAGCTTACTGGGCAGAGCCGGAAAAAGCGGAACATCGAATTTGACTTTGATGCCGAAACCGTAGGCTTTTATCAGAGCATCGGCATCCTGGGGGTAGACCGGGCGCTCCCCTACCAAGCATGGGTCAAGGCAGTGGAACGATTTTTCGGCACCGTATGCCAGAGGTTTTCCAAATGGTTTGACTCCTATACCGGCACGCTGACCGGCTCCAAGACCTACGCCAAACGCAAAAAGGACATCGACGGGATGCTGGAACGCGGGGAGCTGATGACGATGGAGGAGTTTTACGAAGCCTGGGAAAAGTGGAAGAACGAAAAGTATCGAACGAGAAAGCACCGGGGCCTCAGCGACGCGGGCGAGAAATGGGTCACGCCCGGGGAGATGTTCGAGCATGGCCCCCGGTATATGAAAGCAGCGCCGCCCCGGGAATACGCGGCAATGCTGCTGATGAAAGCGGACACCGCCCGGGTCTATAACCAGGGCATCCACAAGTTCGGCACCCTTTACACCGACTATGAGCTTGCCTTCTGGAAGGACAAAACGGTGCAGATCAAGTGGGACAGGGACGATGTTTCCAAGCTCTATGTCTACGCCCCGGACGGCCACAAGATATGCGAAGCGGTCTCCGCCGAGGTTCTGGGGTTCGGGGAGAAATGCTCCCAAGAGGCACTGGAGAAGCTCATGCGCGACCAGAAGCGGCAGTACAAGGAAACCCAGGAGACCCTGGTGGATTTCACTACACCCTACGAGGAACGGCTGGAGCAGGGGCGTCCCAGCGACGCGGTGGGCAAGCTCGACCTTATGATCGGCCACGCCCCCAGAGAAAGAGTGATCGCCCTGCCGCAAGACAAGGAGTTCCGGGCGGAAACAGCAGACAGAAGAAAGAAGAAACGGAGCAGTGCCGGGGACGAGTTCCTGGGAGCGAAAGCCGACAGCGCCCTTTCACGGATCAGAGCAGTCAACGAATAACAGGAGGTATCAACAATGGAAGTCACAGCAGCAGTAAAGAACAGCACCTACACCGAGGGCAGCACCCTCACCGACAAGATCAACCGCTATATCCTCTCCAACCGGGCCAGCATTGCCAGCATCGCCAAGGAGATCGGCTACAGCCGGACAACGGTATCCCGGTATCTGGCGGGCAAGTACGACAGCGACACCACCGACATCGAAACCAAGCTGGCGGAGTTCCTCTCCCGGCAGACCGGCGAAACGGTAACGCCGCCCGCCCCTGGCCAGAGCCAGGAGCCGGGCAGGAAGGCCGCAAAGCTGCCCACCTTTTTGGAAAGCCGGGATGCCAGGGCCGTCCTGGGCGTCTGCCAAAGCTGCCAGGAATACATCGGGCTGGGAGTCATCGTCGCTCGCAGCGGCTACGGCAAGACCTACCCCCTGCGCTATTATGCCAAGCTCCCCCGGGTCGCCTATATCGAATGCGACGACACCATGAGCAGCCGCGATCTGGTGGAGGCGATTGAGCGCAGCCTGGGCCTGCCCACCGGCTACGGAACGATCTGGCGCAGGGTCAACGGCATCCGGGAGTTTTTCAACACCAACCGGGGGTATCTTCTGATCATCGACGAGGCCGACAAGCTGGTCAGCAAGCACACCCAGAAGAAAATGGAGATACTCCGGGCGATCTTCGACCAAAGCGATGTGGGCCTGGTCATCGCCGGGGAGCCTCGGCTGGAGGCCCAGATCAAGACCTACCTGGCACGCATGGCAAACAGGGTCGATTTTTACGCCTCGCTGCGGGGCCTCAGCCCCTCCGAGGTGGAAAGCTACCTGGCCGACTTTGAGATCACCGAGGACGCGATGGTGGAGCTGAAGGCGAGGGCCTGCAATATGCAGACCGGATGTTTCCGGCTGCTGGCCCGCACCATCTCGAATGTGCGGCGCATCCTGGGCGACCAGGGCGAGGCCACCGTGACCATGAAGATCATCGAGCAGGCATCGTCCATGATGATGCTGTAAAGGGAGGAGGCGCGGACAATGAAAATGAGAGAACAGCGGTGGCTGGGGCTGGTCATGGTGGTCATCTCGTGGCTGCTTTTGACCATCGCCGCAAGCGGGGAAACACTGGAGGAACGGGACGCCACCGCAGTGCTGCTCACCCTCCCCCTGGGCCTTTACATGATGTTCGGGGAAACGCTGGTTATTTACCAGGATGACGCCCCGGCGTCCGCCCGGGAGCCTCCCGGTGTAGAGGTTCCCTTATGTCACACAAAGGCTGAAACACCGGTACTTACAATCACAGCAGAAAGGAAGGAGTTTATCAATGGCAAGGAAAAGAGTAATTGAGGCACCGGCCCTCAAGACTTGGGAGGATGTGAACGATGCTCTCCGGCAGATCGCGGAGGCCCAGATCGCGGTCAGTGAGATCGAGAGCGATATGCAGCGGCAGATCATCGGGGCGCAGAAGGTCGCCGAGGAGCAGACGAAACCCTACCGGGACAGCGTTGCCCGTCTGGAGCGTGAGATCAAGGTGTTTGTGACCGACCATCGGGACGAGTTGGGCAAGGGGAAATCCCGGGTGCTTACTTTCGGGGAGGTCGGCTTCCGGCTCTCCACCTCGGTTTCGCTGCCCAGGGCAAAGGAAAAGCTGGAGGAGATCATCCGGCGACTCAAATCCCGGCAGATGACCGACTGCATCATCGTCGAGGAGAAGGTCAGCAAGGAGGCCCTCAAAAAGTACGGCGAGGACACCGTCAACGCTGTGGGAGCAACCTGGAAGCAGAGCGATGTATTCGGCTACGATGTGAATATCGCCCGGCTGGAGCAGATCAAGGCCGGTGACTAATATGTTGAATGATGTTTTCGGCTATACCAGTCGATGGTTCACCTTTGACACCATTGAAACCAGAGAAAGGCGGCACACCTTTCGCCCCCTATCCAGAAAACGCCCCAAGACGGGGCTGGGAAAATGGCGAAGAAAGCGTTCCAAGATGCGGAAAGAGAGCCGCCGCCATAACCGAAAATAACGTAAGGGAGCAAGGATATGACAGTTGCAAAGAAAGGACGCAAGCAGCCCTCCATCCGCACCCTTTGGGCAATCGCAAAATCGGCAGAGCTGGGAATGACGGACGATGACCTCCATGCCCTTGTTTTTCGAGAAACCGGCAAGGAGAGCATCCGGGAGCTGACCCAGGGACAGATCAACGAGGTGGCCCGGGTACTGCAGAACATGAAGGACGGGGCCAGCCAGCGGCAGGGTACCAAGCGCACCGATACCGGTGGCAACCGGCAGACAGTGGCGCAGCGCCAGAAAATATTTGCCCTGTGCGGAGAGCTGGGCTGGAATGACGACCCTAAGCGCATCCAGGGCTTTGCCAAACGCGTTACCCATGTTGACCGCTTGGAATGGCTGACACCGGTACAATGCGAGAAGGTCATCGAGGGCCTCAAGGCAATTCTCCAGCGCGAGAAGGCAAAGGAGGAAGCGCAGCCATGAACAAGCAAGCGAAGGTCTGCCCGCTTTGCGGCAGGGAGTACACCGAGCCGCCCGCCCTTTCCAGGGCCGACAATGCCACCGATATTTGCCCGGTCTGCGGGATGATGGAGGCGCTGGCCTCCATCCCCGGGCGGCGGGAAAGCCCCGCAGAACGCACCAGGCGGGCCGTGTACGCCACCGGAAACCGGTGGGCCAGGGAGAATTTTGACGCGACGCACAACTAAGCAATCTGGCGGCAAAAGGCCGCTGGAAATATAACCTTTAAGGAGGAGCCACATTATGGCAAAGAAGAACAACACACAGGCGGTGGATACCGCCCCGGCGCAGGAGCCGGAGATCAATGAAGTGGATGGGGAGCCTATCTACCACGCAGACGAGGAGGAGGGATCGGACGATGAGTAAAATGAGGGTTTGCCTGGACGCCGGGCATTTTGGCAAGTACAACCGCAGCCCGGTGGTAAAGAGCTACTATGAAAGCGAGATGACATGGGCGCTCCACTTGAAGCTGAAGGCCCAGCTGGAGGCCCGGGGCTTTGAGGTCATCACCACCAGGCCGGACATCGGCACAGACCTCAGCGTTTACAACCGAGGCACCGCCTCCAAGGGCTGCGATGTGTTTATCTCGCTGCATTCCAACGCGGTGGGCAGCGCTGCCAGCAACCCGGAGAATATCGACTATCCGGTGGTGTACCGGGCTTTCGACAATCTGAACGATGTGGACAGCCTGTCGCTCAAGCTGGCCAAGCAGATCGGGGCGCTGATGGGTACCCACCAGGCAGGCCGCACCGCGACCCGAAAAAACAGCGCCGGGGGCGAATACTACGGCGTCCTGCGCGGGGCCAGGGCGGTGGGTACTCCCTACTATATGCTGATCGAGCATAGCTTCCATACCAACACCGCCGCGACGAGGTGGCTGCTGGAGGATGTCAACCTGGAAAAGCTGGCGGTCATGGAGGCGGATCTGCTGGCGGAACACTTTGGGGTCAAGGCGGAGGAAAAGCCCGAGGGCAAGACCGCGATCATGGGCAAGGCCCAGGCCACGGCCCAGCAGATGGCCCTGTACTGCCGCAGCAAGAACGCCGCCCCGCAGCTGACCAGCTGCTCCCTGGAGCAGCTCTGTCAGATGTTCCTGGAGGAAGGCGAGGCGGAGGGCGTCCGGGGCGATGTGGCCTTTGCCCAGAGTCTGCATGAGACCGGCTTCTTCCGGTATGGCGGGATCGTGCAGCCGAGCCAGAACAACTTCGCTGGCATCGGTGCGCTGAATGGAAACGCCAAGGGGCAGGCCGCGACCTTCCCCGATCCCCGCACCGGCGTCCGGGCGCAGGTACAGCACCTCAAAGCCTACGCTTCCACCGAGGCCCTGGCGGGCAGCTGTGTTGACCCACGCTTCTCTCTGGTGGCCAGGGGCAGCGCCCCCTATGTGGAGTGGCTGGGGGCAGCGGACAACCCCAACGGCAAGGGCTGGGCGGTACCCGGCAAAGGGTACGGCGCAAAGGTGGTCGAAATGCTGGCGGCAATTCTCGCCTATGAGACACCGCAAAGCCCCGACACGCCCGCCCAGCAGCCGGAGGCGGCACAGTACCCCAAGTGGCAGACGGAGGGCTTGCAGGCCCTTGTAGACGCCGGAGTGATCGAAAGCCCGGAGTATTGGGAAAAGAAACTCGGCCAGGAGATCACGGTCGGGGAGGTTTTGGGAGTTATGGGCAGGCTGCTCCAGAATAAGGCAGGCTGATAAAGGAGGCGGGACATGGATGAGCTTTTGAAAGATCTGACGCTTGAGATGATACCGGAGGGCCTGTATAAGCAAATTGCCGAGGAAATCGGCGTCTCCAATTTTTACAAGCTGGCCGAGGTGGTCGGCGGCGCAACGGTTTATATCCCCAAGCCGGAGAGCATCCTTCGTCCCGCTCGGGATGCCCGCATCAAGGGCGAGTTTAACGGATACAACCACCCACAGCTTGCTAAAAAATATGGTGTAACGGAGCGATGGGTACGGCAGCTTTGCGGCGAGGGCTGCGCCGAAGGCCAGATAAGCATTTTTGACTATGTCGGCCCGGAAAACAGGCAATCCTAAACGCTTTTCTTAGAAGTAGTTCGTATGTAACCTTCCGGGAAAAGGCAGTAACATGAGAGTAGAAGCTATGCTTCTACTCTCAATTTTTTTGTCTAAAGGAGGACGCAAACATGAACATGGAAATCATTCAGAGCGTAGTCAGCGAAACCCTGGTAAACCTGATGCTGGCGGTCATCACGCTGGCCGGGACATACGCGATCTACTACATCCGCCTGGGAGCGTCGAAGCTGCAGGCGCAGACAGCACAGATCGCTGACGAGAAAGCCCGGCAGCTGCTGAACAACGCCGTCCTGGATGTAGCCAACTTGGTCACCTTGTCGGTGGGCGCAATGGAACAGACCACCGCCAAGGCGCTGCGGGAGGCGGTTAAGGCCGGGACAAAAGACCGGGCGGAGCTGGTGGCCCTGGGCAGGGATGTATTTAATGATGTAAAGAAGCAGATTGGCCCGGAGGCGCAGCGGGTCATCACCAAGAATCTGGGCAGCTTTGACAGCTATCTGAAAAAGTGCATTGAAAACGAGGTTCTGAAGGTAAAGCAGGCCGATCCCATCCTGCTGCCCGAGAGCATTGTATTCGACGATAGCGCACAGCCGCAGTAAAGGAGGCCCCTATGGATGTCACCCAAATCACCGCCATCATCGGGGCATCGGCGTCGCTGCTCTGCACCCTGGTCGTGGGGGCGCTGACCTATTTTATCAAGAAGACGCTTGTATCGCTGGAGGAGGCCGACAAGAAAAACGCCGCCGACATCCGGGAGGAGGAACGCAAGCGGGAGCAGGACATCAAAGACCTGTCCGGGCAGCTGGGCGATCTGAAAAGCGATTTGCCCCTGGTCTATACCCTGCGGGAAGACTTTATCCGCAGCATGAACAGCGTTGATCACAATATCAGCGGGTTAGACCAGAAGCTCGACAGGGTTCTTAATCTCATCTCAGTAGGCAGGAAGGAGGGATAGATATGGCCTTTTTAGATGAAACCACCGAGCAGGAGGTGGAAAAGAACAAAGCGATCCGGGGCTATATCATGCGCGCCCTGGCCAGAGGTAACAACGGTGCGTTGCTGGTGCGCCAGATCGTAAACGCACTCATGGCAGATAACCTCATCATGACGCCGGACATCGGCAAGTACCTCAAGTACCTGGAGGATGGCGGCTACATCGCTTTCACCGCCCGGTCGGTCAGTGCCTATAATGCCTACCGCAAAGATGCGGTGGTGCAGCTCACCAAGAAAGGCATCGACCTGGTGGAAGATACCATCCAGGACGGTGGTGTCAATGTCTGACAAGAAGCGTCGGCGCAGGCGCATCCATTCCAGCGTGGACGATCTGCCGGAGCCTCTCAAATCACAGTTTGAGATGAAACTGGCAAACCCGGCCAACACCTACATGGAGCTGTCGGAATGGCTGAAAGAGGAGGGCTATCCCATCAGTAAATCGGCAGTCGGGCGCTATGCCGTTCGCACCAGGGAGGCGGCGCAGCGCGTCGCTGAGACGCTACAGCGCACCCAGGCAATCGCCCAGGCGGTGGAGGCCCACCCCGACCTTGATTATACCAAGGCGGCGGAGCTGGTGCTGATGGACGGTCTCATGCAGCGGGTCAGTACCGCCGAGGAGGAGTTCGACGAACTGCCGCTGGATAAGGCCGGGAGGCTGATCGCTTCCCTTTCCCGGAATGCCACCTATGAAAAACGCGTCCGGGCCGATCTGAAGAAAAAGGCGGAGCTTGCCTTTGACCAAATGGAGGCGGAGCTGATGGCGGCGATCCGGCAGCACCCGGAGCTTGTAGGGGAGCTGCATGATGTTCTGGCCCGTGCGAGAGAGAAGGTGCTGACCGATGGCGAAGATTGACCTCACCGAATACCTGGAAAAGCTGAAGGAACCGGAAGACCGGGAAACGGTGGCAAACCGGGAATATCAGCAGCAGCTTTTTCTTGAATATGTTGTCCGGGGAGATAACTTCCCGGAGCAGCGTGCGACGCTCTTGCGGGACTACCACGCCGGGAAAGAGCTGACCGGGCCGAAGGGCCTGCGGCGCAGGCTGGGGGCCTTTGACCTGGAGTATTTTGGCCGGGCCTATCTCGCCCATTACTTCGTCCGCAGATCCCCCGCCTTTCACGGGGAGCTGGACAGGATATGGCGGGAGGGCGTGCTGAAAGGGAAAAACCCGGATACCGACGCAAAGGAGATCAGCCGGGCGGACGGATGCCGCAGGGCAATCGAGGCCCCGCGTGGCCACGCCAAAAGCACCACCTTTACCTTCAAGGACGATCTGCACGCAGCCCTCTACGCATACAAGCATTACATCATCATCCTCTCCGACAGTTCGGAGCAGGCCGAGGGTTTTCTGGCGGACATCAAAACGGAGCTGGAGGAAAACGCGGCGCTGCGGGAAGACTTCGGGGAGCTGGAAGGCCGGGTCTGGAAATCGTCGGTCATCCTGCTGGCCAACGGGGTCAAGATCGAGGCAATCGGCTCTGGCAAGAAAATCCGTGGTCGGCGGCACAAACAGTGGAGACCCGACCTCATTGTCTGCGACGACCTGGAGAACGACGAGAATGTGAACACGCCGGAGCAGCGCAAAAAGCTCCGGGATTGGTTTTATAAGGCGGTTTCCAAGGCAGGTGACACCTACACCGACATTGTGTATATCGGGACGCTGCTGCACTTCGACGCGTTGCTGGCGAATGTCGCCAAAAACCCAAGCTACAAAGCGGTGCGGTACCAGGGCGTTCTCAGTTTCGCAGACAATACGGAGCTATGGGATGCCTGGGAACGGATATTCACTGATCTGGCCAACGACAAGCGGCAGGAGGAGGCCCTGGCCTTCTATGAGGCCAACCGCGAGGAGATGCTACAGGGCACCGCTGTCCTATGGGAAGAAAAGCTCTCCTATTATGACCTCATGGTCATCCGCATTTCAGAGGGCGAGGCCAGCTTTAACAGCGAAATCCAGAACGACCCGATTGACCCGGAAAATTGCACCTTCCAGGAAGAATGGTTCGACTTCTGGGACGATGACGGAAAGCAGCAGCCGGACTTCTCCGATCCGCGTTTCCTGTTCATTGGGGCAAACGACCCATCGCTGGGCAAGAACAAGAAATCGGACACCAGCAGCATCTTCGCGCTGGCCAAGGATACCGTGACCGGCTATCTGTATGTGGTCATCGCGGACATTGCCAAGCGGAAGCCAGACCAGATCATTGAGGACGCGCTGGAGGCCAGCCGCCGCCTGCAGCGGGACTATAAGCGGCCCTATTACAAGTTCGGGGTCGAGACCGTACAGTTTCAGTATTACTTTGCCGAGATTATGCGCCAGAAGGCGGCGGCGGTCGGTGAGTACCTGCCGATTGAAGAAATCAACAGCACACAAAACAAGGACGCCCGCATCCAGAGCCTGCAGCCCTTCGTTAAGAATGGCTATGTCAAGTTCAGCAAAAAGCACAAGACCCTGTTGAAGCAGATGACCGAGTACCCGATGGGCAAGAACGACGACGGCCCGGACGGTCTGCAGATGGCGGTCAAGCTGGCCCTGGATATAAAGGTCGGTCGGAGGGTCGATTATCGGAGCGTCATCGCCCGCGCCCTGGACTTCAAGCGGGGTGCGTATTAAGGAGGTAAGATATATCAATATCGAAATCAAGGAAAACACCATCATACATGGAGACAGCCTCACCGTACTCCGGCAGATGGAATCAGAAAGCGTGGACGCGATCATTACAGACCCGCCCTATGGTATCAATTATGTTTCCAGGGCTGGGGCGCGGATCAAGAATGATCGGTCGCCGTTTATCTGGTTTCTGTACGACGCTTTCCGTGTGTTGAAGTCGGGGGAAGCCGGACGAGGGTCGCTGATCTGCTTTACTCGTTGGGATGTGGAACAGGCCTTTATCGATGCGATGAGGATGGCGGGTTTCAATGTTCGGAGCGAGGTGATCTGGGACAAGGTCGTTCATGGAATAGGGGACTGTAAAACGCAATTTGCACCAACCCATGAAAATATTATTTTTGCAATTAAGGGAAAATATAGCTTCCCTGGACACAGACCTAAAGATGTCATAACTTTCAGCAGGATTATGGGAAATAAACAGATGGTACACCCGACCGAAAAGCCGGTGGGTCTGCTGTCTAACCTCATCAGCTCGGTCACCAAGCCCGGCGATCTTATCCTCGACCCGTTTGCGGGCAGCGGTTCCACCCTGGTGGCCGCAAAAAAGACCGGGCGGCGCTTCATCGGCGTGGAGCTGGATGATGAGTATTTTGCCATCGCCCAGCGGCGCATTGAGGAGGCGGTGACAGAATGAGCAGGAAACGAAAGCGGCAGCAGCCACCAGCAGCATTACCCCAACGCCCGGAAACGCAGGAGATCGCCGTTGCCCAGGTAACGGATAAATACAGCGAGTATCCATCCAACGGCCTGACCCCACTGCGGCTGGCGGAGATATTCCAGGAGGCGGATGCAGGGGATGTCCTTCGGCAAATGGAATTGTTCGAGGAAATGGAAGAAAAAGACCCCCACCTTTTCAGCCAGCTGCAGACCCGGAAAAACGCCGTCACTGGCCTGGACTTTGAGATCATCCCCTTTGGGGACGATCCACGGGACAAGGAGATCGCAGACTTCATCGAGGAGCAGCTGGGCGGCATCGAGGGCTTTGAGGATGTAGAGACCGATCTGCTGGACGCAATCGGCAAGGGGTTCGCGGTGAGCGAGATCATGTGGGGTTACGATGAGGGCCATGTCGTGGTTCAGAGCATCAAGACCCGGCACCAGAAACGCTTTTTCTGGGACAGCCTGAACGACTCCTTCAAGGTTCGCACCAAAGAGGCCCCAGAGGGGATACTGCTCCCCGGGAATAAATTCATCGTCCACAAGTACAAGGCCCGCAGCGGGCATACCTCACGGGCGGGCATCCTCAGAGTCACGGCTTGGATGTATCTATTCAAAAACTACGACCTCAAGGATTGGGTCAGCTTTGCCGAAGTGTACGGCCTGCCGCTGCGCCTTGGGAAATACCAGCCGGGGGCAAGCGAAGCCGACAAGGTGGCGCTCATGCAGGCCCTCATCCAGATCGGGGCGGATGCTGCCGGTATCATCCCGGATGGTACAACCATCGACTTCATCAACACCGAGAAGACCTCCAGCTCCGACCTTTATGAACGGCTGGCCCGGTACTGCGACGAGCAGATCAGCAAGGCCATACTCGGCCAGACGCTGACCTCGGACTCCGGGGGCGGGAGCTACGCCCAGAGCAAGACCCACAACGATGTGCGCCACGACCTTACCATCGCGGACTGCAAGGCCCTGGCCTCTACCCTGCGGCGCGACCTTATCCGGCCCCTGTGCATCTTCAACTTCGGGGAGGATAAACGCATCCCGCACATCCGGTTTGACTGCGAGGAATCGGAAGACCTCACGCAAACGGCAGAGATCATCGGCACCCTTATCGAAAAGACCGGCCTGCGTGTACCGACCAGCTACCTATACAAAAAGTTCAGCATCCCGGAGCCGGAGGCCGACGAGGAAATCGCCACGCCCCGGTTTGCGGGCGGCGCGGGCCTCCTGCCCGGGGGACAGCCTACGACCGCCCTCTCCCTCAAGGCCGGGGCAGATAACGGGCATGGCACCCAGCAGCGCATCG
>CAJUFK010000106.1 GCA_910585535.1 uncultured Angelakisella sp. | reverse complement strand
GTACGCCGCCGCCCGCCATCGAGCAGAGTTTTACACCTAATTGGGGATAAAACAGTTGATGGCCGGCGGCGGTGTCGCCCTCATCGGCATCACCCTTGTACCTCTGCTCTCCGGCCTGTTCGGTTGATCGTCCGGCGGTGATCGCTTATGGGCGGCATACTCGACAAACTCGATGAATGGCTCCGAGGGCTGCTCATCGAGGGGATTACGGGAAACCTGTCGGGCATGTTCGATACGGTCAATACCAAAGTAGGCGAGATCGCCGGTGAAGTGGGACAGACGCCGCTGGCATGGAACAGCGGCGTCTTTTCTATGATCCGAAACCTCTCTGAAACGGTGATCGTTCCAATCGCCGGGGTTATCCTGACATTCGTAATGTGTTATGAGCTGATCCAGCTTGTGACAGAGAAAAACAATCTGCACGATGTAGATACCTGGATGTTCTTCAAGTGGATTTTCAAGACCTTCTGTGCCGTTCTCATTGTGACGAACACATGGAATATCGTCATGGGTATCTTTGATGTGGGGCAAAGCGTTGTGAACAGCAGCGCAGGCGTCATCATCGGGAATACCTCCATTGATATCAGCAGCGTCATCACGGATATGGAGGCGCAGCTTGAAGCCCTGGGCACGGGAGAACTGTTCGGGCTGTGGTTCCAGTCCCTTTTTGTGGGACTTACCATGAACGCCCTTTCCATCTGTATCATGCTTGTCATCTACGGCCGCATGATCGAGGTGTATTTGACAACTTCTGTTGGACCGATTCCGCTTGCCACTATGACAAACCGGGATTGGAGCCATACAGGACAGAACTACTTGAAATCCCTGTTTGCATTGGCGTTCCAGGCATTTCTAATCATGGTGTGTGTGGGAATCTACTCTGTTTTGGTACAGAGTATCGCCACGGACGGAAATATCTCAGGCGCGATATGGGCCTGCATGGGCTACACGGTCCTGCTGTGCTTCGCCCTGTTCAAGACCGGCAGCCTCTCTAAGAGCCTGTTCGGAGCGCATTAAGGAGGCTTGATAAATTGGCGTATGTAACCATTCCAAAGGATTTGACGAAAGTAAAATCCAAAGTGCTGTTTGGGCTTACCAAACGGCAGCTTATATGTTTCGGAGCGGCGGCACTCATCGGAGTACCGCTTTTCTTTTTGCTCAGACGCACGGCCAGCAACAGTGCCGCCGCGTTCTGCATGATTATCGTCATGCTCCCGTTCTTTCTGCTCGCCATGTATGAGCGGCACGGCCAACCCCTGGAGGTAGTAGCCGGACAGATCATCCGCTGTATGTTCCTGCGGACGAAAGAACGGCCTTACCAGACAAACAATTTCTACGCAGCCTTGGAGCGGCAGGCCCAGGCGGAAAAGGAGGTGAAAGCCATTGTTCAGAAAGCAAAAGCCAGAGCCGCAGGCACGGCAGACGGCAAAACTCACGGTAAAGCTAACCGCTGCGGAAAAGCGTGAGATCAGCCGTATTCTGGAAACTGCCAGAGGCGACGGCAAGGTACATTCCGCACAGGACACCTTACCGTTCCGCCAGATGTACCCGGACGGCCTGTGCAAGCTGGACGACCACACCTGGTCGAAGTGTATCGAGTTCGAGGATGTGAATTATCAGCTTGCAAAGCCTGACGACCAGACGGCGATCTTTGAAGCCCTCTGCGACATGTATAACGCCCATGACGCTTCTATCGGGATGCAGCTCTCCCTTGTGAGCCGCCGCATGAACCGGGAGGATTTTGTGAAGCGTATAGAGATCGCGGCACAGGGAGATCACTTCGACCATATCCGTGAGCTTTACACGCAAATGCTCCGCAAGCAGCTTGAACGGGGCAACAACGGCCTTATCAAAACAAAGTACCTGACACTCACCATCGAGGCACGGGACAGCAAAACCGCACGGGCACGATTTTCCCGAATCGTCATGGATGCCCTCAACCATTTCAAGGTCATGGGTGCTCTGGCAAAAGAGCTTGGCGGCAAGGAGTGGCTGGAAATGCTCCACGGCATCCTGCACCCGGACGGGGAACGGTTTGCCTTTGAATGGAGCTGGCTTGCCCCTTCCGGCCTGTCGGTCCAGGATTTTATCGCACCTTCTTCCTTCCGCTTCGGTGAAGCACGGAAGTTCACGATGGCGGATAAATTCTGTGCCGTGTCCTTTCTGCAGATCAGTGCACCGGAAATGGATGACCGTATGCTCACCGAGCTGCTGGATACGGACAGCGGGCTGCTTGTCAGCCTCCATATCCGCAGCATGGACCAGAACGAGGCGATCAAAACGGTCAAGCGGAAGATCACTGACATTGACAGTATGAAGATCGACGCGCAGAAAAAGGCGGTGCGGGAAGGTTTCGATATGGATATCATCCCCACTGACCTTGCCACCTACGCAGGCGAGGCAAAGAATATCCTCCGTGATCTGCAAAGCAGAAATGAACGAATGTTCCTAATGACCTTCCTGGTGGTGAACTTTGCGGACAGCAAGCAAAAGTTGGAGAATGACCTGCTCCGTGCGGCAAGCGTGGCGCAGAAATATACCTGCTCCCTGGTGCGACTGGACTTTCAGCAGGAGGACGGCTTCGTGTCGGCTCTGCCCCTGGGTGTCAACCGCATTAAGATACAGCGCGGACTTACCACTTCGGCGGTGGCGGTGTTCGTTCCCTTCACCACACAGGAGATTTTCCACGGCGGCGAAGCTCTCTACTACGGGCTCAATGCCACTTCCGGCAACATGATCCTTGCTGACCGCAAAAAGCTGAAAACGCCCAACGGCATGATCTTAGGTACGCCCGGCAGCGGCAAGAGTTTTTCAGCAAAGCGTTCCATCGTGGGTGTGTTCCTGAACACAAAGGACGATATCCTGATCTGCGACCCAGAGGCGGAATATTTTCCGCTGGTGAACCGGCTGGAAGGCCAGGTCATCAAAATCTCGCCTACCAGCACGCAGTATGTGAACCCTATGGATATCAACCTCAATTACAGCGAGGATGATAACCCGCTGGCGCTGAAATCTGACTTTATCCTGTCGTTCTGTGAACTGGCGGCAGGCGGCCGGAACGGTCTGGAGCCAGTGGAAAAAACAGTCATTGACCGTGCCGTGCGGATCGTGTACCGCCCCTATATCGCAGACCCTCGCCCGGAGAATATGCCGCTGCTGGAAGATTTGTATGACGAGATCAAACGGCAGCCGGAGCCGGAGGCACAGCGGATCGCGGCAGCGTTGGAACTGTATGTGCATGGCAGCCTGAATGTTTTTAACCACCGTACCAATGTGGATATCAACAACCGCATTGTCTGCTTCGATATCAAGGAGCTGGGAAAACAGCTCAAAAGCCTGGGTATGCTGGTGATCCAGGATCAGGTATGGAACCGTGTTTCCCAAAACCGGGATCAGGGCAAATCCACCTGGTACTTCGTGGACGAGTTCCACCTTCTGCTGCGTGGTGAGGTTGGCGCCTGGAGCGTGGAGATTTGGAAACGCTTTCGCAAATGGGGCGGAATCCCCACGGGGATCACGCAGAACATCAAGGACCTGCTTTCCTCCCCGGAGATCGAGAATATTTTTGAAAACAGCGATTTTGTGTACCTTCTGAACCAGGCCAGCGGAGACAGAAAAATCCTCTGTGAGCGTCTGAATATCTCCAACCAGCAGGCGGCACATATCAGCAACGCAGGCCCCGGCGAGGGGCTGATCTTCTTCGGCAACGTGATCCTGCCTTTTGTGGATGACTTCCCGAAGGACAACGAGCTTTACAGCATTATGACAACAAAACTTGGTGAAACCGGGAAGGGAGAAAACGAACATGAATGATCCCCGCTATTTGCATACGGAAGAAAAACAGGAGGGCGAAACCTTCTTTGATGTGATGAACCGGCTGATTGCCAGAAGTAAGGCGGTCACGGCGGATATGGAGGCGGTCCTTGCGGAGCTGGAAAGTGAGATCGAACCGTTCCGTGCGCCGAAGGACCATGAATAAACTGACCCATGTGAGCCTGTTTTCCGGCATTGGCGGTCTGGACCTGGCGGCGGAGGCTGCCGGGTTTGAAACCGTCTGCCAGTGTGAGTGGGCGGATTTTCCGCACTCCGTCCTCTCCGCACGATGGCCGGATGTTCCCAGGTTCCGGGATATTACTACTTTTACGAAGGAGGCGTTTTTTGAAAAAACAGGACTTGAAACAGTTACCGTCATCTCAGGCGGCTTTCCCTGTCAGCCCTTCTCCACCGCCGGAAAACGGAAGGGCTTTGCGGATGAACGCTACCTGTGGCCGGAAATGTGCCGCGTTATTACCGAGCTGCGGCCCCGTTGGGTGCTTGGGGAAAATGTTGCTGGCTTCATCAATATGGGGCTCGACAAAACGATCTTTGACCTGGCAAAAGCGGGATACGCTGTTCTCCCATTCGTATTTCCGGCTTGCGGTGTCGGCGCATGGCATGAGCGCCAGCGAACTTTTATCGTCGCGGCTGATGTTTCCCACACCCCTTGCCTCCGACAACAACACCGCCAGGGACGCGGCAAGCCTGGATGTGTTCCTGTCGGACAATGGGATATTCCGCAAGAGGAACCGAAACGGGGCGATCTGGAGCCTGAGCCTGTCGGCGGCGGTATTCTATCTGACCCCGGTGGCGTCGGACGGTTTCCGTTCGACCTTGAAGCCATCAGCCTTCGATCCGGCGAAGAAGGACGGGAACCTGTCGGCGCAGGTCATCTTCCAGGAGAGGCCGGTGTCCGAAACGGCAGCGCTGAATCCGGATTGGGTGGAATGGCTCATGGGCTTCCCGAAAGGATGGACGGACGTATCCTCTGGACCGCCGAACCGGAAGGAATCCCCCGCATGACCGAGCGCATGGATGACCGGGCGCTGCGGCTGAAAACATTGGGAAATGCGGTCTGCCCGCCCCAGGCCTATCCCATTTTCCGCTATATCGCCATGATCGAGAATGGCACCTGCGGCGACTTTTGCCCCTATGGAAAGGAAGGTGACTGCCTATGAGGGAACTGAAAGCGACCGATAAGATCACGCAGAAAATGACCCGTGACGGTGCGGTATCGGAAAACCTTGCCACGGGAGAGGTGGAACATATCAGCAGCCGGGAGCCGGAAACGGAACTGTCCGCTTCTTCGGAAGAATCCGCTGGCGCTGCGGCTGATCTTGCCCTGCGTGCGGCGGAACACCATGAGAAGAAAAGCGCACGAAAGGCGGAAAAGGCTGATACCCAGGCGGTGCGGGATGGTTCTGCTGCAAGGCAGCGCCCGTCCTCCCGTCTGCAATTCACCGAGGAAGAACGTGTCGATCCCGCACTTTGGAAATACATTGACCGTTCCGACCGTGCGGCGGATCGGCTGGATGCGGCAACGGCCGCTATCCCCACAAAGAAAGTTCTCCGTACCGAGCGTGTTTTTGACGAGACAGCCGGAAAAGGCAAAACGCAGCTTCACTTTGAAGAAGTGGAGAAACGCCCCAACGGACGCCTGCGGCACAATCCGCTTTCTCGGCCGGTCCATGAGATTGTCCACGCTGCCCACGCGAAGGTGCATGAGGCGGAACAGGAAAATGTGGGTGTAGAGGCCGGACACAAAGGCGAGGTGTTGACGGAACGCGGGTTTGCCTATGGAAAGGGCAAAGTCCGTGCCGCCGTCCACCATCACCGCACAAAGCCCTGGCGTGACGCGGCGAAGGCAGAGCAGGCTTCTTTTAAGGCAAACGCCGACTACCTTTACCAAAAGGCACTGCATGATGATCCTGCATTGGCAGCTTCTAACCCGGTATCCCGCTTTCTGCAGAAACAGCGGATCAAGCGGAACTATGCAAAGGAGCTGCGGCAGGCGGAGAAAACCGCAAAGAACACCGCAGCTACGGCGAAAAGTGCGGCGCAGAAAGCAAAGGACGCCTTCAAGGAAACATTCCTCTACATCAAACACCATAGCCGGGCGGTTCTGCTGGTGATCGGCATTGGCGCCTGTGTTGCCCTGCTGTTTGGCGGGGTATCTTCCTGTTCCATGATGGCGGGCTCCGGCGTGGGCGGTGTATTTACTTCTTCTTATCTCTCCGAGGATGCGGATATGCTGGCTGCGGAGGCGGCCTATTGCGAATTGGAGCAGGAGCTTCAATATGAGCTGGACCACTATGAGGCTCTGCACCCCGGATATGACGAATACCGTTTTGATCTGGACGAGATCGAGCATGACCCTTATGTGCTGATCTCCATTCTCACGGCGTTCCATGAAGGGGTGTTCACCATCGACGAGGTTCAGGCGGAGCTGCAAATGCTCTTTGAAAAGCAGTACATCCTGACGCAGACCGTGGAAGTGGAGGTGCGCTATCGGACGGAGACACGGACAGACAGCGAAGGAAACGACTATGACGTGGAAGTACCGTACAACTACTATATCTGCAAGGTGAAGCTGGAAAACTTCGACCTTTCCCATGTGCCGGTCTACATCATGGACGAAGAAACGCTTTCCCTGTATGCGGTCTATATGGCAACGCTGGGGAACCGGGAAGATTTGTTCCCAGGCTCCGGCTATGTAGACAAGTACACCAAACCGCCCACCACCTATGATATCCCGCCTTCCGCACTGGAAGATAAAACCTTTGCGGCGCTCATTACCGAGGCGGAGAAGTACATCGGATATCCTTATGTCTGGGGCGGCAGCAATCCGAACACTTCTTTTGATTGCTCCGGCTTCGTATCCTGGGCGCTGACGCAAAGCGGCGTCTGCAATACGGGCAGGCTGGGAGCCCAGGGGCTCTACAATATTTCCACCCCGGTATCCTCTGCCAACGCAAGACCCGGCGACTTGATCTTTTTCATCGGCACTTACGATACGCCGGGCGTTTCCCATGTGGGTATCTATGTGGGCGGTGGAAAAATGCTGCATTGCGGCGACCCCATCCAGTATGCGGATATCAACACAAGCTACTGGCAATCCCACTTTTACGCTTTCGGGCGACCGCCCTACAACTAAAAACAATATGGAGGTAATTTGATTTATGGCAACGACACAGAAGATCCGCAATGACATTGCGAAAACCAAAGAAAAGATCGCGGAGCAGCAGAAACGCCTTCGTGCGCTGGAGGCTCAGCTTGCGGAGGAAGAAAATCTGGAAATCGTCCGCATGGTGAAAGCCGTGAAGATGGACAACAAGGAACTGACCGCCTTCCTGAAAGCCTATGCCAGCGGTATGATCTCCCTGCCGGAAGGTATGCTGCAGGAGGGCAACACCGAGAATGAGGAAACGGAGGGATACGAGGATGAAGCATAACTTTATGACAAAAATGGTATCGGCTCTTTTGGCGGTGGTGCTCAGCACTGCCGCTTTTTCTGTCACCGCCTTTGCCAGCGGCGGCGAGGAAAGCACGGAGTCCGTGGCTGAACAGGAAACGGCCGGTGATGTCTCTGATCTGCTTTCCGCTCTGGCCGGCAGCCAGGTCACGGTATCCGTCACCGAGGACGGTATCCAGTTCAGTTCCGGCGAAAATGACTCCGGGCAGACCGGCACCGTCACCACGGGCGGCGGCAATCTGAATGTCCGCACGGGTGCGGGAATGGACTACACCGCCTTCACCCAGCTTCCCAACGGAACGACCGTGAAGGTGATCGGCACGGACGGCGACTGGCTGAAGGTCATCCTGCCAGAGAAAATCGGCTATGTCTATTCCGGCTACATGACGGTAAGTGACGGCGAGGCTGGTTCCGGGGAAGGTTCTTTCTCTCTGGACACGGAAACGCTGGAAAATCTGCTGGGGATGCTGGGCGGCGGTTTGAATGGCGGTGTCGCCTTGACTCCGGACGGGAACCTTTCGCTGATTGACGATATTGGCAGCCCGACCGCCAGCGGCAAGCAGTTTATTACAGTAGAAACGAAGAACGGCAATGTGTTCTATCTCATTATCGACCGTGACGACGAGGGCGAGGAAACCGTGCATTTTCTGAATCAGGTGGATGAAGCCGACCTCATGGCACTCACGGAGGATGGAGAAAAGGCGGAAACACCTATTGTCTGCACCTGTACGGAAAAGTGCCAGGCCGGAGCGGTCAACACCGCTTGCCAGGTCTGCGTAAAAAACCTCAGTGAATGTGTTGGCACAGAACAGAAAGTTGCGGAGCCTACCGAGCCGGAGAATCCGGAACCCGAAAAGAAAAGCAATACCGGGGCGATCCTGGCGGTGCTGCTGATCCTTGCAGCCGGAGGTGGTACGGCGGTCTATTTCCTGGTGCTGAAACCGAAGCAGGGAAAGAAAGTTCCCGCTGATCTGGATGATTTCGACCTGGAGGATGAAGAAGAATATCTGACCGAGGACGAGGAAACGGAGGAAAAGAATGAGTAAACTGATTATCGCAGAAAAACCGAGTGTGGCAAAATCTATCGCGTCGGCCCTGGGTGCTTCATCCAGGGCCGATGGCTTTTATGAGGGCAACGGCCTTCTTGTGTCCTGGTGTGTAGGTCACCTGGTATCCCCGATGGATGCGGGCGGCTATGACGAGCGTTTCAAGAAATGGCGCTATGATAATCTTCCCATTCTTCCGGAGCCGTTCCGCTATGTGCTGGCACCGGGCAAAGAGGACGCTTTTGAAAATCTCCGTGCCCTGATGGACCGCCCCGATGTGGATACCGTTGTCAATGCCTGTGACGCCGGACGTGAAGGGGAGCTGATTTTCCGACTGGTGTATGAAATGGCTGGATGCCGCAAGCCGGTCCTTCGCCTCTGGATTTCCTCGATGGAGGACAGCGCTATCCGAGAGGGCTTTTCTGACCTGCGCCCCGGCGCCGATTATGAAGCATTGTATCAATCAGCCCTGTGCCGCCAGAAAGCGGATTGGCTGGTGGGGATCAATGCCACGCGCCTTTTCTCCGTCCTCTATCACCGCACCCTGAATGTAGGCCGTGTGCAAACACCCACGCTGGCAATGCTGGCGGAGCGTGACGCAAAGATCACGCTGTTTCACAAGGAAAAATATCATTTACTGCGCCTGACGCTGGATGGAGCCGAGGCGGTGTCGGAGAAATTCACCGATTCGGCAGCGGCGGAACAGGCAGCGGCCATGTGCAAGGGTGCGACCGTCACCTGTACCTCTGTCACGAAGGAGCAGAAGAAGGAACAGCCTCCGAAGCTCTATGACCTTACCACCTTGCAGCGGGAGGCAAACCGCCTGTTCGGATACACGGCGAAGCAAACCTTAGACTACGCCCAAAGCCTTTACGAAAAGAAGCTGCTGACCTATCCCCGCACGGACAGCCGGTATCTGACCTCTGACATGGCGGAAACGGCGTCCTGCGTCATCCATCTGGCGGCGAAGGTGCCGCCCTTTGACGGGATCAGCAACTTCTTCCCGCTGGTGGAGGCCATGATCTCCGATAAGGATGTATCCGACCACCACGCCATTATCCCCACGATGGAGATTGAAAAAACGGATATCAAGGCTCTGCCTCTGGGAGAGCGTAATTTGTTTCTGCTGGTCTGCTGCAAGCTGCTGTGTGCATCAGCGGAGCCGTATGTGTATGAGGCAGTCACGGTAACTTTCGACTGCGGCGGCCATTCCTTCACCGCAAAGGGCAGGCGCGTCCTCTCCGAAGGCTGGCGGGAGATCGACCGCATTTTCCGCGCCTCCCTGAAAGAAAAGCCTGCGGACGGGGACGGCGGCACGCTCCCGGACTTCACCGAAGGGCAGACCTTTGACGGCGCGGAGGTTTCCATCACCGAGCATTTCACCCAGCCGCCGAAGCCCTACACCGAAGATACCCTCCTGTCCGCTATGGAGAATGCGGGCAAGGACGATATCCCCGACGAGGCAGAGCGAAAAGGTCTTGGCACGCCTGCGACCAGGGCGGCAATCATCGAAAAGCTGGTGGCAGCCGGATTTGTGGAGCGAAAGGGCAAGAGTCTTATCCCCACAAAAGCCGGTATCAACCTTGTCACGGTCCTGCCGGAGCCGCTGACCTCTCCCATGCTGACAGCGGAATGGGAACAGAAATTAACGGAGATCGCAAGGGGCGGCGCTGACCCGGATACCTTCATGGACGGTATCCGCACGATGGTCCGAGAGATCGTTTCCACCTATTCCTGCATTTCCGAGGATGGCAAAAAGCTGTTTGCCCCGGAGAAGGAGAGCATCGGCGCCTGCCCCCGCTGCGGCCAGCCGGTTTATGAGGGCAAGAATAACTTTGCGTGTTCAGATCGGTCCTGCGGTTTTGTTCTCTGGAAAAATGAGCGCTTCTGGACGAGCCGCAAGAAGGAACTGACAAAGAAGATGGCAACGGACCTTCTGAAAAAGGGTCGTACCAATGTCAAGGGAATGTGGTCTGAAAAGAAACAGACCACTTATGACGCTGCGGTGATCCTGAACGACACGGGCGGCAAGTACATCAATTTCAAGCTGGAATTTCCAAAAAGAAAGGTTGGTGCTGATGGCAGAAAATAAGACTTTGGAACATTTACCCGAAGTGAGGGCGGCGGTGGCTGCCCTCTCCCCGGAGGACAGGGAACTGTTGGAGGCGGTGCAGGCATCGCCCTTCAAGTTGACAGCGCCGGAGCAGTTCAAGGAGTTTGCGGCCAACATCGACTATTTCGTATTTGAGCCAAACATCCACGACCTGAACGATCTGGGCTGGCGGTATCTGGCACAGCACATGGATATGCCATTACCCCCGGAACTTCTGAAAGCAATCGACCCTGTTCCGTTTGGCAAGTACGCCATGCAGGAGGAACAGGGTCATTTTACGGAACACGGATACATTTCTCTCTCCGGCGACGAGTGGAACCATGAATGCTCTGCGGAGCCGGTGAAAAAGCCCTCCATCCGGGAACGGCTGGAACAGGGCAAAAAGGAATGTGCGGAGAAAAACAAGGTGCAGCCCCATAAGGAAAAGTCTGCGCCGGAACTGTAAGGAGGTGCTGATATGCCATATTACGATCACGACAAGGATTATCCCTTTGCCGCCTTTATCACCAATCTTGGGAAGTACAATGAGGGTGAGCTTGTGGGCGAGTGGGTGAAGTTTCCCACCACCGCCGAGAAATTGAAGGAAGTGTTTAAGCGGATCGGGATCGGCCAGAAGGATGACTTCGGCCAGCCCTATGAGGAATGGTTCATCACGGACTATGACTGCTATGTGGACGGTCTTTACAGTAAGCTGGGTGAATATGAAAATCTGGACGAGCTGAATTATCTGGCATCGAAGCTGGATGAAATGAGCGAAAGCGAATACGCACAGTTTCAGGCCGGTATGGAAATGGGCGACCATTGCGGCAGCCTGCAGGAGATCATCAACCTCACCGAGAATCTGGATTGCTATGAGGTTTACCCCGATATCCATGACTATGACGATCTGGGCCGCTATTACATCGAAGAACTGGACGTTATGCAGGTGCCAGAGCATTTGCAGAATTACATCGACTATGAGGCCTACGGCC
>CAJUFK010000105.1 GCA_910585535.1 uncultured Angelakisella sp. | reverse complement strand
GGCTCTTAGCGCGGAGAGGCTTTGCTTACTTTCTTTTTGCGATAGAAAAAGAAAGGAAGAGGCTTCCGCCCTGCAATCGACTACCCCGCAAATACACCCCAGTGGGGTGTTTTGCGCGGACGGCGCCAGTCTCGCACCAACCAGCCAAAGGCTGGTTGGTGCGACCCGCTAAAGGCCGCCGCCAGGCGGCCCCAGAATCCCACCGCCCCATCAAAAAGCATCTTGTACTTTCCCCAAAATTGTTGTATCATAAAAAGGGAACATCCCCGCAAATCTGCTTTCTGAAAGGGAGTATACACCATGGAACAGCATTACGACATCACTGTCGCCGGCGTCAAGCGGAGCCTGCCGGTGGTCCCCATCAGCGATACCCTCTCCATCGCCTCCTTTGTCATCTTCGGCGATACCGACGTGGTGGAGCCCTGCGCCCGGGAACTGGCCAAGAAGCTCCCCCCGGTGGACTACCTCATCACCGCCGAGGCCAAGAGCATTCCCCTGATCTACGAGATGGCCAAGGTGATGAAGATGCCCCGGTATCTCATCGCCCGCAAGTCGGTAAAGGGGTACATGAAGAACCCCGTCATCACCGAGGTACACTCCATCACCACCCAAAAGGAGCAGATCCTCTGCCTGGACGAGGAGGACATCCAGCGGATCAAGGGCTCCCGGATCGCCATTGTGGACGATGTGATCTCCACCGGCAGTTCCCTGGCCGCCGTGGAGCATCTGGTGAAAATTGCCGGGGGCACCGTAGCCGCTCGGGCCGCCATCCTGGCCGAAGGGGACGCCGCCAAGCGGGAGGACATCATCTATCTGGGCACCATCCCCCTGTTCGTCAAGGAGTGATCCGGCCCTTGCCCCAACAAAAAACGCAGCGCCCCAAAAGCGGGGACCGCTGCGTTTTGTTTATTAGAAGCTGATAGAAGGCCGTCAGAACGATTCCTCCTGCAGGGTGGAGCTGCTGAGGATGAAGAATTCCTCCTGGCAGGGGCGCGATAGTCCTCTGGGGTCTCCCGGCGGATGGTGAGCATAGGCAGGGCCTCCTTCTGTTGCAGTAGCACCATTCTAGCAGAAAAGGGGAACCGCCGCAAGGCCCAAGGGTGACAAACCAACCTGCCAGGTGTATAATGGTGACATCGAATTTTGGAAAAAGGAGAGAAACGGCTATGCGTACTATCATCTGGTTTATCTACTTTTGGGGGTATCTTCTCCTGGCGCTGCCCAAAATGAAAAAGGCCCAGCGCCTGGAGGCGGCGGGGGACCTGGATGCCCGGGACGCCCTGGTGGAGCCTAAGATCCAGTCCTGGGCCCGGTCTCTGCTGCGCCTGGCGGGGGTGACGGTGGAGGTCTCCGGCTTGGAGCGGATCCCCCAGGGACCGGTGGTATTTGTGCCGAACCACCAAAGCTATTTTGACATTCCGGTCCTGCTGGCATGGCTGGAAAAGCCCCACCCCCTGGTCTCCAAGGTGGAGGTGAAAAAGATCCCCCTCATCCGCCAATGGATGGAACTGCTGGGGTGCGTCTTTATCGACCGGGATAACGCCCGGCAGTCGGTATCCGCCCTGGGAGAGGCGGCCAAAACCATGGTGGAGCGGCAGCGGTCCCTTATCATCTTCCCCGAGGGCACCAGGAGCCGGGGGGAGCAGCTGGGGGAATTCAAAAGCGGCGGCTTCCGGGCGGCCCTCAAGGCCGGGGTCCCGGTGGTGCCGGTGGTTATTGACGGGACCTACCGGGCTATGGAGGCCAACCATATGTGGATAAAACCCGCTTCGGTGAAGGTGCAGGTGCTGGAGCCCATCCCAACAAGGGGGATGACCCGGGAGGAGTCCAAGCAGATTGGCGAACGGGTGCGGGGGCTTATTGCTGCAAAAAAAGGAGAGGTATAACAAAGGGGTGTTCTTCCCAGGCGGGAAGGCCTACAAAAGGAGGAGAAAAGATGAAGGAGAGACCCTATCTTGCCCACCGGGCAAAGGACGGGCGGGAGCAGACCGTTCTGGAACACCTCACCGGGACGGCGGACCTGTGCGGAAGATTCGCCGCCGCCTTTGGGGCGGAGGAGCAGGGGCGGCTTGCCGGGCTGGCCCATGACCTGGGGAAGTATTCCAAGGCATTCCAGCGGCGGCTGGACGGGGCCCCGGACCGGGTGGATCACTCCACCGCCGGGGCCTGGGAGTGCGGAAAGCGGGGGCAGATCTTTGCCGCCTTTGCCGTGGCAGGGCACCATGGCGGCCTGCCGGATGGAGGCGGGAAGGGGGATACCCCGGACCAGCCCACCTTCTTTGGCCGGATGAACAGGGCCGCCCAAAGTAAGCTGGAGCCCTGGGACGCCTGGGAGAAGGAGGTCGCCCTGCCCCCGGCGGCGGTCCCCGCCATTCCCAGCCAGCCGGAGGGGATGTTTTTTGCCCGGATGCTTTACTCCTGCCTGGTGGACGCCGACTTTTTGGATACAGAGACCTTTATGGACGGCGGTTCGGTTCGGGACGGTGGGGAGACAATGGAGGTCCTGGAAAGGAAGCTTCTGGACCACATCTCCAAGTGGTTCCCGCCGAAGCGGCCCCTGGATGTTCAGCGGTGCCGCCTCCTGGAACGCTGCCTGGACCAGGGAGCGGAGCAGTCCCCCGGCCTGTTCACCTTGACCATCCCCACCGGAGGGGGGAAGACGGTGTCCTCCCTGGCCTTTGCGTTGCGCCACGCCAGGGCCCACGGCCTCCGGCGGGTGGTCTACGTTCTGCCCTACACCTCCATCATCGAGCAGAACGCCGGGGTGTTCCGGGACATCCTGGGGGCGGAGAACGTCCTGGAGCATCACTCCGGGGTGCAGTACGAGATGAAGGAGGAGGCCGATCCCCAGTCCATCCGGATGGCGAAGGCCACCGAAAACTGGGATATGCCGGTGGTGGTGACCACGGCGGTGCAGTTCTTCGAGTCTTTGTACAGCGACCACTCCTCCCGGTGCCGCAAGCTGCACAACCTGGCAGGAAGCGTCATCATCTTTGACGAAGCCCAGATGCTGCCGGTGCCCTATCTGCGCCCCTGTGTCTTTGCCATCGCCCAGCTGGTCAAACGATACGGGGTCTCCGCGGTGCTGTGTACCGCCACCCAGCCCGCCCTGGGGCCCCTCTTCGGGGAGTTTCTGCCGGACCGCAAGCCGGTGGAACTCTGTCCCCAGGGGACCTGCCAGGGGGAGGTCTTTCGCCGGGTGACCTTCCGCCGGGAGGGAACGCTGTCCCAGACCCAGCTGGCGGCCCGTCTCCAGGACCATTCCCAGGTCCTCTGTGTGGTGAACAGCCGGAAAAGCGCCCAGGCCGTTTATTCCCTGCTGGAGGGGGAGGGAAACTTCCACCTTTCCACCCTGATGTGCCCTGCCCACCGCAAGGCGGTCCTGGAGGAGATCCGGGCGCGGCTGAAAAAGGGGCTCCCCTGCCGGGTGGTCTCCACCTCCCTGATCGAGGCGGGGGTGGATGTGGACTTTCCCGCCGTGTTCCGGGAAGAAGCGGGGCTGGATTCCATCCTCCAGGCTGCGGGACGGTGCAACCGGGAGGGGAAAAACGCCTCGGAGGACTCCGTTGTCACCATCTTTCAGGGGGAAGCCCCGCCGCCCCTCCTTTTCCGTCAGCCTATCGCCGCAGGCCGGACGGTGCTGTCCTGTTTTGAACAGCTGGACAGTCCGGAGGCCATGGACCGGTACTTCCGGGAACTCCTGGATCTGAAGGGGCCGGAGGGGCAGGACCAGAAGAAGATCCTTCCCCTGATGGCGGATCCCCAAACCTGTATGCCCTTTCGGGCAGTGGCCGAGAGGTTCCGCCTTATCGAGACCGACACCCGGACCGTCTACCTCCCCTGGGGGGAGGGAAAGGAACTGATCCAAAGGCTGGAGCAGGGGGAACGGAGCCGGGAACTGTTTCGCTCCCTGGGACAGTACAGCGTGGAGGTCTACCCCAACCATTTCCAGGCCCTGGACAATGCCGGGGCGCTGCGATACTTGGAGGATGCAAGCGGGGTGCTGACCGATACCGCCCGGTACTCCAAGGACACCGGCCTGGCCCTGGGGGTGGAGGGTGGACAGGCGGAGTTTATTTAGTTTAGGGAAAAGCCAAGATACAAAAATGTATTTTACATCAAAACAGCTTACAAAGATGCAAAATTATGGTATTATATTCTACAAGATCCGACCTTGTACAGAAACAAAGGAAAGGAGTGAACCTATGTCCATTCGTTTGGAGGTCTGGGGGGACTACGCCTGTTTCACCCGCCCCGAAATGAAAACCGAGCGGGTAAGCTACGACGTTATGACCCCTTCTGCGGCCCGGGGCCTGCTGGAGGCCGTCTACTGGCATCCAGGGATGCGCTGGGTTATCGACCGCGTCCGGGTCTGCGCCCCCATCCGCTTTACCAACCTGCGGCGCAACGAGGTAAAGGCCACCATCAATGCCCGAAGTGTCCGCACCGTGATGGAGCGGGGGAAAGGGGAACTGTGGCTGGCCGCCCCGGAGGAGATCCAGCAGCGGGCCGCCATGCTGCTGCGGGATGTCCGCTATGTCATCGAGGCCCATTTTGATCTGACAGACAAGGCCGCCCCTGGGGACAATCCCGGCAAATTCCAGGATATTATGCGGCGGCGGGTGGAACGGGGTCAGTTCTACCACCAGCCCTGCTTTGGATGCCGGGAATTTCCGGCCCACTTCCGGGCCTGTGAGGAGCTGCCCCCCTGCCCGGAGGAGCTGAAGGGGGAGCGGGACCTGGGATATGTACTTTGGGACATGGACTACAGCGACCCGGAGAACATCGTTCCCCTCTTTTTCCGGGCCAAACTCAAAGACGGTGTGCTGGAGGTCCCCACCCGGGACAGCGGGGAGGTGAAAGGATGATCCTACAGGCTCTTGTGGAGCATTACGAGACCCTGGCGGCCCAGGGGCGGCTGGACCGGCCCGGCTGGGCCAAGTCCAAGATCTCCTTTGCCCTGGAGATCAATGGCGCCGGGGAGCTGACGCAGACCATCCCGATGAAGACCGAGGAGCCCCGTGGCAATAAAACGGTGCTGGTCCCCCGGACCTTCGCGCTGCCCGCCCCGAAAAAACGCACCGTAGGCATCGACCCAAACTTTTTGTGGGATAACTCCAGCTATCTCTTGGGAGTGGACAGCAAGGGAAAGCCAAAGCGGAGCCAGGAGTGCTTTGCCGCCTGCCGCCAGCTCCACCGCCGGCTGCTGGATGGCGTGGATACCCCTGCCGCCAAGGCCCTGCTGGCCTTCTTCGACCGCTGGGATCCTTCCTTGGCTTCGGAGCATCCGGCGCTAAAGGCGGATTGGGAGGAGATCGTCTCCGGCGGAAATCTGGTGTTTCGCTGCGACGGGGGTTTTGTCCAGGAGGACCCCCTGATCCGCCAGGCCTGGCAGGATTACTATGACGGCGCAGGGGAGGGCCCGGAACTGGTCTGTCTGGTCACCGGGAAAAAGGGGCCGGCGGAGGCGGTGCATCCCTCCGTCAAAGGGGTAGCCGGCGCCCAGTCCAGCGGCGCAGCCCTGATCTCCTTTAACGCCCCGGCCTTCTGTTCCTATGGCCGGGAGCAGAGCCTAAACGCCCCGGTGAGCAGGCACGCTGCCTTTGCCTACACCGCCGCCCTTAACTACCTGCTGGCCGACCGGGAGCATCTGACCCGCATAGGGGATACTACGGTGCTGTTTTGGGCCAAGAATGGGGGAAACGCCTACCAAGACCTTTTTGCAGGCTATGCCCTGGGGACGACTGCCCCTTCCTACACCGCCGCAGACCTGGCCAAGATGGCCAAGGACCTCCTCCAGGGGAACAAGGTCCTGTACGACGAAACCCTTTTGGATCCCAACATGGAGTTTTACATCCTGGGGCTTGCCCCCAACGCCGCCCGGCTTTCGGTGCGGTTCTTCCTGCGAAACAGCTTCGGCGCCTTTTTGCAAAACGTCCAGGCCCACCAAGACCGGCTGGAGATCGTCCGCCCCTCCTACGATCACTTTGAGCCCCTCCCCCTGTGGAAAATGCTGGACGAAACGGTAAACCAGAACTCCCGGGACAAGTCTCCCGCCCCCAATCTGGCGGGGGAGACACTGCGGGCAGTCCTCACCGATACCCGCTACCCCGCCATCCTTCTTAACGGTGCTGTTCTGCGTATCCGGGCCGAAAAGGAGGTTACCCGGGGCCGGGCCGCGATCCTGAAAGCCTATTACCTAAAAAATCCCCATCCCGATATTTCAAAGCCAGAGGAGGTTTTTACTGTGTCCCTGAATCCTGACAGCACAAGCATTCCCTACAACCTGGGGCGTCTTTTCTCGGTGCTGGAGGACATCCAGTGCGCCGTCAACTCGAAAATCAACACCACCATCAAAGACCGGTATTTCAACTCCGCTTCCGCCATCCCCAGCCGGGTGTTCCCCACCCTGGTCAACCTGGCCCAGAAGCATCTGCGAAAACTGGAGCGGGGAAGACGGATCGACTATGACAAACAGCTGACCGAACTGTTTGCCAAGCTGGGGGAGTTCTATCCCGACCGCATGAGCCTGCCCCAGCAGGGGGCTTTCCAGCTGGGGTACTATCATCAGACCCAGGCCCGCTACCAGAAGAAGGAGGAGAAAGAGAATGTCTGAGCCCATCAAAAACCGCTATGAATTTGTCATCCTGTTTGACGTGGAGAACGGCAACCCCAACGGCGACCCCGACGCAGGCAATATGCCCCGGGTGGACCCGGAGACCGGCCTGGGCCTGGTTACCGACGTCTGCCTCAAGCGGAAGATCCGCAACTACGTGGAGATGGTAAAGGAGGATGCCGCCGGGTACCGCATTTACATCAAGGACGGTGTGCCCCTGAACCGCAGCGACGCCGAAGCGTATCAGGCTTTGGATGTCACCGAGAAAACTGTCAAGGATCGGAAGAAAGCCGACCCCGACCTGGACAAGAAAATCCGGGACTGGATGTGCCAAAACTTCTACGACATCCGCGCCTTTGGGGCGGTGATGACCACCTTCGTCAAAGCTGCCCTCAACTGCGGACAGGTTCGTGGGCCGGTCCAGCTGGGCTTTGCCCGGAGCGTGGAACCGGTGATCCCCCAGGAGGTGACCATCACCCGGGTGGCCATCACCACCGAGTCCGATGCCGAAAAGAAGGGCACCGAGATGGGGCGCAAGTATATCGTCCCCTATGGCCTTTACCGGTGCGAAGGCTACGTCTCCGCCAATCTGGCCCGGAAGACCACCGGCTTTTCGGAGGAGGACCTGGAGCTGCTTTGGGAGGCCATCCTGAATATGTTCGAGAACGACCATTCCGCCGCCCGGGGCAAGATGGCGGTGCGGAAGCTCATTCTGTTCCGCCACGACAGCGAGCTGGGCTGCGCCCCTGCCTGGAAGCTGTTTGACACGGTTCGTGTGGAACGGGTCAACGCTGATGACCCCGCCCCCGCCCGCTCCTTTGGGGATTACCGGATCACCGTAGACGAGGCATCCCTCCCCGCAGGGGTCACCTGCGAACAGCGAGGATGAGCCGGGCCGAGGAGGATCTGCTCCAGCTTTCCGGCATCCAGCACTTCGCTTTCTGCCGCCGCCAGTGGGCCCTGATCCATCTTGAGGGCCTTTGGCAGGAGAATCTTCGCACCGTGGAGGGATCCCTGTTCCATGCCCGGGCCCACGACGAGCAGCAGCGGGAACGCCGGGGGGATACCCTGATCCTCCGGGATCTGCCGGTGTTTTCTCACACCCTTTGCATCTCCGGCAAATGCGATGTGACCGAATTCCACCTGGACCCGGAGGGCGTTCCCCTTCGGGGGGAGGAGGGGCTTTGGCGGCCTTTCCCGGTGGAATATAAGCGGGGCCGCCCCAAGGAACATAACGCCGACGAGATGCAGCTTTGCGCCCAGGCCCTCTGCCTGGAGGAGATGCTCTGCTGCCGCATCCCGGAGGGGGCCCTCTTTTACGGGGAGCCCAGAAGGCGGACCGCCGTCCCCTTCACCGAGGAACTGCGCCAGGCGGTTCGGGCGGCGCTGGAGGAGATGCGCCAGCTGGCCCGCCGGGGCTACACCCCCAAGGTGAAGCCCACCAAGAGCTGCAACGCCTGTTCTTTGAAAGAACTCTGCCTGCCAAGTCTGGCGCGGCGGGGCAAGGTGTCGGACTACCTGGAAAAGGCTATGGAGGAGACAGGATGAGGAAGCTGCTCAACACCCTTTTTGTGACCTCGGAAGACATCTATCTCTCCCTGGACGGGGAGAATGTGGTTGCCAACCGGGACAAGGAGGTGGCGGCCCGGTATCCGCTGCACACCCTGGCGGGGATCGTCACCTTCTCTTATCCCGGGGCCTCCCCGGCCCTAATGGGGGCCTGCGCGGAGCGGGGGATCTCGCTGGCCTTCTGCACCCCCCGAGGAAAGTTCCTGGCCAGGGTGTGCGGAGAGAACAACGGGAATATCCTGCTGCGCCGCAGGCAGTACCGCGTGGCCGACGACCCGGATCAAAGCTGCCAGATGGCTCGGACCATGATCTTCGGCAAGCTTTACAACGCCCGCCAAGGCATTGAACGCACCCGCCGGGATCACGGCCTGCGTCTGGAGGATGAAAGTCTTTCCGCAGCCTCCCAGACGCTGAAGGATTTGCTGCCGGAGGTTCTGGCGGCCACAGACCCGGCCCGACTCCGGGGGCTGGAGGGGGTGGGGGCCTCCGCCTATTTCGGCGTCCTGGACGAGAGGATCCTCCAGGGAAAGGAGACCTTTTTCTTCCGCGCCAGGAGCCGCCGCCCACCCCTGGATCCCTTTAACGCCCTGCTGTCCTTTGCGTACAGCCTTTTGGCCAACGACTGCGCCTCCGCCCTGGAGAGCGTGGGTCTGGATTCCTACGCCGGTTTTCTTCACCGGGACAGACCGGGCCGGGCTTCTTTGGCCCTGGACCTGATGGAGGAACTGCGCCCCTGCATCGCAGACCGATTTGTGCTGACCCTGGTGAACAACCGCATCCTCAAGGGGGCGGATTTCCGTCAGCAGGAGGGAGGTGCGGTGCTTCTCACCGACGAGGCCAGGCGCACCTTTCTAAAACATTGGCAGGAGCGGAAAAAGGAGACCTTGACCCATCCCTACCTGGGGGAGAAGCTTCCCTGGGGGATGGTTCCCTATGTCCAAGCCCTGCTGCTGGCCCGTTGTCTGCGGGACGACCTGGACGCCTATCCGCCCTTTTTATGGAAGTGAGGCTGCCATGCTGGTTTTGATTACCTACGACGTAAACACCGAGGACGCCGCCGGCCGCAAGCGCCTGCGCCAAATCGCCAAGCAGTGCGTCAACTACGGCCAACGGGTGCAATGCTCCGTCTTTGAATGTCTTTTGGATCCGGCACAGTGCAAGGCGTTGCAGGCCAAGCTGTGCAAGATCATGGACCCGGGGAAGGACAGCCTGCGGTTTTATTACCTGGGCAATCACTATGAAAACAAGATCGAGCATTTTGGCTGCAAGGCCGCCTATCTGCCAGAAGAGCCTCTGATTCTTTGAGGAAGCGCGAACCGCAAGCGCTCAGAAAAATACCGGGAGGTTCGCACCAGATGGAAGAGGGATCTTCCGTTGAGACTTTTGGTTTTGGGGTGCAGCAGGAGGTGGGCGAGGGAAGGAAAAAGGAAAGTTTTAGGCAATAGTGACTATTTGAGCAAGAGTTTTTGTGAACTTTTGCTGTCGCTCCCCTTGCGGGGAGCGTGGATTGAAATACTTGCAATATCGCCGTATAAGATAAGTTCCGCGGTCGCTCCCCTTGCGGGGAGCGTGGATTGAAATTTGAATGGGTAACGCTGCATATATTGGGCAATGGATGTCGCTCCCCTTGCGGGGAGCGTGGATTGAAATTGGAAAATGCCGCTTTGTTACCGCTATGCAGTTGTCGCTCCCCTTGCGGGGAGCGTGGATTGAAATAGCGAATAGGCCACCCAGTGGTCACGATACTTGGTCGCTCCCCTTGCGGGGAGCGTAAGTTGAAATGTCGCAACGTTGTTGTTGGCGCTGCCGTTGTTTTGATGCCTGCGGGCTACAGTGCCAGCATTTTATCTTGTTCCCCACAAAAGAAAGCACAGCTCAAAATTGGACAGCAGACTACGCAGTAAGGTAGAAAATAACGCCTCCCTTTCCGTCCATTTTGATACATCACCCTCTTGCGCCCCAGGCTTAAACTTGGTATTATGGGAAAAGAGAAAAGTAAAGGAGGCTTGTCCCTATGACAACTATCGGTGAAGAACGAATTGCCCTGGAAGTCGCTGAGATCCCCGAAGCCCTGAAAGCAGCCCCTTCTGACCCGGAAGCCCCTATTGCAGGGGAGCATCGCCTGGAGGCTGTCCTGAAGCGGTTGGAGGAGCAGGCTGACTTCCAAACTGCGATTGCGAAAAAGAGGCTGTTTTATTCCCGGCTGAGTGCGGCCTTTCTGGCGGCAGCGGCTCTGGCTCTGGTTTGGATGGCAGGAAGGGTGGTCCCCCAGGTGGAGCGGACCCTTGATTCCGCCAACTCGGCGCTGGCCTCGGTGGACAGCATCGGCCAGCAGCTGGCCGCCGCTGACATTCCCGGCATCCTGGAAAACCTGGACCAGACGCTGATGGAGGGACGGGAAAGCATCAAGGAAGCCTCTGAAGCCCTTCAGCAGGTTTCGGAGGTTGATTTTGCAAGCCTGAATGAAGCGATTCTGGATCTGCAAAAGGTGCTGGAAAATCCCTTGGGTTCCATAATAGGCGGGTTCCGGAAAAGCTGAGGAAGCAACAATCCGGGTTATCTCTCCGCCTTTAGCACAAAAAAGGAGGCACCAAATGACCGACTACCTGACACTCCTAAACACCTACCAGCCCGGTGACCCCCGGGAAGAGGCGGACAAGACGCTGATCCTGGACTGCTGCCGGCGGTGGGGGGCGAAGATCCTCACGCGGGAGGCTCTGGCGGCCCATATCACCAGTTCAGCCTTTGTTATGAGCCCGGATCTTCAGTGGGTTCTGATGGCGTGGCATAACATCTATCAAAGCTGGGCCTGGACGGGAGGGCACGCTGATGGAGAAAGGGATCTTTTGGCGGTGGCAATCCGAGAGGCGGAGGAGGAAACTGGGGTGCGGGGGTTAGTTCCTTTGCGGGAAGAACCGCTGTCCATTGAGGCGCTTACCGTTTGCCAGCATCAAAAGCGGGGGAAAGAGGTGGCCGCTCATCTTCATCTCAATGTTTCCTTTGTGCTTTTGGCCGCTCGGGAGGGGCAGGCTTTGGCGGCCAAGCCGGATGAGAACAGCGGCGTTGCCTGGCTTCCGGCCGAGGAGTTGGATCGTTGGTGCAATGAGGCGGAGATGCTGCCGGTGTACCGGCGATTGATCCAAAGGGCGCGGAAGACGCGGGCCAGCGCCCGCAGGCACACCCTCCCCGCCGCTTCGCGGCTAAAGGTTGTGCCGGGGCTCGGGCTGTGCCTGGAGTCGGAGGCTGTAAAAGGCGATAAGGAGTAGACAAATCGCGTTTATTAAAGCACAAGTCGGCAATCGAGCCAAGTAAAGTTTAGGGCCGCCCTTTTCCAAAGGGCGGTAGGTCC
>CAJUFK010000104.1 GCA_910585535.1 uncultured Angelakisella sp. | reverse complement strand
GAGCATTTCTGCGCCCGCAGGCGCGTCTCGGAGCGCAACCGCCGTAGGCGGCTCTTGGCGCGGAGAGGCTTTGCTTACTTTCTTTTTGAAAGAAAAAAAGAAAGTTGACCGTAGGTCACGGTCCCGAAGGGATCGAGGCTGCCGCCTTGTAATCGAGTCCCCCGCAAATACACCCCAGTGGGGTGTTTTGCGCGGACGGACCCAGTCTCGGCGGGCCCCGAAAAGGGATCCCGCCGACCCTCTAAAGGCCGCCGTCAGGCGGCCCTTCGGACGCAGCGCCCTCCGCGGCGGCAAATATCCGCGATCGGTTCACTCCTTTTGTACCGCCAGACCTTGATTTTGACAGGGAAATGGAATATAATACATTTTGTGCCTGTCCGGCGGGAGGGGGAAATTTGCTATCCCGCCTTTGGAACGAAATTATCAGCATGGAGGATTCCCAATGAAAAAGAAGAAGTCATGGCCCTTTTTTGTGGTCGCCATTTTGATTTTGGTGGCGGCTTACCTCACCTTCTTCGGGATCAGCGTCACCAACGGGGACTTGACCACCACCTATATTAAGGGGGCGTCAGACATCCGCTGGGGCATTGACATCCGGGGCGGGGTGGACGCCACCTTTACCCCCGCCGATGATTACGACGCTACCGCCGAGGAGATGGAAGCGGCTTCCCAGGTGATCCGCACCCGTTTGGTCGCCAAGGGCATCACCGATTACGAGGTCTATACCGATACCGCCAAGGACCGGATCATCGTCCGCTTCCCCTGGCAGGCGGGGGAGACCGAGTACGACCCCGAGCAGGCCATTAAAGAGCTGGGGGACACCGCTCTCCTCACCTTCCGGGAGGGGCTTTCCATTGACGAGCAGGGCCGCCCCACCGGGGCTGTGATTCTGGAGGGCCGGGACCTCATCGAGTCGGTCCCCACCATGTATCGGGACCAGACCACCGGCGGTTATCAGTACGCGGTCTCCTTTAAGCTGAGTCCCGAGGGGACCACCAAGTTCGCCGAGGCCACCCAGAAGAACCTGGGGGGGGTCATCTCCATCTGGATGGATGACACCCTGATCTCTTATCCCACGGTCAGCGCGGTTATCACCGGCGGCGAAGGGGTCATCGAGGGGGCCAACTTCACCGCCGACGAGGTGAAGGAGCTGGCCGAGAAGATCCAGGGCGGCGCCCTGCCCTTCCGCCTGGATACCCGGGACTACAGCTCCATTTCGCCCACCCTGGGCCTTGGGGCCAAGGACGTGATGATCCAGGCCGGGATGATCGCCTTTGCCCTGGTCGCCCTCTATATCATCCTCAAGTACCGCCTTCCCGGCTTTGTTGGGGTCTTTGCCCTTCTGGGCCAGGCGGTCATCATGGTGGCTGCGGTTACCCGCCTGCTTCCTGACGTGCCTTCCTTCACCCTCACCCTGCCGGGTATTGCCGGTATCATCCTCAGCATCGGCATGGGTGTGGACGCCAACATCATCACCGCCGAGCGCATCCGGGAGGAGATCCGGTCCGGCAAGACCATTGACGGCTCGGTGAACCTGGGCTTCCAGCGCGCCTTTTCCGCCATCCTGGACGGCAACGTCACCAATGTTATCGTAGCGGTCATCCTTATGGGCGCCTTCGGCCCCGCCAGCAGCATCTTCGCTAAGATCTTCTTCCTCTTCGGCCAGACCACCGCCGGGGCCATTTACTCCTTCGGCTATACCCTCCTCATGGGCGTTATCGCAAACATGATTATGGGGGTCTATGCTTCCAAGGTGATGCTCCGGGGGATCTCCCGGCTGAACTGCTTCCGGAACCCCTGGTTCTACGGCGGTGTGAAAGACGCCGTCCAGGAGGCTGCCCCTGTGGAGGAGAAGAAGACCATCGATTTTGTAGGCAGCCGGAAGCTGTTCTTCACCATCTCCGCTGTCCTCGTGGCAGTGGCCGTTGTGGTCTCCTTTGTCCCCGGGGTGAACCTGGACATCCAGTTTAAGGGCGGCTCCATCGTCTCCTATTCCTACCAGGGCGACATCGATATGAACCAGTTCCAGCGCACATTTGAGGAAGCGGTTGGCGGTTCTGTCTCCATCCAGCAGGGGGAAGAGCTGCTCACCGGCGCCAAGAGCATCACCCTTTCCCTGGCACAGGATCAGGGGATCAGCGCTGAAACCCAGCAGAAAGCCACCGACGCCCTCCAGGCCGCTTTCCCCTCCGCCAACGTTGCGGTCACCTCGGTGACCAATGTAGACGCGGTGATCGGCCAGGAGTTCTTCCAGAAATGCAGCCTGGCGGTGGTGTTCGCCGTCATTCTGATGATCCTCTATATCGCCGCCCGGTTCCGCGTGATGAACGGCTGGTCCGCCGGCGTTATGGCGACCCTGGTGCTGCTCCATGACGTGGTCGCCGTCTACGCCACCTTTGTCCTCTTTGGGTTCTCCATCAACGAGAACTTCATCGCTGCGGCGCTGACCATCCTGGGTTACTCCATCAACGCCACCATCGTCATCTACGACCGTATCCGGGAAAATCGCAATCTCCTGGGGGCGAAGGTGCCCTTTGCCAAGCTGGTGAACCTCTCGGTGAACCAGTCTTTGGGCCGGGCCATCGGCACCTCCTTCTCCACCATCCTGGCCATGGTGGTGGTAGCGGTGATGGGCTTTATCTACGGACTGAACTCCATTGTCACCTTTGCCTTCCCGCTCATTGTGGGCCTTGTGGTGGGCCTGTATTCCTCCGTCTGCCTGGCCGGCCCCCTGTGGGTATTCTGGCAGGAGCGGACCGACAAGAAAAAATAAGAACAAGAAACAGGCGCCCCCGGGGAATGAACTGCCCCGGGGGCCTTTTCTGTCGCACCCTGCCGGACGATTTTGTTTGAAACTCCCGGTGTCATCCGATACAATAGAAGGAGGCACGGGAAGCGAAAAGGAGTGTTGACAGAATGGAGAAAAAGCGAATCTGCCAGGAACTGGAAAGTGGTTCACCCCTGACATTCCGGGTCTGCAAGGCTGTCTTTGAGGATGAGGACAGCTATACCGTGGTTTACGGCATCAAGGGGATGGATGAGGAGGGGACTGTCCGTGTCCACATCCGGGAGGTTTCCGGAAGCCTTTTCCGTGTTCAGCGGCTGGTGAGGCGGCTGAACGCCAGTATCTTTTCCCAGGCCCACCTTATGGACCTCATCGACCGGTACCTAAACGAGGCGGAAGAGGAAGAAAGACAGGAAAAAGGGCGGGAAAAGCTTCTGAAGGAAGTTCCGGTCTACCTGTGACCCATGCCAGGAGAAGCGCAGTCTATGTGATCCCAAAAAGGAAGCGGAAGATAAAGGCTTTTTTTGTATTTTAATCTATCGACCAGATAGAGGGCTCAATTCTTAGAAAAAATGTCAGATTTTTTGTAAAAAAATGCAAAAAACGCTTGAATTTACTGGGCCTTTTTGCTATTATTTACGTAGGAAAAATGGTGCTTTTACGAACTTTCCCAAGGGCATCCGGTATTCCGCCGGGGCGGGGAAGGGCCGCTTCAAGGCGCCTGGAGGAGGGATCTTCCGTGAAATGTCCGTATTGCGGCTATACCGAGAGCAAAGTCATCGATACCCGGCCTGCTGATGAAGGAGAACGGATCCGGCGCCGCCGGGAATGTCTCCGGTGTGAAAAACGGTTTACAACTTACGAGGTGATCGAAACAACCCCTCTGATGGTGGTAAAACGGGATGGTTCCCGTGAGGTGTTCGATCGGGACAAGCTTCTGGGCGGGATGATAAAATCCTGTGAAAAGCGCCCGGTGGCATTTTCGGTCCTGGAGGATGCGGTGGCGGATATTACGACCCAGCTCCAGAACGGCTTGGAGAGGGAGGTGCCCTCCGCCAGGATCGGGGAGCTGTGCATGGAAAAGCTGCGGAAGATCGACCAGGTGGCTTATGTCCGCTTTGCTTCGGTTTACCGGCAGTTCCAGGATGTCAACTCCTTTTTTGAGGAGCTGCAGCGGCTGCGGGAGGTCATCACAAAGGACGGTCTAACCGAGGAGAGACCGGGTGGGGAATAGCCCTCCCCATTTTTCCACGGATTGCCTTCTTTCCAGTGGATTCTTCTTGTGCAACTTAACAGTGGTGAGTTTCAGGCAAAATGTGTTATAATTTCTAAGTATCCATCATTTGATGAAAAATGATCCTTCGGTTTCGGGGAGAGCGGCGTTGGTTGTCAGAACCGCTTTCCTTCTGACCGATTGGTCATTTTCCATAAACAGTTCCCCAAATTTTTCCCATTTTCCAGGGAGAGGATAGGTGGTGAGAACAGTGAAAGAAGTTGTCTCAAGGATCCGGGAAGCGGAATCTGGGGCGGAGGAGACCCGGCGAACAGCGGTGCAGAAGGCGAAGGAAGTAGAGGCCGAAGCTGCCGCGGCCGGAAGGGAAGCCGTTGTGAAAGCAAAAGCGGAAGCGGCATCTCAGGCCGAAAAACTCCTGGCGGAGGCCAGACGCCAGGCGGACGCCCTGATCGAGGAAGCCCGGCAAAAGGCCGCCGCAGAGGGAAAGGCGCTGGCGGACCAGGCTGCCGCCCGGATGAACGGGGCGGCGGCACTCATCGTTGAGAGGATAGTAGGTGCCACATGATCGAGAAAATGGAACGTATCTTCCTCTGCGGACTGGCTCAGGATCAGGAAGGGATCATCAACCGCCTGATGAAAAGCGGCTGTGTTCAGCTGAACGCTCCAGGCGCCATGTCCGGCTATGAGGAGATCAAGGACCAGGTGGAGCTTGGCTCCGCCGATGTCTACGAAAGGGAGCAGACTCTTTCCAGACTGAACCAGTGTATCCAGGCTCTGGGCCCCTATGGCGCGAAGAAAGGTCTTTTTTCCAAGCGTCCAGAGGTGAATTACTGGACTGTCGCGGGAGGCGCGTTTATCTCTGCCGCCTTGGAGACCTGCGACAGGGTGGAGGAATTGCAAAAGGAGATGGCGGCGGCAAAAAGCCGGATCTCCCAGGAGGAGTTTCTCCAGCTGTCTTTGGCCCCTTGGCAGAAATTTGACCTTCCCCTGGAGGAGACCGCCACAGCCAGTTCCGAGATCTTGATGGCGGCTGTCCCCATCACTGTCACCGAAGCGGAGCTGGAGGCCAAACAGGAGGAACAGGGGCTTGGGGCCTATCTTTCGGTGGTATCCGAGGATAAGGACCAGCGTTATGTTGCCGTGGTGGTCCACAAGAGCCGCTCGGCAGAGTACCAGGAACTGCTCCGTCAGTGCGGGGCGGCGTCCATTTCCTTCCGCGACCTCACCGGGACCGCCGGAGAGAACATCTCCGCCAGCAAGGCCCGGGTCAAGGGGGAGGAAGAGGCCCTGGAAAAGCTGAACCAGGAGCTTTCATCTTTGGGCAAAAAGCTGCCGGACGTCCAAATGGCCTGGGACAGCACCAAGCTGAGCATCGACCGGGGCCACGCAGAGCAGAACCTGCTGCGGACCCAGGAGACCTTTGTCACCGAGGGTTGGGTCCCCCAGCGCCGGAAGGACGAGGTGGAAAAGGCCCTGGCCGAGTACACCTGCTTCTACGAGTTCCGGGAGCCCGGCCCCGAGGAGGAGTTCCCGGTCCTGTTGAAAAACAACAAGTTCGTTGAGCCCTTTGAGGCCATCACCGAGATGTACGCCCTGCCCAATTCCCGGAGCATGGATCCCAACCCCTTTATGGCGCCCTTCTTCTTTGTCTTCTTCGGGATGATGCTCTCCGATGCGGGGTACGGCCTGGTGCTGGCCATTGCGGGCCTTTTGGGGGCCAAATACTTAGACATGGGGGTAAACGGCAAAAAGCTTCTGAAGATGCTGGGCTACTGCGGCATCTCCACCGTGTTCTGGGGCGCTTTGTACGGCAGCTGGTTCGGCGACGCCATCCCCAAGATCACCGAGGTGTTCTTCGGCAATCGTGTCCAGGTCCCCATGCTGCTGGATCCCCTGACAAACCCCATGCCCATTCTCATTATGGCTTTTGTGGTGGGATACATCCATATCCTGGTAGGAATGGGCCTTAAGGCTTACCTGATGATCCGCCGGGGCCACGCCATCGACGCCCTGTTCGATGTGGGCTTCTGGTACTTCGTCCTCATCGGACTGGTGATCTTCGCCGGCGGCCAGATGGTGCTGGGCAACCTGATGGTGGCCTCCATCGGCAAATGGCTTGCCATCGCCGGAGCCGTGGGCCTGGTCCTCACCCAGGGCCGGGACAAGAAGAACCCCTTTATGAAGGTGGCCAACGGGGTGCTGAGCCTCTACGACATCACCAGTTATTTTTCCGACCTGCTCTCTTACTCCCGGATCATGGCCCTGGGCCTTGCCACCGGCGTTATCGCCCAGGTGGTGAACACCATGGGCACCCTGCCGGGGGCAAACATCATCGGAGCCATCGTCTTTGTGCTGGTGTTCCTCTTGGGACACGTGCTGAACCTGGCGATCAACGCCCTGGGCTCCTATGTGCATACCTCCCGTCTCCAGTACGTGGAGTTTTTCGGTAAGTTCTTTGAGGGCGGCGGCGAAGCCTTCCGTCCCTTGAGACCGGCAACCAAATACGTCTATGTAAACAATCAGGAGGAATAATCATGAAAGAGTTTTTTGAAGTATTCAACGGAAACTTTCTCGCCTATCTTGGGGTCGCCTTTGCGGTGATCTTCTCCGGCATCGGTTCCGCCAAGGGCGTGGGCATCGTGGGTGAGGCCATGAGCGGCGTCACCGTCGAGGATCCCAACAAGTTCGGCCAGCTGCTGCTCCTCCAGGCCCTTCCCGCCACCCAGGGCATCTACGGCTTCGTTGTGGGCTTCATGGTCATGGTCACCACCGGGATGCTGGGCGGCACCGTAAACCTCTCTATGGCTACCGGCGCCTACATTTTCGCTTCCTGCTGCCCCATCGCCTTCGTGGGCATGGTTTCCGGCATCCATCAGGGCCGCGTGTCCGCCGCCGGCGTGAACATCGTTGCCAAGCGCCCCGAGGAAGTTTCCAAGGCCATGGTCCCCGCCGCTATGGTTGAGACCTACGCCATTCTGGCCCTCCTCATCTCTCTGCTGCTGGTCCTCAATATCCACTAAGGGAAACGCCAAGGAATAAAAGCAGAGAGGAGGATCCCGATTCCTATGAATGATATTTCGGCCATTCTCGCCAAGATCCAGGAGGACGCCCGGCAGTACGGAGAATCCGCTGCCGCCGCCGCCAAGGAGAAGGCACAGGCCATTGCCGAGGCCAGCCGCCAGGAGGCCCAGGAGGAGACCAACCGGGTCCTGGAGGCCGCCAAGCGCCAGTCCGAGGCGATCCTTCAGCGGGCGGTGTCCCAGTCCGGCATCGAGGGGCGCAACGCGCGGCTCCAGATCCGCCGGGAGGCCATCGACACCGCCTTCCAAAAGGCTATGGAGCAGCTTTGCACCATGGCCCCGGAAAAGAAGCTTTCTGTCTATGCCGGTCTGGCTGCCCAGTCCGCCGTCACCGGGGCGATTACCCTGGTGCTGAACCAGGCGGACAAAGCTGCCCTTGGCGGAACACTTCCCGCCGAGATGGAAAAGAAGTGCGCCGCTGCCGGCCATCCCTGCAAGGTCACGTTGTCCGGCGCCACCGGCAGCTTTGCCGGGGGCTTTATCCTGGACCAGGGCAGCACCGAGACCAACTGCACCTTCGAGGTTTTGAGCGCGAGCGTCAAGGAGGAACTTGAGGCCCGGGTAGATGCGGCCCTGTTTGGCTAAGGCCCGTCTGAACATCAAAAACAAGAAAAAGGAGGTGCGGCTTTGAAAGCATATCGAGATACCGATTATCTTCACGCCACGGCCCGGGTGCGCGCCCTGGAAAATGGGATGGTCACCCGCCGGGACTTCCAGAAGATGATCGACGCGAAAACTGCGGAGGAGGCTTACAAGGTCCTCTCCGATGCCCCCATCTGTCACGGGGTCCCCATGGAAGGCTATGAGGCCGCCCTGGAACAGAACCTTTTGGATGCCTACCAGCTGCTGGACCGAATTGCCCCTGGCAGCGGTCTGACCCAGCTGTTCCGCTGCCAGTATGACGGGCATAATCTCAAGACCGCCATCAAGGCACGCCGCGCCACTGGGGACGTCTCCAGCGTCTATTCGGGCCTGGGAAATCTTCCTGCCAAGGAGATAACCGCCCAGCTGGAAAGCGGCAGGCTGACAGGCATTCCCACCCCCCTGGCCCAAGCGGCTCTGGAGGCTTCCGAGGCCCTGGCCAAGACCGGCGACCCCCAGGCGGTGGACATTCTCCTGGACCGGGGCATTCTGGCTTCCATGGCCCAGCAGGCGGAAAAGATCCCCAGTCCCTTCCTTCAGAAATATGTTGCGGCCCAAATCGACATTGCCAATATCCGGGCTGCGGTACGTCTGGGGAGAATGGGGAAGAACGCTTTCTTCCTGGGCAAGGTGCTGGCCCCCGGCGGCCGGATTTCTCTTTCCGCCATCACTGAGGCCTATACCAAGGGGACCGACGCCATCCTGGCGGTGATCTCCTCCTCCCCCTATGAGAAAGCCCTGGAGCCCGCCTTTGACTCTATCCGCCAGAAGGCGTCCCTCTCCCTCTTCGAGAAGCTTTGTGACAACGCCCTGGTAGAGGTGCTGGACGAGGTACGGAGGATCCCCTTTGGCATCGAGCCTCTGATCGCCTACCTTGTGGCGAAAGAAGGGGAGACCAAGGCCGCCCGGATCGTCATGGCCTCCAAGCTGGCAGGGGTCCCCTCCCAGCAGATCACGGAAAGGCTGCGTGAGACCTATGCGTAGTAAGATTGCAGTGGTAGGGGAGAAGGAGAGCGTCCTGGGCTTCAAGGCTGTGGGCTTCGAGGTGTTCGAGACCGCCGCCCCCAAGGAGGCCGAGGCCGTCATCCATCGCCTTGCCAAACAGGAGTACGGCATCATTTTCATTACAGAGCAGGCTTTGGAGCCTATTGTCCAGGTGATGGACGTCTATAAGGACCGCCGGGTCCCCGCCATCATCCCCATTCCCGGCCGCGCCGGTACCATCGGCATGGGCATGACCTCGGTGAAGAAGAGCGTGGAACGGGCTGTAGGAGCAGATATTCTATTCAAAGATTAAGGTAAGTAGGTGAAAATAAATTGAGCCAAGGAAAGATCGTAAAGATTTCCGGTCCCCTTGTCGTGGCGGAAGGAATGCGTGACGCCAATATGTTCGACGTGGTACACGTTGGCGAACTGGGGCTCATCGGTGAGATCATCGAGATGCGCGGCGGCAACGCCTCCGTCCAGGTCTACGAAGAGACCGCCGGTCTGAAGCCCGGCGCCGAGGTGGTTTCCACCGGCGCGCCCCTCTCTGTAGAGCTGGCTCCCGGCATCCTGGAGATGATCTACGACGGCATCCAGCGCCCCCTGGAGCGGATCAAGTCCATGACCGGCAGCAGCATCGCCCGGGGTGTCAGCGTCACTTCGGTGGATCACGAGAAGCTGTGGGATTTTGTCCCCACCACAAAGCCCGGGGACCGTGTAGAGGCGGGGGACATCCTGGGCACCGTCCAGGAGACCAGCCTTATCACCCATAAGATCATGGTGCCCCCCGGTGTTCTGGGCACCGTAAAGTCCATTGAGAGCGGGAACCACACCGTCGTCGATCCTATCGCCGTTGTGGAGACCGACAACGGGACCACGGTGGAGATCCCCATGCTCCAGAAGTGGCCGGTGCGCCGCCAGCGCCCGGTCCGGGAGAAGCTTTCCCCCGACATCCCCATGATTACCGGCCAGCGTGTCATCGATACGTTGTTCCCCATTGCCCGCGGCGGTACCGCCGCTGTCCCCGGCCCCTTCGGTTCCGGTAAGACGGTTGTACAGCACCAGCTGGCCAAGTGGAGCGACGTGGACATCGTGGTTTACATCGGCTGCGGCGAGCGCGGCAACGAGATGACCGACGTTCTTCGGGAGTTCCCCGAGCTGAAGGACCCCAAATCCGGGGAGTCCATTATGAAGCGTACCGTCCTCATCGCCAACACCTCGGATATGCCCGTGGCCGCCCGTGAGGCGTCCATCTACACCGGCATCACCATCGCCGAGTATTTCCGGGACATGGGCTACGCCGTGGCCGTCATCGCCGACTCCACCTCCCGCTGGGCCGAGGCCCTGCGCGAGATGTCCGGCCGTCTGGAAGAGATGCCCGGCGAAGAAGGCTACCCCGCCTACCTCACCAGCCGTCTGGCCCAGTTCTACGAGCGTGCCGGTCGTGTCACCTGCTTGGGCAGCGACCGCCGGGAGGGCTCTCTGACCGCCATCGGCGCCGTTTCCCCTGCCGGCGGCGATAACTCCGACCCGGTTGTTCAGGCGACCCTGCGTATCGTCAAGGTCTTCTGGGGCCTGGATTCCGGCCTTGCTTACAAGCGCCACTTCCCGGCCATCAACTGGCTGACCTCCTACTCCCTGTACAACGACCAGATCGGCGCATGGCTCAACAAGAACGTGGCCGAAGACTGGACCAAGCTCCTGGGCGACACCATGCACCTTCTCCAGGTGGAAAGCGAGCTGGAAGAGATCGTCAAGCTGGTTGGCTACGACTCCCTCTCCGCCCCCGACCGTCTCACCCTGGAGGCCGCCCGGTCCATTCGTGAGGACTACCTCCAGCAGAACGCCTTTGACGGCGTAGATACTTACACCAGCCTGCCCAAGCAGTACGGGATGCTCAAGATGGTGCTGCACTTCTACTACGAGTCCAAGGCGGCCCTGGAGGCTGGCGTTCCCGTGGAGAAGATCTTCGCCCTGCCTGTTCGGGAAAAGATCGCCCGTATGAAGTATGTGGAGGAGAAGGACGTCAAGTCCTACCTGGAGTCCACCACCAAGGAGCTGGAAGACGGCATTAAGGATCTTATGACAGGGGAGGTGTCTGCCTGATGTTAAAGGAATATCGTACCATCGAAGAGGTCGCCGGCCCCCTGATGCTGGTAAAGGATGTAGAGGGCGTCGCCTATAACGAGCTGGGAGAGATCGAACTCCCCAACGGTGAACTCCGGCGCTGCAAGGTGCTGGAGGTAGACGGCTCCAACGTGCTGGTCCAGCTGTTCGAGAGTTCCACTGGTATCAACCTGGAACACAGCAAGGTCCGCTTCTTCGGCCGCAGCCTGGAGCTGGGCGTTTCCGAAGATATGCTGGGCCGGGTCTTCTCCGGCATGGGCGAGCCTATCGACGGCGGCCCGAAGCTCATCGCCGACAAGCGGATGGACATTAACGGTCTGCCTATGAATCCCGCCGCCCGTGTCTATCCCGAGGAGTTCATCCAGACCGGTGTTTCCGCCATCGACGGCCTGAACACCCTGGTTCGTGGTCAGAAGCTGCCCATCTTCTCCGGTTCCGGTCTGCCCCATGCCAAGCTGGCGGCCCAGATTGCCCGTCAGGCCAAGGTGCTGGGCACCGACTCCAAGTTCGCCGTGGTGTTCTGCGCCATCGGTATTACCTTCGAGGAGTCGGACTTCTTCATCAGCGACTTTAAGCGCACCGGGGCCATCGACCGCGCCGTGCTGTTTATCAACCTGGCCAACGACCCGGCCATCGAGCGTATTTCCACCCCTCGTATGGCTCTGACCGCCGCCGAGTATCTGGCCTTCGAGAAGGGGATGCACGTCCTTTGCATCCTCACCGACATCACCAACTACGCCGAGGCCCT
>CAJUFK010000103.1 GCA_910585535.1 uncultured Angelakisella sp. | reverse complement strand
CGGTGGACATCAGGTGGGGGCCGGCGCAGAGGTCGGTGAAATCCCCCTGGCGGTAGAAGCTGATCTTCTCCCCCTTGCCGGAATGTTCTTCGATGAGTTCCACCTTGTAGGGCTCGTCCTTCATCAGCTCCAGGGCCTCAGAGACCTCCAGCTCGAACTTTTCCAGGGGGAGATCCGCCTTGACAATAGCGGCCATCTCCTTCTCCAGCTTCTCCAGGTCCTCCATGGTAAAGGGGGCGGGGAGGTCGAAGTCGTAGTAAAAGCCATTGTCGATGGCGGGGCCGATGGCAAACTTGGCCTGGGGGTAAAGGTGGGTCACCGCCTGGGCCAGGATGTGGGAGGCGGTGTGGTTAAAGGCCCGCTGGCCCTCCTCGTCGGCAAAGGTGAGGATCTCCAGGGCGCAGTCGTGGTCCAGAACGGTACGCAGGTCCACGACCTTGCCGTCCACCCGGGCGGCGCAGGCGGCCCGGTACAGGCCCATACTCAGGTTCTTGGCGGCTTCGGCGGCGGTGATTGGGCTCTGGTACTCCACTACCGAGCCGTCCTTCAAAGTAATCTTCATGGTTCTTTCCTCCTCTTGTATTGGGCAAGGGCAAAGAAAAAAGCCCTCACCCCGTATTGTTTTACAGGGTGAAGCCTTTCGCTCCACGGTTCCACCTGAATTGCGCCCCCCTGGGAGCGCCTCTCATTCCTTGGAGGATAACGCGTTCCATGCGGCGGTGTTCAGGAGGACAGGCTCCCTGCACCGCACTCTGGGGGTGGTGTCCGCCGCTGGATAGCCCTGCCGGGCTTTCAGCGTCTGCCCGGCTCTCTGGAAAGGCCGCAAAGATCAGCGGGGCGTCCCCCGTCAACGTATTCAACGCCCTAACGATACCACTTTTCCCCCAGATTGTCAAGAGGGCCGAAGCCCCGGAGCAAAGGCCCCGCCCCCTGGGAAAAAGGGGAAACGGGACCTCTGTCCGGGGGCCCAGACCCTAGCCGGCGATGTACTCCGCCGGGTTTTGATGCTCTCCGTCCTGGATTACCTCAAAGTGGCAGTGGTTGCCGGTGGCGTTGCCGGTGCGGCCCACCAGGGCGATGACCTGCCCCTGATCCACCCGGTCCCCCACCGAAACCAATACCTGCTTGCAGTGGGCATACCGGGTGGTCATCCCGTCCCCGTGGTCGATGAGGACGCTTTTCCCGTAGGGCCAGATGGAGGTATTGCTGGCGTAGACCACTTCACCATCGGCGGCGGCAAAGATGTTGGTCCCCGGGTCGGCGGCGATGTCCATGCCGCTGTGGCCGTAGTAGCTGTTGTACCCCGCCGAGACATACCCGCCATCCACCGGCCAGAGGAAGCCCCCGGTCCAATGGAGGTCCTCCCTTTCCGGGACGATCTCCGGTTCCGGTTCCGGGACGATTTCGGGTTCCGGCTCCGGGGCAGATTCCGGCGTCTCCTGGACCTCCTCCCCTGGATCCGGGGCAGATTCCGGGGCAGCCTCTGGCTTCGATTCCGGGGTGGATCCCGGGGCAGTTACCTGGTCGGAGAGGACCGCCTTCATCCGGATGGAAGGAGAGGATTTGGGGGCGATGCTCTCTTGGATCCCCTCCCAAAGGAGGGGAGGCTCATTTTCTCCCGCAGGGGCCGGAGGGGGGACCTCCTCCTGGAAAAGTCCAGCGAACACCGGGCCGGGGTTCACCGCCGAGGAGCAGACCACGCCGGTCACCGCCACCGTCAGGGCAAGGGCCAAGGAGACTGCCCGGTCCAGGGGGGCAGTCTTTCGGGGGGATTTCAGGAGGGTCAGCCGGCGTTTAAGCTCCCCTCGGTCCATGGCCAGGGTCACTGCCCCGGAGGGCGCGGCCAGATGTTCCCCCTGGGCCACATCCAAAAGCATTCTGCCATAACGTTTCTTTTCCCCGGCGGTCATGGTCCGGGTGGTTCGATGGTCGCACCGCAGTTCCCCGCAGCGGTCCAGTTCCCGGACCAGCAGCCAGGCCAAGGGATTGAACCAGTGGAGACAGGCCGTCCCCAGGGCCACAGCCTTGACCCAAAGGTCCCGGCTCCTGTAGTGGGTGAGTTCGTGGCGGAGCATCATAAGAAGCTGCTCCTCGGGGTAATCCTCCTGGGGAAGCAGCACCCGGGGCCGAAGGAGGCCCAGCAGCAGGGGGCTTCCCACTCCGGGGCAAAGGAGAAGCTCCACCTTCCCCTGGGGAATCTCCAGTTCTCCGGTGATCCGCAGGAAAGCGCGCTCCGCCGCTCCGTCCTTTTGGGGCGGACAGGAGCAGCGGGAGAGGCTTCGGGTCAAGGCATGATGATCCGCCAGCCGGACCGCCGCCAAAAAGAGCAGCCCCAGCAGCCATACCCAGGCCAGAACCGGCAGCAGCTGCTCCCAAAGGGAGCAAAGGCTTTGCCAAAGCCCGGGGAGCGGTCCTTCAACGGGAATCGACGGAGGAATGGAAAGGGCCGCGCCTGTAGGGAGCGTCCCCAAGGAGGACTCTCCGCCTGCCCCGGAAAAGGCCGCAGCCTCCCGGACCGGAAGGGCGAAGGGGACCAGGAAAAGGGTCAGGGGGAGGGCCCACAAGCCGTAGCTCCAGCCAGGGGAGAGGCGGTCCTTCAGTGTAGCCTTTCCCCCCAGGACCAAGAGAACGCCAAAGCTTCCCGCAAAGGAAAGGGCAACAACCAGGCGGAAAACAGCCTCCAAAAGGGCCATCATGGCTGGCCTCCTTCCGCTCCGTCGCCCCCTTCAAACCACCGGCGAAGTTCCTCGATCTCCTCGGCCTCCAGTTCCCCGGGGGAACAGAGGGCGGCGAAGAGGCTTCGGTAGGATCCGCCATGGATCTGTTCCACAAAGCAGCGGGTTTCTTCCCGCTGGTAGCTTTCCCGGCTGACGGCAGCCTCATAGAGATTTTGCCGCCCTTGTTTTTTAACCGTAATGCAGCCTTTTTCCTCCAGCCGTGCCAAAAAGGTCAGGATGGTGGTTGCCTTCCACTCGATGCCATCCCCTAGGCGCTGGGTGATCCAAGCTGTTGTCACCGGTCTTCCCGCCTGCCAGATAAGGTCCATGATCTTCATTTCAGAATCCGATATTTTCATTTTAACCTGTCTCCTTTTTTGCGCTTCGCGGCTTAAATGCCATGCCCTATATTCTACACCACGTAAAACGATTTGTCAACCCCTGCGGCCAAGCGGCCGCCCGCACACCCTCCCCGGCGCTCCGCGGCGGGTTAGCACCCGCAGGCGCACCCTCCCCGGCGCTCCGCGCCTAAGGGTTGTGCGCTGGCTTAGGTTGTGCCTGGAGTCGGAAGCTGTATAAGGCGAAAGGTGGCAACGCCCTTTGCCGGGCGGCAATTGAGACAGGGAAATTTTCGGGTTGTCCTTGCCAGACCACATTTCTGATTCTAAAACAAAAGGAGTCCTTTTATCTGCATCATCGGCATTAGCTTTCTTTTGGTCCACCTGCTCAACAAGTGGTTTTCGTGACAGAAAGAGAGACCCCGCTTTTCGGCAGGGCCTCTCTTTTGTGCCCCTTGGGGGGCCGTTTTTTGTAAGAACGGATGAATCCAAACCAGGACAAAACCTCGTTCCGACTCCAGGCAGTACCCACCGGACCCCGCCGCGTCAAGCCGCGGAGCGGCGGGTAGGGCGTGCCAGCGGGTGCTAACCCGCCCTGGCAAGGGGTGTTACTACTTTTCGCCCTCTGCTGCTTTTGACTCCAGGCACAACCTAAGCCAGCGCACAACCGTTAGGCGCGGAGCGCCGGGTAGGGAGTGCCAGCGGCCGCTTGGCCGCTTACTGGAGGAGCTGGAGGACGCTCTGGGGCTGCTGGTTGGCCTGGGCCAGCATGGCCTGGGCGGACTGAACCAGCACGTTCATCTTGGTGTAGTTCATCATTTCCTTGGCCATATCGGTGTCACGGATACGGCTGTTGGCCGCGCTCAGGTTCTCAACCGCAACGTCCAGGTTGTTGATGGTGTGCTCCAGACGGTTCTGGAGGGCACCCATCCCGGCCCGGGTGGAGGACACGGTGTTGATAGCGTTTTTGATGGTGTCGATGGCGGCACTGGCGCTGTTTTCGGTCATAATGCCGGTGTTCTTGAGGTCATCCAGGCCCAGACCCTTGGCGCTCATGTCGGCCACGGCCACGTTCATCTTGTTGAAGCTGTCAGCGGTGTCGCCGATCTGGAGGGTCAGACCGCCGCCGATGATGAAGGGAGCCTTGGTGTCGCCGTATTTGGAGATGGTCAGGGTGTCCTCACCGTCCACGGTGAAGCCGTCGGCCTCCAGGGCCTTCTTCAGACCAGCAGCGCCGTCAGACTTCAGAACCTCGGTAACGCCAGAGGCGGGCTTGGCGGACTTGGTGTCCACAAACTTGTAGGTCTTGTCGCCAACGGTGATGGCGTCGCCGTTGATGATGGACTTGTCGGTGACAGTCAGCTTAACCCCAGGGGCGACGTCAGCCTTCTTGGCAGAGAACAGACCGGTAAGGGACTCCAAAGTGGTGTAGGGTGCATTCTTGCCGCCGTCGTAGTCCTCAACGCTCTGGTCCACCTTGAGCTTGCCATTGCCGCCATCACTGATGACGAAGTGGTCAGTGTTGTAGTTGGACAGCTTCCTGGCGGCGGCCTTGGCGTACTCCTCAGTAGTCAGCGCGGCGCCACCAGTGCCCTTCACATCGGTCAGGTCGATGACGTTTTCGCCGGTGACATTGCTGTTGGCGTCGGTCTTGAAGGTGAAGGTTTTCCCATCGATGGTCAGCTGGGAGCCATTGGTGAACAGGTCAGGGTTGGCGGCCATGTCGAAGGTGATACCGGCACGCTCACCATCCACGGCCATCTTCATCTCCGTAATGTCCAAAACGCCATGGTAGGAGCTGCCAGACCCTTTTACACCGGTCCCTGTTGCGGTAACAGTGACGGTCTTGTCGGCCTTGTCGTCGGCGGCCAGCATATCAGCGGTGATTGCGTCATTCTCTGTGGCATTATTGCCGTTAGCAGTATCGCCTGCATAGGTGAAGGTCAGCTTCGTGCCATCCTTTGTCACCTTGTAGAACGCTTTGTTGATAGCGGCGTAAACCTCGGTGTTGGCGGCGCCGCCCGGCTTGTTTGCATCAGTGACCCAGATACCATGACCGGTACCAGCGGGGCCGGCGGCGTAAAGCGCGTCTACAATATCCTCACCTGTCCAAACCCTCTGATTGTCAGCCTGGGAGCCGTCAATATGGAGTACCATTTGTTTGCCCTGGATACCAAAAGTGACTTCAACATCGTCCGCTGTGGCCCCGGTCAGATCCAGCTCATAGTCCGCCAGGTCAAGGGTGAAAGCGCCGCCCTGCTGCGGGGTACTGCCAGGGGTGTTGAGATGCGCAGGGCCGCCAGCGGCAATGCCGGCTGTGGTGGTGGGAAGACCCGCCAGGGTGATCTTGTCTCCGGTGGAACCATCAACGATGGCCCCAACCTTGAAAGCGCTCTGGTTCAACCCTATCGTGCCGTCCAGCAGCTTGGTGCCGTTGAAGTTGGCGGACTGGCTGATCCGGTCGATTTCGTCCAGCAGCTGGTCCATCTCGTCCTGGAGAGCCTTCCGCTCGGTGGTGGTGTAGGTGCCGTTGGCGGACTTGCTGGCCAGTTCCACCATACGGTTGAGCATATCGTGGACCTCGCTCAGGTTCCCCTCAGCGGTCTGGATCAGGCTGATGCCGTCCTGGGCGTTGGCGCTGGCGGTCTCCAGGCCGGTGATCTGGGCCTTCATCTTTTCGCTGATGGCCAGGCCAGCGGCGTCGTCACCGGCCCGGTTGATCCGGAAACCGGAGGACAGCTTCTCCAGGGACTTCGCGACAGCAGAGTTGTTCATGCCCAACTGACGGTAAGCGTTGAGCGCCATTGTGTTAGTTCTTACGACCATTCCCATTGTAATACCTCCATCCAGCCGGCGCCCAGTTCCAGCGTCCAATTCTGGCCCTTTCGAGCGCCCGGCTGTTCAAAATAATATTTTTTTCAATCCCTGCCCGCCGCTGCGCGCACTGCTTTGGGCAGGGCTGAAAACAAAACTGTGGCGGGATCCCCCGCAGGGTCATTGGGCAGCAGCCGGAGCCTTGACGGCGCCCAGCCGTTCCATCTCCTTGCGGGTCCGTTTGGTCCGCTTGCCCACCTTCTTGGACCGGATGGCCTCCAGCTTGCGCTGGATCTCCTCACAGTCCGCGAACATCTCGCTCCGGGCGATCTTCACGTCCTCCGGGGCCTCAATGGCAATTTTTACCTGGTCGCCGTTGCCGCCCTCAAAAACGCTGATGAAAATGTTATCGTTCAGAATGAGAAACTCGCCCAGCCTTCTGGTTAAAACCAACATATCCCTTGCCTCCATGCTTCCGCTGCAGTTCCAAAAAGTATACCTTTTGGCAGGGTAAAAAAATTTCCCGGAAACCCTTTAGTTTCCGGGAGATTGACCGAATATGTAATATCGAAAGCAGTTCCGGGATGGAAAATGCACAAATAAAAGTTGCAGTTGAGATACTATCAAAAGGTATACTTTTTGATAGTGTTTTTTTGTGTTCAATCACAGTTCATAACTACCCGGTATTCCCGCAAGCGGCGGTAAAAAGTTCCGTAGGAAAGACCCGTTTGGGCCAGGGCCTCGTGAAAGGAAAGGGAGCCCTCCTCCCATTCCGCCACAACAAAGGGGAAATTTTCCGGTATCGGCACCGCCGGCCGTCCAAACCGGACCCCCCGCTCCTTTGCCGCCGCGATGCCCTCTGCTTGGCGCACCCTGATGTTCTCCCTTTCCTTCTGCGCCACAAAGGAAAGGATCTGCAGGGTCAGGTCGGCGATAAAGGTGCCCATCAGGTCTTTGCCGCTGCGGGTATCCAGGAGGGGCATATCCAGGACGCAGACATCCACCAGCAGGTCCTTGGTCAGCACCCGCCATTGCTCCAGGATTTCCCCATAATTCCGCCCCAGCCGGTCGATGCTGAGGATGCAGAGGAGGTCGCCGGGCCGGAGCTTTTTCAGCAGCCGCCGGTAAGCCGGACGCTCAAAGTCCTTGCCGGACTGTTTGTCGAGGTAAATTCTTTTGCCGGTGATCTTTCTTTCCCGCAGTGCCGCCAGTTGTCGTGCCTCGTTTTGGTCGGTGCTGGATACGCGGACATATCCGTATGTCATACTTCCTTTCCTCCTTTGTCTGTACATCCCGCCCCAAAAAATTTTTGATGTCCCCTCTCTGTTATTTGTACACTGCACTTTCTTTATGCTTTTTCTTCCCTCCCCCACGGACCTGTTTTATCCCTGTGCGGCTGCCGGATCACACTCTTCATTCTAAAGCAAAAGGAGTTCTTCTGTCTACATGGCTGGAACCACTCGCCCGGCCATAAGAAAAGGCCGGAAGCAGGGACAAGCCGCTTCTGGTCTTTTCCTGGGAGGAAGACTAATCAGCGCACCGATTCGGCATACTAAAAATGGTCTGTTTGCCCTGCCCGGAGACTGCGCGCCAGATACTTGCAATTTTCTTCCATTTATGATACAGTAGTTCCCGTAAAAACAAGCCGGTATAAAGGAGGGCCTTCGCCCATGCTGAAACTGGAAAACCTCACCTGGTCCGCCCCCGGCGGCGGTCAGGTTCTTCGGGGAATCAACCTTACTGTCCCCGATGGAAAACTAACCGTCATCACCGGCCCAAACGGCGGCGGCAAAACCACCATCGCCAAATTGGTGGCCGGCCTGGAATCCCCCAGCACAGGCCGGATTCTCCTGGATGGCGAGGACATCACCAGCCTGGATGTCTCCAGCCGGGCAAAAAAGGGGATCAGCTACGCCTTCCAACAGCCTGTGCGCTTTAAGGGCCTTACCGTCCAGGACCTCCTGGAATTGGCAGGCGGCGGCAGCCTCCCCGAGGACCAGCTCTGCTCCATCCTCAGCCGGGTGGGCCTCTGCGCCCGGGAGTATATCCACCGGGAGGTGGACGCCACCCTCTCCGGCGGCGAAATAAAACGCATCGAGATTGCTACCGTCCTTGCCCGGCACAGCCGCCTTTCCATCTTCGATGAGCCGGAGGCCGGTATCGACCTCTGGAGCTTCCAAAACCTGATCCAGGTCTTCCAGGAACTCCGCCAGGGCCTGGAGGGGGCCGTGGTGGTCATCTCCCACCAGGAGCGGATCCTCTCCATCGCCGATGAGCTGGTCATTGTGGCAAACGGCCAGGTCCAGGAACAGGGCCCGGGGGAAAAACTCCTGCCCAAGCTGCTGGAAGGGGAAGGAAGCGGGGGCTGCCCCGCCTGCCCCAGAGAGGGGGATTTGTAATGAAGGAAGTGACCAGGGATCTCCTCCGGGAGGTCTCAGAGTGGACCGGGGAGTTCCCCGGCGCCTATAACGTCCGGGAGGATGGGGCCTCTGCAGGCCGCCGTTCCACCGAAAACATCCAGCTTTCCGATAAGCCCGACGGCCCCGGGCTGGTGATCCGCATTCGCCCGGGGACCAAGGGGGAGACCGTCTCCATTCCGGCCCTGGTGACCCACGGCGGGGTGGACGACCTGGTTTATAACGATTTCTTTGTTGGCGAAGGCGCCGATGTCACCATTGTGGCAGGCTGCGGCGTCCACACCGAAGACGGCTCCAACGCCCGGCACAACGGCATCCACCGCTTTTTTCTGGAGAAGAACGCCCACATCGTCTATCTGGAGAAGCACCTGGGCACCGGCCACGGCACCGGTCTCCACGCCATCGATCCGGTGACCGAAATCGTCCTGGGCGAGGGGGCCGTCCTGGAGATGGATACCTCCCAGATCGGCGGGGTGGACCGCAGCACCCGGCGCACCACCGCCGTGGCCGCCGCCGGGGCCAAGCTTATCATCCGGGAGCGGCTCCTTACCGAGGGGACCCAGCAGGCGAAAACGGACTTCTCGGTCCAGCTGGACGGGGAGGATTCCGGGGCGGATATTATCTCCCGGTCGGTGGCACGGGGAAAGTCCCGGCAGCAGTACCGTTCCCGCATCGTGGGCAACAACCGCTGCACCGGCCACTCGGAGTGCGACGCCATCATCGGGGAGGAGGGCGCGGTGGACGCCGCCCCGGCCCTGATTGCAAACCATGGGGATGCCGCCCTCATCCACGAGGCCGCTATCGGAAAGATCGCCGGGGAGCAGCTCCTAAAGCTTCGCACCCTGGGCCTCACCGAGGAGGAGGCCGAGGCCCGCATTGTGGCGGGCTTTCTGAAGTAAGGTTCCAAGGCGTCAGCCTGGGAATAGATGCCCTTCCCCCAGGCGGGGGAGAAAAACAGAGTAGGAGTCTTTGCGTTAAGTGCCGCCGGGACGGGGAGTTGCCAGGCGGACGAAAAGGAACCAAGCTGCGGCCTGCAGCTTCACACCTTGCGGTAAAGGCTCCGCATCCCGCTGTACCATAGATGCACTTCGGCGAGCCGCGCCTTTGGCTGCCTCTGTTCCAGCTTTCTGGGAGGAGGCGGGCCAGGGGTTCCTTTCGGACCTGCTTCGCGTTTTCGGGTGTGCCAAATGGACAGGGATCGTTTTGTCCTGCATGGCAAGCCTGCGTCAGGATAAAAGGATGCCTTTGGCGCGCCGGAAGATACCAAACAGTTCCTGAGGAGCGGGTCTCCTGTGCAGACGGTACAAACCGACGCACAGGGCCCGCTTTTTTGCGGCCTGTGAGTGGCCGCGGCCTGGTATTCAGGCCGTCCAGTGGTCACAAGAAAGGAGTGTAAGCTTATGCACAAGAACCCCGAATCCCTTACCCTGGCAAGTCCCTTCTCCAAGAGCTACTGGCGCACCGCCGCCCAGGAGCTAAGGAACCTGCGGATGCTCACCCTGGCAGCTATTGTGGTGGCCCTTCGCATCGTCCTTAGCGGCCTGTACATCCCCCTGGGGGACAACCTGAACATCTTCTTTGGCTACTTTGTCAACAGCCTGGGGGCGGCTATCTACGGGCCGGTGGTGGCCTTGCTCTCTGGATTTGCCACCGATGTCCTGGGGTACTTCGTCCATCCCACCGGCCCCTTCTTTCCGGGGTATGTTCTTTCCACCATGCTGGGGTCCTTCTTCTACGCCCTGTTCTTCTACCGGGCCAGGATCACGGTGGTACGGGTGATTTTGGCCAAGCTTTCTGTAAACCTTTTGGTAAACGTGGGGCTGGGGGCGCTGTGGAGCGCCATCCAGTTCAGCAAGGGGTACTATTACTACCTGGTGAAAAGCCTGATGAAGAACCTGGGGATGCTGCCCTTGGAGGTCCTGCTTCTCTGGCTGTTCCTCAAGGCCATTGCGCCGGTCTGCGCCAGAAACGGCCTGCTGCCAAAGCAGTCCCTTCGGAGCCGGGTGATGCAGATAATAAATGAGAACACCTCCGCCGAGCCATGACCTTTGGCGAAAAATCCGTTGGTAATCTTTAACGGGATATGGTATAATAAAAAATAAAATCCCGCCCCATCCTGGGAACGGCCTGGGAGGCGGGGAGAAAGGTGGTCTGTTTTTGTTGGAAAAGATCAAGTTCATCACCGATACCGCCTGTGACATCCCCCTTTCCACGGCCTTGGCCCAGGGGGTGGAGGAGGCCCCCCTTACCGTCACCATCCTGGGGAAGAGCTACCGGGAGAGCTATGACATCAGCCCCCAGGAATTTTACGACCTCTGCGCCCAGACCAAGGAACTTCCGGTCTCCGCAGGGGTAAACTCCACCGAATACTACAGCCGCTTGGAAAAGGCCTGGGAAGAAGGATACACCGCCGTTTGCATTGTCTGTATCAACGCCAGGGGGTCGGTCTGCTACACCTCCGCCTGTCATGCCCGGGAGGATTTCTTCGAGAATCACCCAGAGGCGGCGGGGCGGCTTCGGGTGGAGATTGTGGACAGCCGCACCTATTCCATCGCCTACGGCATCCCGGTGATGAAAGCTGCCCGGATGGCCAAAAACGGCAAGAGCCTGGACGAGATCCTCTCCTTTTTTGACGACTGGTTCGACCGGGTGGAGATCTACTTCTGCCCTCTCTCCTTCGAGTTTGTAAGGCGCAGCGGACGGGTAAGCCGCACCATCGCCTTTGTTGGGGACACTTTGGGCATTCGCCCGGTGATCCATATTATCGAGGGCAAGACTGCCGCCGACGCCAAGGTCCGGGGCAATGGCAAGATCGCCGAGGCCATGGAGAAGATCGCAGTCAGCCGGATGCTTCCCGCGGGGGATTACGGCATTTTGGTTGGGACCCCCCGGGACTTGGCGGAGGATCTGGAGCGCCGCCTTACCGCTTACACTGGGCACGGGCCGGCGGTGGTAGAAAGTGCGGGGCCGTGCATCACCATAAACGGCGGTCCTCAGCTTGTGGCTTTTTGCTGCCTCAGCCGGACTCCTCGAGGGGAATTTGGGATCACAGGAAAGCTGTACCAGGCGGCTGGGACGGTTGCTGGGGCGGCGGTAAAAACTGCTGCTGCCGCAGCTGGGAGTGTAGCCAAAGTAGGGGAAGAGCTGCTAAAAAACGTCCTAAACAAATAGGCACACCCTCCCCGGCGGCGGGCTAGCGCCCGCAGGCCCTCCCTACCCGCCGCTTCGCGGCTTGACGTGGTGCAGGGCGGTAGGAAGTGCCTGGAGTCGAGTGCAGTAAAATGCGGAAGGTGGAAATCGCCCCTTGCAAGGTTGCGGGGGGCGATTTTGCGCTTCGGACAAAACGCCGCTAGAATTCCAGGACGGGGGATACATTCTTCCCGCCCTCCCCGGCGCTCCTTCGGTCTGCGGTGGTTCTGGGTTCTGCGCCTGATTGCCGGCGCAGGATATTTTGTG
>CAJUFK010000102.1 GCA_910585535.1 uncultured Angelakisella sp. | reverse complement strand
CTGGGCCAGCCGGTTCGGAGAGACAGTTACCACCATGGAGCTGGCACCCGAGGGCTACAATTTTCCTATACAATTTTTCGGGCGTTCCAAAATTGAACAATTACATTGCAAAAGGAGGTGTTGTGAATGCCTAAAAAGTCAGTATTTACAAGGGTTACAGCCTTGTACGAGAGATTATCAAGAGACGATGAGCTTGCCGGGGAGTCGAACTCGATACTCAATCAAAAGAAGTATTTGGAGGACTATGCTCACAAAATGGGCTTCACGAACCTCCAGCACTTCACCGATGACGGCTATTCCGGCGTGAACTTTAATCGCCCAGGCTTTCAGTCTTTGATAGCGGAAGTCGAGGCAGGACACATCGGGACAATCATTGTGAAAGACATGAGCCGTTTTGGAAGAAATTATCTTCAGGTCGGCTTTTATACGGAGATCATGTTTCCACAAAAGGATGTGCGTTTCATCGCCATTAACAACAGCATAGACAGCAGCAATGCTGCGGAAAATGACTTCGCTCCGTTCCTTAATATCATGAATGAGTGGTACGCCAAAGACACCAGCAACAAGATTAAATCCATCTTTGACGCCAAAATGAAAGACGGTATTCGTTGCTCCGGCAGTATCCCTTATGGCTATTGCAGGGTGAAGGGCGATAAGCAAACGCTCATCATTGATGAGGAAGCCGCCGAGGTTGTACGGCGTATTTTCCTGCTCGCCAATGAGGGCAAAAGTCCCCGTGAGATTGCCGAGATACTCAAAGCCGATAAGGTATTGATACCTGCCGCCTATACCAAAAAGAACCGCAAGGAGCAGTACAAGGGGACAAAGTTCAGCGATCCATACCAGTGGGGTATCTCCACGGTCAGAACGATTTTGGACAGACGAGAGTACCTTGGTCATACCATTCTTCACAAGTCTGTTGGGACGAATTTCAAGCTCCATAAACGCCGTGATACCACCGAAGAAGAACAGTATGTGTTCTACGATACCCATGAGCCGATTATCTCTCAGGAGCTTTGGGACAGCGTTCAGGAGAGAAGAAAGCGGGTAGATCGAGCCTCCCCTTGGGGGTCACACAAGCATCGTTTGAGCGGTATCATGTTCTGCGCTGACTGTGGTAGGCGCATGGCTCTGCAAACCCATTACGGAAAGAAAGACGGCAAGCTCCGCTATGCTTTCCGTTGCGGTGGGTATGAAAACAGGGTCGAGTCGTGTTCGGCTCATGGGATAAGCGCCGATGCCGTGGAGCAATTACTTCTGACTTCCATTCAAAGACTTTCCCGTTTCGTTTTGAAGGATGAGAAGGAATTTGCTAAAGAGCTTCAGAAAATGTGGCTTGAAAAGCAACAGTCAAAGCCCCAGCACAGCAAGGACGATTTGAAGCGATTGCAGAAGCGATATGATGAACTCAGCGACCTTATCCGAGGTCTTTATGAAAATCTCGTGTCCGGCTTACTCCCCGAAAGGCAGTACAAGCAGCTCATGATGCAGTACGATGATGAGCAGGCGGAGCTTGAAGCCAAGATGGATAAGATCAATGAGGAAATCGCCAACAGCGAGATAAAGCCCCTTGCCATTGAGAAGTTTATCGCTCTCATTAAGAGGTATAAATCACCTGTCGAGGTCACGGATATGATGCTCATGGAGCTGGTAGAGAAGATTATCATTCACGAAAGCGAGGGCAAGGGAAACGCCAAAACCCAGCAGGTTGACATCTATTTCAACTATATTGGTCAGGTCAATCTTGCCTATACCGAGGAGGAGATTGCTGAGATCAAGGCTCAGGAAGAACAGCTTGCCAGGGAGAAGAAAGAACATCAGCGTCAGCGTGACAAGGCGAAGCGTGACCGAGTAAGAGAGAAACGCATTGCCGAGAACGGCGGAACAGTCTACAGGAAAAAGGTCTGTCCCTGCTGCGGCGAGGAGTTCATTCCGACAAGCAGTCACCAGAAGTTCTGTACGCCAAACTGCTGTTATGTGTATGCTCAGAACAAGAAAAAGGCTGAACGAGAGTCAGAGCGTGGCGATCATCTCTACCGTCAAAGGAACTGTATGGTCTGCGGCAAACTGTTCTGGCCTACTCACAGTCAACAGACAATGTGTTCCGATGAGTGCCGCAAGAAGCACCACGCCGAGGTCACTTTGGAGGCGTACCACAGGAAACAAGCCGAAAAAAGAAACGGCGGTCATCTGTACCCTGAGCGTGTCTGTGAGGTCTGCGGTAAGAAGTTCTGGCCGGAGGGTCCGGCTACCAAGATTTGCTCCGAGGAATGCCGTTTGGAGAAGAAACGCCGAGAGAGCAAGACTTATTACACCCGAAAAAGAGAAACGGCAGAGCTGGTCAGACAGACCGCATAAAGCAAAAAGTGGAAGCTGCGAAGCCTCCACTTTTTCTTTTTCGGATAGTAAATAGGACGAGGACAAGAGGACAAGAAGTCAGAGTGTCCCATGGGTGATGGTAAAAAAACTGTAGAAGATTTCCTAAAAAGTCTTGCAAATATACGCCCCGTCGAATATAATTATGCTGATATTATTTTCTGATGAGGTGTTTTCAATGGAGTATATGAGCGCAAGTCAAGCGGCAAAACTCTGGAACATTTCTCAAAGACGAGTTCAATGTTTGTGTGCAGAAGGGCGAATTCCCGGCGTTTTCAAGCTCGGTGATGCGTGGGCTATACCTGCTAATTCCCCGAAGCCTACTGACCCGAGAAAAGAACGCAAAGGGAGTAGTGAAAAATGAATGTATTAGATTTGTTTTGTGGATGTGGCGGATTTTCAAAAGGCTTTGAGGAAGCTGGGTTCACTATCAAGCTCGGAATTGATATTTGGGAAGATGCAGTAAAAACCTATCGGCTTAATTTTCCTAAGGCTGCTACCATTACCGAAGATATAACCAAGTTGGATTATAAGGATTTGTTAGAGGCCGCGAGTGTTTCAAAAGACAATGTTGATGTTATTATCGGCGGCCCACCCTGTCAGGGATTTTCTGTATCGGGTAAGCGCTTATTAGATGACCCACGAAATATTCTTTATAAATCTTTTGTGAGGATGGTTGAGGGGATACAGCCGAAAGTCTTTGTGATGGAAAATGTGCCAGGCATTGTAAAACTCTTTAATGGTCAGGTTAAGGAACAGGTCATTGAGGATTTTTCAGCATTAGGCTATAGAGTTTCCATGAAACAACTTACGGCTTCTGATTATGGTGTTCCCCAAGCTCGCAAACGAGTGTTCTTCGTCGGGATCAACAAAGAAAAAATCGGTGATATTGAGTTCCATTTTCCCGATGAAATATGCGGAGACGAAAAGAAACCCTATGTGACTTGTAAGGATGCATTATCCGACTTGGATTTTATTGGTGATTTGACGCTATTGCAAGAACATGACCAATATCGACTGCCCCCACAAAGTGAGTACCAGAAGTATATGAGGCAAAATGCGACCGAGCTGCTTAACCATGTAACAACAATTCATACAGAGCAGACAAGGACAATAATTGCAATGGTGCCGGATGGTGGCAATTACAAAGATCTACCGCACGAACTTTGGTCAACTCGTAAGGTCAATATCGCATGGACACGAATGGATAGTGCAAAACCGTGCTTTACAATCGACACTGGACATAATCACCATTTTCATTACCGTGCAAACAGAGTTCCAACTGTTCGTGAGTCAGCGAGGATACAATCATTCCCTGATGACTTTGAGTTTTTGGGAATTAAGACAAGTCAGCTTAAACAGGTAGGAAATGCAGTTCCACCACTCTTGGCGAAAGCAGTAGCGAGTGAGATCAGGGTATTGCTCAAAGGAGGAAACAACGATGTATAACCACGAAAAGCAATACAGATGTACTATCATAAGGGGAAAATCACAAAAGGAAATGGACGATCTTCTACCCGCATACGCAAAGGTTATTGCCGAGATTTGCCCTTGTGTTGCAGAGGAGTTTCCCGAATTGTTCAACAACGCATTTAAGCAGTTCCTCCCAGAGCTGGATCGCATAAAAAAGACCCTTGACAATCATCGGACTGAGATTTCGGGAAAGTTATTTGGCCTGTATTATTTTGCCGAAGATGGCATGGTCTACGCCTCTGAAAGAACATTGAAATTTCTTGAAGATAACGATCAGCCAGCACTCTTTAAGGATATATGCTTTAAGATGCAGTTTCCTAATGGGACACAGAAGAGCCAAACACTACTGGAGCGTGTGGCTGATGGGATTAAGATTAGACCAAACGCTTTTATCCTAAAACTCCTCACAATAGCTAAGACTGCTAAAGTGGATGTCACAAAAAAAGATATAGGCTACTATGTTCTTAACTCACTTGATGTCCTTCAAGGCAACGCAAGCCCTTATGAAGTTCTTGAAGCAATAAGCGAAGACAAAAAGCATGGGATAGAGAGAAACATCGTTGTTCCAGGTAAAGCTAACTCGTACAACTATCAGCATATCAACGAGCAGCTCAACTACCTTGAACTTGCTAACCTTATTCGTTTTATGGATGATAAAAGAGTGGTCCTGAACCCTCATGAAGCAGAAACCATAGAGCTTTTTGCGGAGTGCTGGGACAAGCCTCTGCTCTTTGATGTCTATGCCTATGATCTTAGCTCTGTTGAAGCGAGGAAAGATTTTCAGTATGCGTGGGATTTGTATTTCTCGCACTTGTCGCTGTGTGCTTCTGAATTTGCTACTTCGGCTACGGCTCTTGCCTTTACAGGCGAGGAAGAAGAACTTCCCAAAAAAGAGCCCGAAAAAGACAAAGGACAAGGCAACCTCACGGAGTTCGGTGATGAGGGCGAGCAGATCGTTTATCAATATGAGAAAGCAAGAGTATCCGCATTTAGTGCAAGACTTGCAAACAAGGTACTCTCCCTTGGCAAGACAAAGGGGTTGGGTTATGATATTCAGTCAGTCATAGCTGAGCCGGGGGAAATGGCCGAGTTTGTTAAGTATATCGAAGTTAAATCAACTAAGCGACTTACCTGTCCCGATATCAATGATGTTCTTTGGGTAGACACACTGAATGTCACGAGAAATGAATGGGTAGCCGCCCAGCAACATAAGGAGTTCTATTCGATATTCCGAGTGTATTTTACTCGTGAAGGTATCGTGATGTTCGTATTGACCAATCCCATTCAAAAATTCAATGACGGCACAATTCAAGCTGTTCCTATGACATATAGAGTGGATTTTAGTAATACAGCGGTCGATGCAGTTATTTCTCCCGCTGTGGTGGGAGGGGCATGATGTACAGCGTAGTTTCTTTGTTCTCTGGCTGTGGAGGTGCTGATATGGGCACCGTAGGCGGATTTATATTTAACCAAAAGGTCTATGCAAACAATCCGTGCAAGCTAATCTATGCTTGCGATATTGATAAAAAAGCCACGGAGACTTATCAGGAGAATTTCACCTCGGATAAGGTCGTGTGTGGCGATATTTGCGAAATCGCCTCCGACGAAATTCCAGAATGCGACATAATCACTGGAGGGTTTCCTTGTCAGTCATTTAGCACTGTTAATCCCACTAAAGACCCCTTTGATGATAGAGCCAATCTTTACAAACAAATGGCTCGCATCGTCAAGGACAAACAGCCCAAAGTCTTTGTTGCTGAAAATGTCAAGGGAATGATGACCTTGCACAATGGAGCGATTTTCAAGAAAGTCATTGAAGCATTTGAAAATGCTGGTTACAAAACTTTTCATTCGCTGGTTAATGCTGCGGACTATGGTGTTCCCCAAAAGAGAGAGCGAGTGCTTATCGTCGGTATTCGCAACGATATATGGAAAGCCAAAGGAGATTACAGCTTTCCTACTCCGACAAATAGTGGGAACTGGGTTCCTTTGTCAGTAGCGGTTCCTGAGCTGGAAATCGACGAACAGAAGTATTATTTTTCGGAAAAAGCTGTGCAGGGCATGAAAAATGCCAAGAATAATATGAAGCGTGGTTTAGCGCAAAGTTTGGATGAGCCGTGTCTGACCGTAACAAGTCACCTTGCAAAAGTTAGTATCAATTCAAGAGATCCTGTTTTGCTTGTCGATCCAGCAAAAGAGTTGTATAGGCGCTTTACTCCGAGAGAGGCGGCAAGAATACAGTCTTTTCCTGATACTTTCCGTTTTGTGGGAAGCGAAGCCACAGCGTATAGGCAAATCGGAAATGCGATACCTCCCGTTTTATTCTGGCACATTACAAAATCAATCACAGAGTATCTTGCAAGGTGAATTGCAAGGCACAGAAACGGTCAACAAGGTTGGCCGTTTTTTGCTATTGACAATATCGTGATAGCACGATATAATGGGGACGAAGGGTGGTGATTGAAATGCCAGATAGCAAGGACATCATGGGCTTCGATGAATATCTCTACATCGTCACAGCCTACGATGAGGACGGCACGGAAAGCGAGTACGAGTTTGGCAATCTGAAACACGCTCAGGCCGCTTTCAATGCCGAGAAGAACGCAAAGCTCCAAAGGTACAAAGGAGGCGAATACGAGCTTTTGGAGCAGAAGTCGGAGGACGATGTTCCTCCCCTCAAAAAAGCCCGTCGCAAGTATGAGCAAGTCCACAAGGACGAGCGCAAGGAAAGCACAGGTCAGTTCAACACAAGACTTCCCCGTGAGGACTTCGAGGAAATCAACGAGTTTCTCAAAGTGAACGGCATACCGAAGATCGCTCTTATCTATGCCGGATATGAAGCTCTCAGGCAGGAAGTCGAGCGCAAAGCAAAGGAGGCGGACGATGGAGTATAGGCAAGCCGTGATCCGTCAGGTGGTCGATGGCGTGGAAATGGACACAGAGGTCTTTCTTCCAGACATTAATCTGCCGGAGGAAAAGCCCATCGGGATTTACGGCAGAAGGTATCTCAGGTATCTCAAAGAACATCACAAGGCACTCTACATCAATCTTCTTACTTCCGGCAAGCTGAACGACAAGCTGGCAGAGGTGGAAGAACGCTCCCGAAACTTCCTCGATCTTGTCATCGGTCAGATGAAAGAGCGAGAGGGCGTGACGGAGAAGCTCAAAGCAGAAGATATGATGGCATGGGTCGGCAGGATGAACAACATCAGAAGCCGAGCCGAGGAAATGCTCAATGACGAACTCTACAGTCTTTAGAAAAAAAGAAACCCCAGCAAACCTCTCACAGTAAACTGGGGGTCTGGGAGAGAGACACCGCCCTCTCCGAGACACCCACATTATACGACAAGGCGGTGAAGATTTCAAGGAGGTCATTCTTATGAAGAAACTATTACCGTTCCTGTCCGGCGTACTTGTCACTCTGCTGCTCGTTGCTCTCCCAATGACGGCGTTCGCCGCAAACGGTACATTCCGTATCGAGGGTAGTCCCATCAATGTGTTGGTCAACGGCGAGGTCTTTCAGCCCAAAGATGTCAAGGGAAACGATGTGCTGGTGTTCGTCTACAACGGCACGACATACGCTCCCTTGAGGGCGCTGGCAGAAGCCTATGGTCTTGAGGTTGGCTACGATGGCAGCAGGAACCTTGCCACGGTCAACGGCTCCGTCAAGTCCGGCGAAAAGGCAGACTTTGCTTCCTGCTGGGAAGTCAATGAGAAGCCTGTCACAAACTACGGCTCAGAGAAAATCTTTACTGCAAAGTACAACGGCACTCTGAGCAAGGACGAGTTCAAGACATGGTGGAAGTCCTTTAGCCTCTCCGAGATTAGAGCCGAAGCTGAGAAGCTCGCCGCTGAAGCACAGGCGGAGAACCCCGATTACACGGTGACGATGTACTTCTCTTTCGGTCAGTATAATCTTGGCTCTGCATTTGCTTTCGGTGAATACGAGCAGAGTAACTTTGACGCCGCCAGCGTGTGGATCAAGTAAAACTGAATAACGATTTGTTATCGAGATTACATAGCACCTGCTTTTCAATTCAACGGAAAAGCGGGTGCTTTTTCTTCCCCAAAAGTTACAGTTAGGGAAAAAGGTGCGGGACATAAAAGGACACAGCCCCTTCTCTGAAAACGGCGTACAGGGCAAAAAAAGCCCGAAAATCGCCCCGAGCTTTTACGCTTGCAGAGCAGGGGCTTTCCTTATGCCCTGCAACGGAAAGGAGGCGATGCCGATTGCCAAGAATGAGCAAAAAGAGGAAGGAAGAATGGGCGTTCTTTCTCAACGCTCGCAACAGAATAACCTACAACGATCTGTGCATCAGGTGTGAGCATGACTGCAAGCAGAGCTTTCGTGCGGTCATTCTGCAATGCCCAAGATATTTATCCAAAAGGCGAAAGGAAGAAAGCAATGAACGAACAGACTGAACAGAAGCAGGAGCTTGAGCTTATCAGGGCGAGCGACATCACGCCGAAAGAAATCTCATGGCTGTGGTATCCGTTCATTCCCTACGGCAAGGTTACGCTTTTGCAGGGAGACCCCGGCGATGGCAAGAGTACCTTCATGCTCACGCTGGCGGCTCTGCTCACAAAGGGAAGTCCGCTTCCCTTTACGGAGCCGGAGCAACCGCCGGAGCCTGTGAATGTCATCTACCAGACCACGGAGGACGATGCAGACGATACGATTGTTCCTCGCTTCATCAAAGCGGACGGAGACCGTGAGAGGCTCATCTTCATCAACGAGAAAGAAAAAGCTCTCAGCTTTGAGGACGAGCGCATAGATGAAGCTATCAAAAAGACTGGAGCCAGGCTGCTGATCCTTGACCCTCTTTCCTCGTACATCGGGGATTGTCAGATCAACGCCGCCAACGAAGTCCGCCCTCGCTTCAACCATCTTATCCAGCTTGCAAAGGAGACGGGCTGTGCCATTGTCGTTATCAATCATCTGAACAAGATGATGGGAACGAAAGCGATCTACCGCACCCCCGGCTCGATTGATGTTGTCGGTTCAGTAAGGAGCGCTCTGCTCATCGGCAGGAGCAAGGACAACGAGGACGAGCGAGTGATGGTACAGCAGAAAGCAAACCTCGCTCCGACAGGTGCGGCGATTGTTTTCTCTCTCGATGAAAACGGAGTGACCTTTCTCCGTGAAGCCGAACAGACGGCAGATGAGCTTCTCGCCGTGTTCTCACAGTCGGGCGGCAGACCGAATGTGAAAACACAAAAGGCGGTGGAGGTCATCAAAGACTTGCTCGGTGACGGCGAGATGCACTTGGCGAGCGAGTGCGAGACCAAGTTAGCAGAAGCCGGCATCAGCAAGTCTACTGCCAAGATAGCACGAAAGATTTTGGGGGTTGAGGCAATCAAGCCCCATTTCGTGTGGTATTGGCAGTTGCCGGATCGTGAGGCTTGAGGGGAGTCCAGAGGGGAACGCTCTGGCCCACGACATCTTTCAGCTTGCTGAAAGTGTCATAGTGGGTTACGCACTTTGCAAAAGTTGCGTAACCGTTCCCCCGATACTTGGAGGTGATTAAGAATGTCCGATAAAAATATGAGCTGTATCAGGGTTGAAAAGATAACCGCTGCGGGCGCTCCAAAGACAGAAAGACACAACGAACGCAAGAATGAAAGCTACGCAAATGTGAATGTTGATGTAGATCGAATACCTCTCAATGTCCACTTCAAATCTCCCGATACAATGACCTACAATGAGTATTTTCAGAAGCTGCTTTCCGAAAATAAAATCTCAACTCGTGGTCAAAAAGAGGGTGCGACGATCCTCAATGAGGTCGTAATTGATGTCAACACTCGGTACTTTGAAGAGCATGGCGGGTACGAATATGCGAGGCAATTCTACGAAGAAGCCTACCGTTTTTGCTGCAAGGTTTATGGTGAAGACAATATCGTTTCGGCGGTGATGCACGCCGATGAGATCAACAAAGCGGTCAGCGATGAGCTGGGTAAGCCTGTCTATCACTACCATATTCATGTGGTGGCGATACCCACCGTTCAGAAAGAAATCAGGTGGACAAAAAGGTGTAAAGACCCCTCGTTGGTGGGTACGGTCAAGGAGGTAATCAATCAGGTTTCGCACTCAAAGAAGTGGAAGAACACCGTCCCCATTCTCGATGAACAGGGGCAACAGGTCATCAACAAATACGGCAGACCTGTCTTTCGCAAGTCCTATTCTGTGCTTCAGGATCAGCTCTTCGAACACATGAGAGACGCCGGATTTACGGATTTTGAGCGTGGAGAGTTGGGCAGTACGGCGGAGCATTTGTCCAGCCTTGACTACCAAATTGAGCAGGACAAGGAGAGACTTTCAGAAGTAACGGGAAAGCTGAAGGAGGTCAGGCAGGAGGTCAATGAAGCAAAAACCGAACTGCAAAAGGTGTCGAAAAAGGTCGAGAACCGGCAGAAGGTTTCCGCCACAATTCATGAGATAGACGCTCTCGGAAGTAAGGGTATCACAGGCAAGTACACGATTTCCAAAGAGGAACTCGATAGCTTGAAGTCCCTCGCCAAAGAGGGCGTTTCTTCTCGTGCGGAGATCCACGATCTGAAAGATAGCGTGAGCTACTACCAGCGACAGGCAATAGATTTGGCGTCCCGTCTCTCCAATGTAAAGGAGAAACTGAGAGAGGTTACTGAGAAATATGAGAGGCTTGTAGAGATCACAAGACCGTATCTGACAGCTCTTCAACGCTTCCCTGAAAAGGTCAAAGAGTTCTTCGAGAAGCTCATACCTCAAAAGGAAAGAGCCGAGGAACGAGAGCAGCCGATGCCGAAACGAAAGCCGAGAGCGAGAGACGAATGGGGCGAAAGATAACCTCATACACGAGACACTCTGACTTCTTGTCCTCTTGTCCTCGTATCCTCGTGTCAGTTTACCAGTCGAAAATGGAATGGGATGATGTTCTTTCGTCCCTTTCCTTTTCGGCTGGTTTCATTTTAGGAAAGGAAAATCACTATGAAAAATACACCTAACAGCTTCACAAAGCGCATTGGGAAAACGACTTTCATTGTCAATGTGAAGCAGTCCGAGGCGGCAAAAAAGCCGCTGGAAAGCAAGTTCCGAGACCTTTGTATTCATGCGGTTTTGGGCGATTTTGCAACTTCAAAATTCAATTTAGAAAATCTCAAAAAAATATCTTGACAATAGGGTCTTTGAGGGCACAGGGTTCCGCTCCAAAACACGGTTTTCCCGGTTCAATAACCTCCCGGAATTGATGAATCTCTGGAAAGAGGCCGCCGATATCAAGACGGCGGAGATGCTGAAGCTCCCTGTGCCGGAGGCCGAGTATATCACTGTGACCACCGAACCCAGCGCCGCACAGAAGGAAATGGTGCAGTCCTTGGCAGAACGGGCCGAGGCTGTCCGCAACGGCATGGTAAAGCCCAATGAGGACAATATGCTCAAAATTACCAGCGATGGGCGCAAGCTGGCCCTTGACCAGCGCATTATGAACCCCCTGCTGGGGGACGATCCCAACAGCAAGGTCAACGCCTGTGTCAAAAATGTATTTGAGATTTGGCAGGAAAGCACACCTACCAGGGGCGCACAGCTTGTTTTCTGCGACCTTTCCACGCCCAAGGGACGGTCTGAGAGCAAAAAGCCCCGCAAGTCCAAGATACGGGAAATTATTGATAAAGTGATGGGGCAGAACCCAGACGAGGTAGAGGAAGATGCCGAGGGCGTCAAGCTGGAAATGGGCGTATATGACGATATTCGGGCAAAACTGATTGCCAAAGGTGTGCCAGTGGAAGAAATCGCATTTATTCACGACGCCCATACCGAAGCACAAAAGGCGGAACTGTTCGCCAAGGTGCGCTCCGGCCAGGTGCGCGTTCTGCTGGGCAGTACGCAGAAGATGGGCGCCGGGACCAACGTGCAAAAGCGTCTGGTGGCCTCCCATGACCTTGACTGTCCGTGGCGCCCCGCTGATTT
>CAJUFK010000101.1 GCA_910585535.1 uncultured Angelakisella sp. | reverse complement strand
GACCTCCGCCGTACACCGGTCGATGATGGACTTCTGCTGGGGGCCGATGCCCTTCTGGTCGATGCGCTCCACCAACGACATGATGAACTGCGACTTCACAATAACCGGGTTGTTCCCCTCGCCGTACCCGTCCACCATATACATGGCGTTAAGCCGGTCTTTTCCTCCGGCTGAAACATGAATGACCGTGCCGATCTCCCCCATGGCCTCCACCAAGGGAGAATACTCCCCCTCCGGGTCGCTGATAAGAATATCATCATCGGTATTGAGCATGAGAAAGGCGATCTGCTCCTTGGCGGCAAAGGATTTGCCGGAACCGGGGACCCCCAGCAGGAAGGCCGACTGGTTGAGAAGATTCGCCTTGTTGCAGATAATAAGGTTGTGGGAAATGGCGTTTTCCCCAAAGTAGATGCCGCCCTTGTCCCGAATTTCCTGGACCTTGAAGGGCATGAACACCGCCAGGGATTCGGTGGTGAGGGTGCGGAAGGTGTTGATTTTCCGCACTCCGATGGGAAGGGCAGTTTTAAGCCCATCCAACTGCTGATATTTGAGGACCGCCATCTGGCACATATGCTTTCGGGCGATGGTGAGGACCGTCTCGGTGTCGGCCTCCAACTGCTCCTTGGTATCGGCTGTGATGACCATGGTGAGGACGGCGATCATCATTCGCTGGTCGCGGGCAGTGAGGTCGTCCAGAAACTCCTTGCTCTCCCGGCGCTGCTGTTCCAGGTCGTAGGGGACGATGGCGGAGAAGTTGTTGTTCTGGTTCTGCTTTCTCTGCCAATTTGTTATATTTGTCTCTACCCCCAGTAGCCGGGTTTCCACTTCCCGCACCGCCTCATCGGTGGGGACCGGGATGATGTCAATGGAGAGCATCATGTTCCGCCGCAGGTCGGTGAGTTCCGTCACAAAACCGTCCTTGATATAGCTGGCGTAGTCTTTGAGGAACAGCACCCGGCAATACCGCTCCCCCAGCTTCAGATAGCTGCTGTGCTTTTCCATAGAATCCGGGCAGATATAGTCCCGGAAATCGTGGCCCTTTCCCGCCATATCCGCCACATCAAAGTGAAAATCGCTTTCTTCCCTGGCCCGGTAGAAGTCGTGGAGGATACGCAGCCGGTCCATGGTACTCAGCGCCTCACACCGGGAGCCGAGGGCGGAAAACCGGGCGGAGAGGTCGGTCCCGATCCGGGAGAAATAGCTTCTTGCTTCTTCAATGTCCCGCTTGGCGGCGGAAATGGTGAGATACTTTTCCTGGAGGATGCCATTCCCGCCGATGGCTGCATCCGCCAGCATCCGATTGTATTCCCGGCGGTACTCGTCCAGGCCGTCCGGCTTCATCTCCATAAAGATGGATTCCTCCAGGTTCATCCGGTGGAGCCGGTGATTGCGGATGGTGAGTTTGGCGGTGGCCCCGCTGTCCAGGCTCCCAAGCAACTCCCCATAGCCCAGGAACATTCGCTCTTTGTCCTCCCGGCTGGCTACCTGGTAATTGATGTCGGTAAAGCGGAAGGTCTTGGTGTACTTCTGCCCGCAAAGGAAAATGCCGTCATCCCAGATACGCCGGATGGGAATGGTGTCATGGACGGTCCGGGGGACCCGGTAGGTTTCCCGCTCCTGCTGGATGGCGGTTTTCATGCTTTTCATCATAACTGCATCAGCTCCTTTTCGTGTTCTCTGATATTCTTTTTCATCAGCTCATAGTAGAGGTTCACTGGCTCAAAGATGATCTCCCTGGGTTCCAGCGCCTCCGACCGGAACCAGGCCCAGAGAAACTGCTCTGCTGTCATGCCGTGGTAGCTGACAAAGCCCATGGCGGCAAAGGGGGCCGCCCCCAGAATGCACATCCAGGAGACGGTTTCGGTCCCCACATAGGGCCGCAGGAGAAAGTAGAGGCCGACCGCCACCCCTACCGCCAGGACGGAAAAAACGAGCTGCCGCAGGGACAGCCCGAAGAATACCGATTCTGTGTAGCCGCGAATCTCGCGGTTGATTTTGACTTCCAATTTTTTGCCTCCTTTGGCAAGATTTTTCGCTCGATATGGTTGCGGAAATCGAACGATTAGGATATAATAAAGGTGAAAAGTATTTACAGGAAAGGAGCCGCTGAAAATGTCCATCACCGCAACTGAACTTAAAATGAACCTTAGTAAATATCTTCTTCTGGCAGAAAGTGAGGATATTTACATTACACGAAACGGTAAGGTCATCGCCAAACTGTCTAATCCCTTCCAGGACCGAGTGGATGCGGTAAAGTCCCTGTTGGGCGTTCTACCGGCAGACATCACCCTGGAAGAAGCCAGAGAGGAGCGGTTGAACCGGATATGAGGATACTTTTGGACACCTGTATCATCATTGATGTTCTCCAACACAGGGAACCTTTCTGGGAGGATTCCTACCGGGTCATGCTGGCTATTGCCAACCGCCATGGGGAGGGCTTTTTGACCGCCAAATCCTTTACTGATCTTTACTATCTGACCCACCGTGCCACCCACAGTGACAAAGAGACCCGGAAAATCCTTTCCACCCTTTTGATCCCCCTTGCCCTTTTGGACACCGCCGGGGGCGACTGCCGCAGAGCGTTGTCTACAGAGATTGGGGACTACGAGGATGCGGTGATGATCGAGACTGCACAACGGGAAAACATCGACTGCATCGTGACAAGAAATCAAAAGGACTATGCGAAGTCTCCTGTTTCTGTCTACACGCCAGAAGAATTTCTTAGCCTGGTTTCGTCCAACGATGATGAAATCTGATGGTCAAAGCCCCATCATCTCCCGAACCACCCGGTCTGCCATCTTCACCGTTCCCACCAGGATGAGCATATTAAACACCAGCTCCCCGATGTAGCTCCAAACCATAGAGGCCGCAGCAGCCCCGGCATTGACATTGGGGGGCGACCCGGCGAACAGGTCAAAGATGGCACAGGCCAGAACGATGACCGCCCCCTCCAGACAGACGGCGGCATAGCTTTTGAGAAAACTTTTCCCGACATTCTGACTTGGTTCCCCGGCGAAGGACGCCAGGGGGATAGGCGCAATGGCTGCATAGAGGTACAGCTTGAAGAACCGCCCGTAGACGCTGAGGATCATCACAAAGGACAGCACCCAGATAAAAAGCCCCCCGATGAGCGTCACCGCCCAAAGGGGAATGCTCTCCAGAAAGCCGCAATCCTCAATAGCGGTGACGATCTCCCCCGGAAGGACACTGGTCTGGGGACTGCCCAGCCCGGCGGCATTCATGATGGAGGACACGATGCCCTGAACAATCTCCAGCAGGGCAAGCATCAGTTCCATCCCGTAGGTGATGACCCCTTTGGCCAGGGCGAAACGAACGAACAGCCGCAGGGCGTGTTCCGGTCGTTTCACCTCGGCAAAGCTGCCGCAGGTCTTGACCACCCCCACCACGAAAAAGAGTACCAGCAGGGCGTAGCCGATGGCCTGGAGTGTCCCGTGGATGTTCACCACCATCTGCCAGATCGCCCCGCCCCGAAAGGTTTGGGGGGATTGGGTGACCAACTGCCAGATCTCGGTGAGCTTGTCGTTCCAGACCGCCAGGGCGTTCTCCAGATTTTGAACGACCCAGTTATCCGACACAAAAAATCACTCCTTTCTGGGCAGGCCCAGGAAAACAGGGCCTGCCCTTCCTACAATCAGGCAGTCAGCCGGTGATAAGGGTCAAGATCTCCTTGGTGAAGGTGATGATGATGCCCCCTGCCAAAGTGAGGAATCCGTTGGACCGCTGACTGGGGTCATGGCTCTGGAGGGAAAGCCCCACCTGGACGATGCCCCAGCCCAGGAGGATCATCCCCACCGCCCGGATAAGGCCGAAGATAAAGTCGGACAGCTTATTGATGACTGCCAAGGGGTCGCCGCCGCCGGTGGCAAAGGCCGTCACCGAAAGGGCGCACAGCAGGACCACCGCCAGCATCAGGGAAAGATAAATCTTGTTCTCCTTTTTCATTCCGTAATACCTCCGTTGTTTTTGAAATATTCCTCCAGCTCCTCCTCAGTGAGAAGCAGAAAGTCATGGTTTTCGATAGGCAAAGCCACTTCCGCTGCATTGTCCGGCAATTCCGGGTCATACCGCAGGGCGGCGATACTCCGGGTGTCCTCCCCGTGGAGAAAGGGCTTTGCCCCGCCATCAGTGGTCAGCCTGACATTGGGATGGTGCAGGATGTCATACTTCCGGTCCATAATGGGCCGCTCCCCCCGGATGAACAGCAGGGCGTACCGGTTATCCAGCATCCGCACCTCATCCGGGGTCAAAAGCTCCCGGCCCGAAAGCTGCCAGTTGGTCGAATAGCTGCCGTTCCTGCCCTTGGACTGCCCGTAGGTGTTGAGGTCGATGGTTTCCTTCCCCAGCAGCTTGGAGACATACTCATGGGTGGACTGCTCGTTGCCGCCCAGGTAGAGAAACTCGTCACAGTTGCCCACGATGCTCTCCCACTGTTTTTCAAACAGGGTCTTTAGCTGGGCAAGGTTCTGGATGATAATAGATACACTGATTTCCCGGCTCCGCATGGTAGCCAGCAGCTTATCAAACTCATCGGGGAGGGCGACATTGGCAAACTCGTCCATGACAAAGTGGACATGGACCGGGAGCCTGCCCCCATGAACCACATCCGCCTGATAGTAAAGCTGCTGGAACAGTTGGGTGTAAAGCATCCCAATGAGGAAGTTAAAGGAAGAATCGTTGTCGGGGATCACCGCAAAGACAGCGGTTTTCCGTTCCCCCAGGCTCCAAAGGTCCATCTCGTCCGTCTGGGTAAGGCCGGCCAACGATTCTAAGTTGAACTTTTCCAGCCGGGAAACCAGGGTGATCTGGATGGATTTTAAGGTCTTGCCGCTGCCGGAGCGGTAATTGCGGTAGTATTTGAGGGCGATATGCTCCGGCTTTTCCATCTCCAAACGGTCGAACAGCTCATCTAAGGGGGAGCGGTAATCGTCGTTGTCCTCCCGGACCTCCCCGGCCCGGATCATCTCCATCACCATGGGAAAGTTCTGTTCATCAGGTGGGGCCTCGTAGTGGAGATAGAACACCAGGGCCAGCAGAAGCATCTGGGCCGCCTGGTCCCAGAAGGGGTCCTGGCTGCCCTTGCTTTCTTTGGGGCTTGTGTTCTTAAAAAGATTGGTCACCAGCCGCTGAATGTCATTATCATCCCGAAGGTAGACAAATGGGTTGTAACAGTGGCTTTTCTCCATGTTGATAAGGTCGATGACTTTGATCTCGTACCCCTTGGCCCGGAGAAGTCCCCCGGTGTCCCTTAGCGCCTCCCCCTTTGGGTCCAAAATCACAAAGCTGGTGTTGGCGTTCATCACATTGGGCTTGGCAAAGAACCGTGTCTTGCCCGCCCCGGAACCGCCGCAGACCAAAATGTTGAGATTGCGCCGGTGCTTTCGCCCGTCCAGACCGATAGAGACCGACTGGGTGAGGATTTTGTTTTCGGTGGCGGGTTTATCCGCATACTTCCGGCTGACTGCACTGGCGGACCCCCACTTGGCGGAGCCGTGTTCCTCTCTCCTGCGGTAGTTGCGGTCATTGGATAAGAAGATGCCCAGCCCCAGACCATAGCAGAGGATAAAAATAAGGGCAGCTTTTAGACTGTCCTTGCAGATCGTGATGTGAAAGGGATGGTCCAGGGCCGCACCGCCGTTCATCACCAGCCCTGCCACCCCGCCCCCCAAAGAGGGGGCAAGGAGCAGGGCCAGCCAGACGACCGGGATGACACCGCAGGCATAGAAAAGGAGACAGGGCTTTGAGAACTTATCTTGCTTCACGGCTAAACCTTCTCCTTTTCTTTGCCGGGGCGTCGATGACCTTCAAAAGCAGCCCGTCCAGGTCCTCGGTGGGCTTGCCTTCCTGCAACGCCAGGGTCCGGGAATCGTTGAGGCCCCGGACCAGCACCCGATGCTCGTAATCGTCCAGGGTAATGACCCTTTGCTGTACCATTTCACGCCTCCTTATCTGGCCCCGCCGCTGCGGGCCTTCTGGCTTCTCTGGACCTCGAAGAAGCGGTTCATGGTGACGGTGACTTCCCCCGCTGCCTCCCGGATGGCCCCCAGCTCCTTCCGCAGAGCCTGGGGGTCCATTCCCCGGTAGACCTCCGGCATCCGCTGAAAAGAGAAACTGTCCACCGGAACACCGCTCCGCCGGCACAGCAGATAGGCCGCGCTGTACGCAACAAAATCCGGGTTGACACAAGCCTTTTCGTTTTTGTCCAGGTAAGCGCGGGCCAGCTCCTGGGCCAGTCCCCGGAAGATGGTGTGGGCGTCCAGTCCCCGGCGGACCAGGATCGCCCGGTTCGCTTCATCGGGGATATAGGCCACATTCCGGCCACCCGGCACCTCATCCCGCACCTCGACCTTGCAGGGCGGGTCATGGAGCAGGGCTTTCAGAAGCTGCCGGTCGTCCGGGGATACTTTGGGGGCAGGGCGCTGGGCGTTGGTCTGGGAGATGTCGAACACCTTCTTGATGTTGTAAGACACCCCCACCGAACCATCGTCTCTCCGGTACTCCCTGCCGGGCTCCAAAATAGAGATACCGCTTTCTCCCCGCTGGACATAGGCCCCGCTGGCCTTCCAGGAATCGAAGTCCGCCAGCCGGGTGGCCTCCGGCATCTGGTTGGCAATGAGGACGGCGTTGACCACCGAGTAGCGGTCAAACCGGGCCTGGACATCCAGATAGGTCTGGAACAGAGGGCCGTCACCGGCCATAGTGGAAACGGCCTCGTCGATCTGGGCATAGAGGTCCTCCCGCTCCTGCTGTTTCCGAGCGGCCCAGGCCGCTTTGTCCTCCTGGGGGGTGGACGGGGTGGTAAAAAGGTCATCAAAGTTTTCCATGGTCTGCATCCTGTTACCTCGCTTTCTGTTTTCCTTTTTTCTTCTTGGGGGCTTTGTGCTGGGGGGATTTCTGCGGCTCCGGCTTTTCTTTGGCCTGGACCTCCGCCTTTTTCTGTTCCTCCCGGATCTCCTTCAGCGCCTGCCGAACCGAGGGACGGGACTGTTCCGGGGATTCAGAAGCATCCCATCCTCCGGCTTCTTTGGGCGTTGAGATAGGCCCGGACCGAGAGCTTTCCCCGGTCCGGGCCTCCCTGGGGTTTTCGGGAGGGGATACCTCCGGCTCCTTTTCCGGTTCCTCCTTGGGGCTGGCAGGGGAGAGCATCTCATCCAACAGAGCGTCGCTGTCCTGTTCCTGCGCCGCCTGTTCCTGGGGCGGTCCCTCCGGGGCCTTTTCCATGGACCGCTGGATCTCCTCCCGAAGCTGGGCCATATCCACGGTAGCCAGCCGGAACCGTTCAAAAATACGGTTGATCTTGCTGGCGTCCTCGGCTCGCACCATAATATCGGTGATGCCATCGGTGGCGTCCCGGTCCTTTAGAACGCAGTAGAGGACGCCGTACTTCTTGGCCTCCCGGCAAAAAAGCTGGAGGTCGCTGTCCTTCACGGCGAACACCTTCAACTCCTTGCCGCTGCGGAGCAGATTGGAAAGCCGGGTCTTGCCCTTGGTTTTTCGCTGGTCTTTGAGGATGGCGTAAAGCAGGATCGCCACCTGTTTTGCGCCGCTCCCTGCCAGACGCACCGCGATCTCACCGGTTTCCAGACTCAGCCGAACGACCTGTTCCGCCGCGTCGCCTTGGTAACTCATCTCGATTTTTCTCCTTTCGTTCGGTATTTTGCTGGGTCAACAGCTGCTCCAGGTTTTCCTTTACCCGCCCGGAGCGCAGGGCGATGCCTTCACACAGCGCCACCTCCTTTCGCAGTTTTTTGAGCCGCTGGGACAGCTGCCCGATCTGTTCCCGGACCTCACCGGCGGCGGGCTGGTTGTCCTTCCGGGTGAGCCGCCGCAACTCCTTCCGTAAATCATTCCTTTGGACGGTCAAAGCCTCTATTTCGGATTCAGCCGCCCCTTGGCGATACTCCAACTGCTCCATGGTGGTGATCCCCTCCCTCGCCAGAAAGAGGGTTTCCCGGTCCAGCCGCTCCAGCTTTGCCACATCCTCCCGCAACAAAAAGGACACCCGCTTGACGGATGCCGGTCGTTTCACGATGATATGCAGTTCATAGCAATAGCGGAAATATAGGGCTTGTAATCCGGTGAGTTTCTTCCGAGGCTTTCCCCGCAGACGATACCGGCGGGGCGGGTGATGCTCCGCCTCCGGGAAGGGGACCTCTTTGCGGATATTCTGTAAAATGCGCTTTTTGATTTCCTCCAGACTGTATCCCGTTCCCAGCTTGTGAAAGCGGAAGTACCCTTTCGCACCCGGCGGTTTGAGGGCGGGATATTTCAGCGGCTGGCCGTCCTTGGCTCTGGTCTTAAACTCGTAGCCCATTTCGGTCATCACCCGAAGAAAGTCCCTCTGGGTGGTGGAGGCCCGGATCGCCCGGTCGATGTCCGCCCGGATGCTCCCCCGATGGGTGGGGCGGCCTTCCTTCTCCGCCTGCCATTCGCCGTAGCTTTTGGAGCTGCCCTCCGGCTGTTTCACCACCGAGAGGCCGTACTCCCGGCATAGCCGGTCCGATACCTCACGCATACGCCGGTAGGTCCGCTTCTGGTCGTAATACCGCCGCCCATCTGTGAAGGAAACCGAATTGAGGACAAAATGGTTGTGGCAATGGTCTGTATTTAGGTGGGTGGCCACCACTACCTCAAAGCGGTCGCCCCAAAGCTCCTGGGCAAGTTTCACCCCTATTTCATGGGCGGTTTTGGGGTCCGCTTCTCCGGGCCGGAAGGACTGATACCCATGGAAAGCAACGATCCCACCGGTTTTTTTCCAGAGCCTTTTGGTCGCTTGAAACTGTGCAGGGGCTATTTCCGGGTCGCAGTTGATGCCGGTCACATAAAGCCGCTGTTCCGTTTTCATCTGGTCGGCGGCGTATTCGAGTACATCCTCCACCGCATGAAGGGCTGCCATCGTTTCAAGCCCCTTGCCGGTGGTTTTTTCCGGGTTTGTGGCGTAGCGGATCACCTGGTCCACCCGGCCTTTAACATCCCATATCGCCGTGACTGCCATTATCCGTCCCCCTGGAATACCCGCCATAGCATCCGTTCGGTGGCTCGGTTTTCCTCCAACGCTTTTCGGATGAGGGGGGCGTCCAGCAGTCCTCTGGCATTGGCGATTTTCAGCAGTTGGTTGATATTATAGCCGATCCTCCGCACCTCCCGGAGCAGTTCGCAATACTCGGCGGGAGGTGCTTCTTTTACCTCTGCACCATTCAAAATATTCCGGCAAAACCGCTCCCTGGACAGGCCGGCCTTTTGGGCTTTTTCAGTCAGGGCATCCTTTTCCTCCTGGGTGAAGCGGAGAAGAACACCACAATTTCTTTTCACATAACCACCATCCTTTCTGCGGGGTCATAGGGGCGGCAAGCCCCTGTCAAGCGAATTGTGGTATCACAATTCAGTGCTTGCTAAGACTATACCGCCCTCTGCGCCTACCATACGGGAGGATGCTCCGGGCAGTCCATTGATTCCTCCAATCTTTTCCTGGGAGGGCGTTCCCAAAGCCAATACTCCCGCCTGGCCTGCATATATTCGTCATAGGCAAGCTGGCGATTGATTTCCCTAAGCCACGCCAATTCTTCCGGGGAAATACGGCGAGCGGGCTTGATGCTATGCGGTGGTTTCACCGGCTCCGTTCCTCCTTTCTTTCTGTTAGGCCCAGCCGCAGCTGAAGCAGATCATTCACATCCTTTCCGCCCCTGGGGGCGGCGTCCAGCACCTCGTAGGAATCTTGCAGCTTCTCCGAAATGTCCAGCGTCGACAACCGTCCGGCTTCGTCGTTGTCCAGGTGGAGGAATACCGTCTGTGTTTCGGGATAGAGCGAAAGAAAATGCTCCAACGCCACCGGCAGGTTTTTGTCTGTTCGGTTTTTGGCGACACCGCCCAAAGAAAGAAGATGCTCCCGCTGCCACTCCCTGCCTAACATCTGGCAGAGGGTGCAGTAACTCAAAAGGTCGATGGCAGATTCAAACAGGTGAAGTTCATCGGTTGCTTTTTGTGCGGAGATAGAAAAGGAATACCGCTTATCACTGCCGGCAACCTCCCCCTTGAAATCTCCGATGGTTCCACGCAGGGCGGCATATTTGGCCTTGCCCTCTTGGTCATAGCCCACAAAAACAGCGTTGTGGTACTTCCTGGATTCAAACAGCAGCCCTTGGGCGATACAGTAGTTGATCATATCCTCGGAAATTCCTCTGTCCCAAAGATACCGCCGCACACGATCATTGTTGCGGTTCTTCTCCGGCAGGGTGAACACCTTGGGCGGTTCCGGCTTTGGAGCATGAAAAGAGGGCGGCTTTATCGCCGCCCTTCCGGTCAATGCTTCTACCGCCTGGGGAAAGGTGTAATCCCGCACCTTAATGAGATAGTCCAGAGCAGTCCTGCCGCCCACCCCTCTGGAAAACCAGTTCCACTTGCCGTTACTGATTTTCAGGCTGTCGTGTTCCCTGGTGCAGTAGGTTCCGCCGCCAAATCGTACCAGGTTATCCGGCTCATACAACTGAAGGTAGGTGAGAAGATCCATCGCCTTGGCCTGTGCGATCTGCTCCTGGGTGACATAGGGCATTACCGTGCCCCCTTGTCGCTGGATTTCTCCCTCTCCCGTCGAATGACCTCGTTCGCCCGGTTTTCCAGGGTGTCCCAAATGTCCTCCATGTAACTTGGGTCCCTTTTCTCCCACTCCCGGTACACATCCGCCAAGGGCGCAGGGGAACGGAGCAGGGCTTTCGCCTGGGCTTCGGTGAGGTCCCGGCTTTCCAGAGACATTAAAATGTCCTCTCGAAAGCTGTATTCGCTGGCGTGGCTGAGAATGTCAATGGCGGACTGGGCCAGCAGCCAATCCTGGTATTTCGCCTGCTCCAGCGCCATCTTGTCATAAAGCCGGGTGTTAAGTTCTTCTCTGCTCATCGTTTTGTCCTCCTTTTCAGACAGTAATAGCCGGAGGGCTTTCCGAATAAAAGCTCTCCGGCTATGTAAAACATTTTTCGACTTAATAGTTTTTGTCTGCTCAATAGATTTCCATAGTTTTCATTAGAAATCAAAATAACATCTTATTTGTTCAAAATGTTTTAGTCTTCTTTCATCGTCATATCCATCCCCATTATCATCCTTTGTCAACCAATCGGTGTAGTATTCCTTTAACTTTTTCTGAAATTTTGACATTTCCACTTTGATTTTTATTTTGGGATTGCCTTGCCACTTCCAATTTTGGGGAATACCTCGCAGTCGCTGAAATGCGCTCTCACATATATAAATTCCCATTGGTGCGGCATTGTGTTCTCCTTTATATGCATCAATCATAGCCGGACCAATTAGTAATTGTTCTTTGTAGCCAACCCTTGAAGAAAATTCTAAAGATGCATTATATGGAATGTCTCTCCCATGAATTACCTCCCCAAACGAAATTGCTCCTCGTACTAAAAACCAATATGAAAATTTCGCTGCTAATAAGTCCTCTGTTAAGCTTTGCATAATGTTTGTTAGTAATTTCATTAAATTTTCTTTTTGGGGAGAAACAATATATGCACCATCCATTATAGGATATACTGAGATGTTTTCATACCCCGATGTTCTCCATGCCGATAGTATTGTAGCGTGCAACTTGAACATATAGTTAGCTGACTGTGAAACGCTTCTCTTCATTTTGTTTTGCATCCCCATTATATCTAAGAAACAGACATAAGCTTTTCCCGGGTTCGGAAAATTTTCCGCATTGAAAAATGCCATAAATAAATCACCTTCATTAAAATATTATACAAAGATAAGTTATCACAATTTGTTGTATATTTCAATACTTTTCAACAAAATATGAAACAAAATGCGAGGGGATTCCTTGTTTCGTCATCATCTCGAATTTGTCAACCCTTCTGTCATCTTGTGTCCCTGCCGGGTATCGCTTTTTTCATATCCTCCGTCTTATAGGTACTGTACCCCTCGTACCGGTAGCTTGCGTCAATACCCTTCATGTACATTTGCCGGTCATTGATCCGGTCCGTAAGGGCTTCCCGCAGCAGAGCCTTGATCTCGGTATCCCGGATGGGGCTGCGTTCCATCGCCAGCAGGTAGTCCTCCTTGTCCACCCGGCTCCAGTCAATGACCTG
>CAJUFK010000100.1 GCA_910585535.1 uncultured Angelakisella sp. | reverse complement strand
TTCTCATCCTTTTTGCGCCATTTGTCTATTCTTTTTTCTACTCTTGATTCGCATTTTGAAAGGAGGCGCAAGCTATGACCCTGGCAAACGGCGTGGATGCGGTGGAGATCCCCCGGATCGCCAAAGCCATTGCCCGTCCCGGCTTTGTGGAGCGGTTCTTTTCCCCCGAGGAGGGGGAGTATTTCCGGAGCCGGAAGATGGCCCCTCAGACGGTGGCGGGGCACTTCGCCGCCAAGGAGGCCTTTTCCAAGGCCATGGGGACAGGGCTTTCCGGCTTTGATCTTCGGGAAGTCTGGGTGGTCCACGACCAACGGGGCAGGCCGGAATACCGTTTTGCCGGGCGAGGAGCAGCCCTGGCGGAGGGCTGGCGCTTCTCCCTGTCCATTACCCATACCGCAGATACCGCCATCGCCTTCGCGGTGGCCTGGAAGGAGGAGACGCCATGACCCCATTTGTCACCACCGCCGGGATGAAGGAGCTGGAACGCCTGGTGGACCGCTCCGGGGTCAGCTACCAGGAGATGATGGAGCAGGCGGGACAGTCCGCCGCCCGGCTGATCCGGGACCGCTGGCCTTTGGAGGGAAAGCGGGTCCTGGTCCTCTGCGGCAAGGGGAACAACGGCGGGGATGGCTTTGTGGCGGCCCGACTTCTGGCCAAGGCCGGGGCGCTGGTCACCACGGCCCTGGTCCAGGGGGACCCCGCCACCCCGGAGAGCCGGACCGCCTTTGCCCGGCTTCCCCCTGGGGCGGCGGTGACTCGGGACCTGGACCTGACGGTCCGGGAGCTGGCCGGGGCCGATCTTGTGGTGGACGCCATCTTTGGCACCGGATTCCGGGGGCAGGTGCCGGAGGAGCTGGAACCCCTGTTCTGGGCTGCCCGAAAAGCGGGAAAGGGGGGCGTTCCCATTGCCGCTCTGGACATCCCCAGCGGCGTGGAGGGGGATACCGGTCTCTATCACCGCTGCATTCCCGCCACCCTGACGGTTTGCATGGGGGCCCGGAAGCCTGCCCATCTGGTAAACTGGGCCGGGGAGTACCTGGGGGAACTGGCTGTTGGCTCCATCGGGGCCCATCCCAAGGTGGAGGACGCCTTCCCCGGCTGGCTGGCGGCCCTGGACCTTGAGGATTTCCGGCGGAGCCTCCCGGGGCGGAGCCACACCGGGCACAAGGGGACAAACGGCCGGCTGCTCCTCATCGCCGGGTCCCGGCAGTACCCTGGGGCGGCGGTGATGGCGGCCTCGGCGGCGGTCCGGTCGGGGGTGGGGTATGTCCGCCTGGCTTCCACCTCCCGGGTCTGCAAACTGGTGGCGGCCCATTGTCCGGAGGTTATTGATACGATCTGCCGGAAAAACAGCCGGGGCGGCATCCTTGGGGACCAGGAGACGGTCTCTGCCCTTCTGGGCGCCGCCCAGGGGTCGGATGCCATCGCCATGGGCTGCGGCCTGGAGGCGGATCAGGATACGCTGGCCATTGTCCGGGCCTTCCTCCGCCAGGAAAAGCCGCTCCTTCTGGATGCCGGGGCCCTCACCGCCCTGGCCCTGGATCCTGACCCCCTGGCCCTTCTGGCGGAAGCCCGCTGTCCCCTCCTCCTCACCCCCCACCCCGGGGAGTACGCCCGCCTTACCGGGACAGCGCCGGAGCATAATCCCTTTGACAAGGAGCATACTATAACCGGGAAAACCAAAATCACTTTGCTTCGGAAGGGCTGGGTCACCGGGATCTTCCAGGGGGAAAAACAACTCTGGCACTTCGGCGGCTGTGACGGTCTGGCCAAGGGGGGCAGCGGCGACGTTCTCACCGGCATCCTCGGGGGTCTCCTGGCCCAGGGGGCGGAACCCTTCCAGGCTGCCCAGGCCGGGGTCTGGCTCCATGGGCGGGCCGCCTGGCTTTGCGCCCAACAGTGGTCCTGCCGGGGGATGGTACCCTCCCAGCTGGCGGATTACCTGGGGGCGGCCTTTCTGGAAGCGGAACAGGAGGAAGGATGAAAAGATGGATAGCGGCCCTGGCGGCCCTTTTGCTCCTTGTGGGGGGCTGCGGCAAGCTGCGGGATCAGGTGACAGATTATGACGCCCTGGTTAAGGAGACCCTGGCCCGGGAGTACACCTTTACCGGCAAGATGACCTATGACGGCACCCAGGCGGAGGCCAAGTTTACAAAGACCGGAGCCGCAGACATTACGGCGGAGTTTTCCGCCCCGGAGGCCCTTTCCGGCCTGGTGGTCACCACCGCCGGGGAGGAGGTCAAGGTGCAGTTCCGGGGGATGGACGTGGACCTTTCCGCCTACACCCTGCCCACCCAGTCGGCCCTTACCCTCCTGCGGGAGATCCTCACCGGGGAGAAGGCGGGAAAGCTTACGGTAAAGGCGGAGGAGGAGCAGCTGGTGGCCAGCGGCAGCATCCTGCTGACCACCTACGAGATCGTCTTTGACAAGGAGACCATGGAGGTCCAAGAGGTGCGGATCCCCTCCCTGGACGGGGTGGTGGAGATCAGCGACTTTTCGTTTACCGACTGACGTACCGATAAAAACGCCCCCGGCAGAAGGAGCTTTCCTTGGCCGGGGGCGCTGCTCTGTGATTTTGTATCAGGTAACAATCTTGGTATGCTCGTCGCTGCCATCGTCCTCGTAGACCAGGAACTCCTGGACGTTGAGGAAGATCTTCTCGTTGCCATAGAGCTTGTCGTAGCTGTGGCTGTCGGCGATGACCCGGATCTGGACGCCGTTAATGTCCACCCGGCAGTCGTTGACATCGCCCATGTAGAACATGGAGGAGATCCGGCCCTCCAGGTCGCCCTTGTCCAGGGAAAGGTGGATGTTCTCGGGGCGGATGGCCACGACCACCTTGCCGGTTCTCGGCCCATCGTAGGGCAGGGACTGGCCCAAGCCGGTAAGTTCGATCCGGCCGTCCTTTACTTCGCCCTTGATGAAGTTGATCTTGCCCAGGAAGTCGGCGACGAACTGGTTGGCGGGGTTGCGGTAGATCTCAATGGGGGTGCCGATCTGCTGGATGACCCCCCGGTTGATGACAATAACCCGGTCGGACATGGCCATAGCCTCCGACTGGTCGTGGGTGACGTAGACAACGGAGATGCCGAAGTTCTTCTGGATCTCCTTGATCTCGAACCGCATGCTCTCCCGAAGCTTGGCGTCCAGGTTACTGAGGGGCTCATCCAGGAGGAGGAGCTTGGGCTCCGCCACCAGGGCCCGGCCCAAGGCCACACGCTGCTGCTGGCCGCCGGAGAGCTGGTTGGGCATCCGGTCGGCGTACTGGCTCAGGTGGACAGCCTCCAGGATCCACTCCACCTTCTGTTTGATGGCGGCCTTGTCCAGCTTTTTGATCTTCAGGGGATAGGCCACATTGTCAAAGACGTTCATATGGGGCCAGACAGCGTAGGACTGGAACACCATGCCGATGTCCCGTTTCTCCGGGGGGACAAAGGTCTTGTCCGAGCTGACCACCCGGCCGTCAATGCTGATCTCCCCGGAGGTGGGGCGCTCGAAGCCGGCGATCATCCGCAGCATGGTGGTCTTGCCGCAGCCGGAAGGGCCCAGGAGGGTGATGAACTCCTTGTCCTGGAACACCTGGTTAAATTCCTTCAGCACCACCACATCGCCGAAGGCCTTGGTTACGTTACTAATGGTAATGGTAGACATACTTTTGGTACCCCCTTCGTCAAATAGAGAACTCGCCGTGGGTCAGCTTATTCAGCAGCCAGTTGGCGGCGATGACCAGCAGCAGGATAACGGTGGCCAGGGCCGCCGCAGTCTGCTGGCTGTGGAAGGTCTGGTAGGTAAACAGTTCGATACCCAGGGTCTTGGTATAGGTGGAGTAGAGGAGGGTAGACATGGTGAGTTCGTAGAAGCAGGGCATGAAGATGAGGAACCAGCCCGCCACCACCGAGGGGGCAATCAGGGGAATGGTCACGTCCTTGAAACTTCGCAGCCAGCTTGCGCCGGAGATGAGGGAGGCTTCCTCCAGGGAGGGGTGGATCTGGCTCATGGCCGAGACCACCGTTCTCATGCCCATGAGGAGGTATTTGACCATATAGGCCACGATCATAATCCACATGGTGTTGTAGATGTTGATGCCGAACCGGCCGGACATGGTCATGATGAGGCCCAGGGCGATAACCACACTGGGGGTGCCGCTGCCCAGGGTGATGAGGAAGTCGGGGATGCTCTTGCCCCTCACGTTGGTCCGCTGGAGAAGATAGGCCATAACGCAGGAGACGATGATCCCCAGGGTGGCCGCCAAAGCCGCATAGAGCAGGGAGTGTCCCGCCGAGTTGAGGATGGATTCCCGGGTGGTGACCCGCTCCCAGAACTTCATGGTGAAGTTGCTGGTGACCAGCTGCCCCTCTGCAAAGGAGAGAAGGGGCTTGCCCAGGTTCCGGGTGAAGGAGGTAACCGCCACCGAGGCGAAGGGGATAATGACGACGATAAGGGAGAAGATGACCACCAGCAGGGTAATGGGGATCCGCCACCGGCCAAGATCCACGATGTTGGGCCGGGTGGACTTGCCGGAAACGGTGATGTACTGCTTTTTGCCCACCACAAAGTTGCTGACGTAAAGGACGACGTTGGCAATAATCATCAGGAACACTGCCAGGGTGGTGGCGTCAGTGAGCCCCTCCTGGTTGCCGATGCTGACAAAGTCGATGATCCGGGTGGTGACGGTGTGGACCTGCCCGGGGGCCCCGATGATGGAGGGGATGCCGTAGCAGGAACCGGCAGAGACAAAGACCAGCAGAGCCGCCGCCACAATGCTGGGGGCCATCATAGGCAGGGTGATGGTCCAAAGGGTCTTAAGGGGGCTGGCCCCGGAGATCTTAGAGGCCTCCTCCAGGGAGGGGTCCATCTTCTCCATAGCCCTGGAGATGGTGATAAAGGCATAGGGGTAATAGAAGGAGGTCAAAACCCACACCAGGCCGCCCACTGTGTAGATGTCAAAGGGGTTTTCGGCCAGATGGAGGAGATTTTTCAAAAATACGTTAAGGGTGCCCACCGAAGGGTTCAGCAGGCGGAGCCAGGCCATGGCTCCTACGTAGGGGGGCACCATGTAGGTGGTGACAAACAGGGTCCGGAAGAATTTTTTGCCATATAGGTTGGTGCGGCCCACCAGCCAGGCCAGGGGGAAGGCGATGAGCACCCCCAGGAACATGGAACAGGTGGCGGTGACAACGGTATTCCGAAGGGCCATCCAGTTCATCGGGTAGGTATATACCCGCTGGAAGGCGTGAAGGGAGAAGCCTCCGTCTGCGGTAAAGGCGCGGATGACCAGATAGAGCATGGGGAAGACTTCAAAGACCATCAAAAAGGCCACAATGGCCAGAATGATGACCCACTTAATGTCGAAGTAAAACCGCTTTTCCTTTTCGGCAGGGGCGCTGCCAGGGGATCTTACGGTGGTCGCTGCAGCCATTACGATCACTCCTTTGTAGAGGGATAAAAAGGGCGGGGACCGCTGCGAAGCTGTGCTGCAGCAGCCCCCGCCGCGTTTGCTTTAAGGGATCAGGTTATTTCTTTTCGGGAATGGTGACGTTCTCCTGGAACTTGGTGCGGATCTCGTCTCTCTGCCGGAAGCAGTTTTCCCAGTTGACAGGCATGGTGTTCTTCAGGATCTCGGTGGTGGGGATGGCGTCGTAAGGAGGCTCGGGATAGCTGGCGACGACGGAGTGCATCCAGCCGGCAACGATGTTCTTCTGGCCCTCGTTGGAAAGGAACCAGTCGGTGATGGCCTGGCAGGCGGCGATGTTGTTATGTTCGCTCTTGTCCCCGGCAACGGTCATAATGGTGGAGGGGATGACGATGGTGCCGTCGGTGGGATAGATGACCTCCAACTGGCTGTCGTCTTCCTCACGCATCTTCAGGATGGACTCCTCCAGGATCATGATGACGTCGCACTCGCCGGTCTCCAGCTTGCCGGCGGCCACGGAGCCGGACTCCACCATGGTGCCCTGCTTGCCCAGAGCCTCGAAATACTCATAGCCGTACTTGTCCTTCAAAGCGGTGACAGCGGCCATGGCGGTACCGGAGGTCAGGGGGTTGCCCATGGAGGTCTTGCCCTTGACAGCCTCGTTGTAGGCGAAATCATAGAAGCTGTTGGGGATCTCTTCCTTCTTTTTCAGCTCGGGGTTGTAGGCCAGGACCATGTTGCAGATCCGGACGGGGTACCAGTAGCCTTCCTTGTCGTAATCAAAGGCCAGGGTCTCGGCGGCAGGGGTGACGTAGGGCTCCAGCCAGCCGCCCTCTTTCAGCTCCAGGGAGTAGGCGGGCTCGGCGACCATCAGCATATCGCAGGACAGCTTGCCGGTCTCGATTTCAGCAGCGACCTTGGTCTGCAGGGTGCCGGTGCCGCCGTAGAAGAACTCCACGTTCAGGTTGGGGAACGCCTTCTTCAGCTCGGGCTTGATGGCCTCGATGATGTCCTCGTACATAGAGGTGTAGATCAGCACGTCGCCGCTGACGTCAGCGGGGGTGGGCTCCGCAGGTGTGGAGCCCTGATCGGGGGCGGGGGACGTAGGAGCGGGAGAGGCGGGCTTATCGCCGCCGCCGCATCCGGCCAACATGGTCAGCGCCATCACGAGGGCCAGCAGACCGGCAAAGAATCTTTTCTTAGACATGACTTGTTTCCTCCCTTGGTTTTAGAATGGTTCCGCCGTCAGGCGGGGCGTAACGGGGAAATTCGTTCGCAGAAGGGGAATTTTGTCCGCCCTCCTACAGTCCCTATTATAATTGAAGAATGATTCATTGGGATGGCAAAAATGTATCGTAAATGTATCGTTTTTCTGCCTTCTTCTACCAGGATACACAAGGCTGCGGCAATTTAGTTGTTAAAATTCACGAAACTGCTTCAAAACCATTTTCTGAATTTAGCGTGAAGCAATAAGATGGAATTATAGTGGCAACAAAAGTTGACGGGGGGCTTGCATCCCGGTAAAATTGGGTGCAGTCGACCAGGCAAGAATCGCCCCGGACCTTAGCGCGAAGGCCTTGGGAGGATAGAAAAGCCTGTGCGAAGAACAACAACAAAGACAAAGGAGTTTTCACCTATGATGAATCAGAGAAGATTTTTGGCCGCTATTCTGGCAGCGGCGGCGACCCTTTCCCTGCTGGCCGGCTGCGGCGGCAACAACGGCGGGTCCTCTGCTCCGGCCTCCGGAAACGACGGTGGTTCCACCGCTCCTGCGGAGAAGAAGACCTTTACCGTTGGCATGGAATGCAACTATGCCCCCTTTAACTGGACCCAGGTGGAGAGCGATGAGTTTTCTGTTCCGCTGGAAAGCGCAGGTCACGCCGGCGGCTACGATGTGATGATGGCCAAGACCCTGGCCGACAAGATGGGGATGGAGCTGGTCATCAAGAAGCTGTCCTGGGAGGGTTTGGAGCCCGCCGTCACCTCTGGGGAGATCGACGCCATCATCGCCGGCATGACTGCCACCCCGGAGCGGAAGGAGAATGCCGACTTCACCACCCCCTACTATGAGTCCGAAATGGTCTGCATTGTCCGGGGGGACGACGCCCTGGCAAACGCAACTTCCCTGGCCGACTTCACCGGCAAGAATGTTCAGGGTCAGCAGAACACCCTCTACGATGACATCATCGACCAGATCCCCAGCGTCAACCACATGACCCCCCTTCAGAGCTATCCCCTTATGGTGGTTTCTCTCCAGAACGGCGAGGCCGACGCTCTTACCGCCGAGCTGCCCGTGGCCACCGGCGTGGTCACCAGCAACCCCAGCCTTTCTATCGTGCGGTTCGAGGCCGGCAAGGGCTTTGAGGCGGACACCACGGTTTCCATTGCGGTTAAAAAGGGCAACACCGAGTTGTTGAACGCCATTCAGGCTGCTTTGGACACCATCGATGCTGACACCCGCAATCAGTGGATGACCGACGCCGTCTCCCGCCAGCCCGCCAACGGCTAGCCGACAAGCGTCGGCAGGCACACCCTACCCGCCGCTGCGCGGCATGACGCTGTACAGGGCGATAGCAGGTGCCTGGAGACATAGACAGCAGAAGTGTATCAATCGAGCCAAGGAAAGTTTAGGGCCGCCCTTTTCAAAGGGCGGTAGGGTCCAGGGGCAACGCCCTGGTCGCTCCCCGCAGGGAGCGAAATACCCCAAATACCGGAGGGCGCATTTTTCTTTGCTTCTTTCTTTTTGAAAGAAAAAAAGAAAGAAGAAGCCTGCTCGCCCTGCACCCAGCTATCCTGCAAATACACCCCAGTGGGGTGTTTTGCAACCTCAGCCCCCTAAATTAAGAAAAACCTCCCCCTCCCCCTTGAACCGCCCCCCGGTTCCCCTTATAATAGGACGGTACACACCGCAACCACCGAAACCGGAGGAAACAACTATGAAAAAAGCAATCCTGCCTGTCACAGCTGCCGTCCTGCTGCTCCTTGTCATCCTGGCCCTGGCCTTCGCCACCACCTCCTGCAACCGTTCCCTGTTGGATACCCACTTTTACTACGACTACGCCTACATCGCCCTGCCCAACGGCCAGTGCGTGGAGGGCCCGGTGGAGTCCTGGACCGATTTTGCCGAGGGGGACCAGATCCAGGTGACCATCAACGGCACGACCTATCTGAGCGACAGCACCCGCATCGTCCTGGTAAAGACAAAGTGACCGCCCTGGCGGCGGCAGAAAGGAACGGAATCAATGGCTGAGTTTTTCGCAAAGGTCCTGGAGATCGCCCAGCGGTACTGGCCCCTCTTTTGGGCAGGGACCAAGGTCACCCTGCTTATCTCCCTTACCGGTACTGTCATCGGCCTGGTCATTGGGCTGCTGGTGGGCAGCGTCCGGGCGGTGAAGGTGGAGCCTCGGGACTCCCTGGGCGTGCGGATCGGAAAGCGCCTGGTCCACGCCCTTACCAGCATCTACATCGAGGTGTTCCGGGGGACTCCCATGATCGTCCAAAGCGTTTTTCTGTATTACCTCCTCAAGCCGGTTTTTAACTGGAAGCCGGTGACGGCGGGTATCTTCATCGTCTCGGTGAACACCGGGGCCTATATGGCGGAGATTATCCGGGCCGGCATCCAAAGCGTGGACCCCGGCCAGACCGAGGCCGCCCGGAGCATCGGCATGACCTCCATGCAGACCATGCTTCTGGTGGTGCTGCCCCAGGCCGTCAAAAACTCCTTCCCCGCTATCGGCAATGAATTCGTGGTGAACATCAAGGATACCTCGGTCCTCAGCGCCATCTCGGTTACCGACCTTTACTTCCAGTCCATCGGGGTGGGGGGGAGCATCTTCCTCTTTACCCAGACCATGGCCATCACCGCCTCTATCTATCTGGTTCTCACCTTTACCACCACCCGGATCCTGGGCCTTATTGAAAAGCGGATGGGCCGGCCCAGGTCCAGTTTCCCGGCCTCCCAGACGGTGCCCGGGAACCCCACATTTTAAGAGGAGGCGGCCTGTATGGAAAACATCATCGAGATTCGCGGCCTGAAAAAGCATTTCGGCCAGCTGGAGGTTCTAAACGACATCCGGTTCAGCGTCGCCCCCGGGGAGGTCATCTGCCTTATCGGTGCCTCTGGCTCCGGCAAATCCACCCTTCTGCGGTGCATCAATCTGCTGGAGACCCCCGACGCCGGGGAGATCCTGGTTCACGGCCAGAACATCCTCCAGGGAAGAATGGACGTGAACCACTATCGCACCCAGGTGGGAATGGTTTTTCAGTCCTTCAACCTTTTCAGCAATATGGATGTCCTTAAAAACTGCATGGTGGGCCAGACCCGTGTCCTCAAGCGGAACAAGGAGGAGGCCCGGCAGAAAGCCCTTTTCTTCCTGGAGAAGGTGGGGATGAAGGACTTCTTGGGGGCCTCCCCGGCCCAGCTCTCCGGTGGGCAGAAGCAGCGGGTGGCCATTGCCCGGGCCCTCTGCATGGATCCGGAGGTTCTCCTCTTCGACGAACCCACCTCCGCCCTGGATCCCGAGATGGTGGGGGGCGTTCTGGAGGTGATGAAGGGCCTGGCCAAGGAGGGCCTTACCATGATTGTGGTCACCCACGAAATGGGCTTTGCCCGGGACGTCAGCACCCGCGTGGTGTTTATGGACAAAGGGATCATCGCCGAGGAGGGCGCCCCCCAGGACATCTTCCAGAACCCCCAGAATCCCAGAACCCGGGAGTTTCTATCCCGGTATATCCAAGCGTGATGCAAAAAATCCCCCTGCACAGCAGGGGGATTTTTTATGCCTTGTTGGGGTGTCAGCGCAACCGGAAGGAGGAGGTCATCTCCTCCAGCATCCGGGCCTGGGCGCTTAGCTCTTCGCTGGTGGCGGCGCTTTCCTCGGCGGTAGCCGAGTTGGTGGTCACAACATCGGAGATCTCACCGATCTGGGTCTGGACCTGAGCCACAGCCTCGGCCTGCTCCTTGGAAGCGGCGGCAATGGCGTTGATGCTGGTCATTACTTCACCGGCCCCAACGACCACGCGGTCCAGCTGGGCGGCGGTCTCGTTGGCGATCCGGGTGCCCTTTTCCACAGCGGCCAGAGAGCTTTCAATAAGGGCAGAGGTACTCTTGGAGGCGTCGGCGGACTTGCTGGCCAGGTTCCGCACTTCGTCGGCAACCACAGCGAAGCCCTTGCCGGCGGCCCCGGCCCGGGCGGCCTCCACGGCGGCGTTAAGGGCCAGAATGTTGGTCTGGAAAGCGATGTCCTCAATCGCCTTGATGATCTTTCCGATCTCACTGGAACTGGCGTTGATCTCCTCCATGGCGGAAATCATCGCCTGCATCTTCTGGTTGCTTTCCTGGACTTGGCCGTTTACCGTGTTGGACTGGTTGTTGGCCTCCTGGGCATTGTTGGCCGTACCCTTTATGTGGATGGAGATGCTGTCAATGGTCTCTTTCAGGCCCTCCAGGGTGCTGGCCTGCTCCATGGCCCCCTGGCTGAGGGCCTGGGCTCCGCTGGACATCTGGTCGGCTCCGGCGGAGACCTGCTCGGCGCTGGAGACGATCTGGGCCATAGTCTCGCCCAGCTTGGCGATGATTGCTTCCATAGAGACCTTAATGGAGGCAAAGTCCCCTATGTAGTTCTGGCGGGTAGTTACGGTAAGGTCGCCTCCCGCAACCGCTTCCAGCACGTCGGAGATCTCTCCGATGTAGCCCCGAAGCCGCTGGATGGTACTGCCAAAGCTTTGGGCCAGAATGCCGATCTCGTCATCGGAATGAATGTCCACCGTCATAGAGCGGCGGCTCTGAAGCCCCAGTTCGCCCTGGTCCATGGTCTGGGCCAGCTGGGTCAAGGCGGCCAGGGGACGGGAAACCACATTCTTAAGGTACCAGGTCAGGATAAGAATAAAAATGACCATCATCACAAAGCCAACAACGCAGGAAAGGAAAATGGTGAGATACACCTGATCCATAATGCTGGATTTAGAGATCCCCGCAAAGATGAGCCCGTCTATCTGGCCATTGGCATCCTGGGTGGGAACGTAGGAGCAGAGGTGGGTGACCCCTAAAATGTTGCTTTCCCCAACATAGGACTGGCCCTTCTTCAGGACGACATCGGCAATATCGGGGGATAGGGTAGTGCCCAGCATCCGCTGCCCGTTCTGGGTAATGGTGGTGTAGGCCCGCACATCCCCCTCAAAGATGGTGAATTCACAGCCCTGGCGAACCTTGAGTTCATCCAGGAAAGCGTTCATATCCTCCGGAAGGCCTCCGGTTTGGAGAGCAAAGGCCAAGACGTTGGTTCCGCTGACACATTTGTCCCGAAGCATACGAAGGGTGATTTGGTAGGACATAACAATCCCTAAAAAGGAAACGACGACCATCGCCACCACCAACATGATGGCGACAAGGTTCCCCACCTTTTTCCCGATCCGCTTTTGCTTTTTTGTAGTCATGTTTGAAACACTCCCCATAGGTAAGATTGATTTGCCGCCAATTTAGGTCGTTTGAGGAAAAAATACCAAGTATTATGTTACCATGTTTCTAAAAAAAAGCAAGAGGTTTTTTAGAGGAAAATCCAGGGCGCTGTGTGATTGCGTCTTAATGCTGACGGTCGGGAACGGAGGTGCGCCCGTTCAAAAAGCGGGCCCTTTGGGCCCTGTTTTGAAGGGGAGCGACGCAGTACGGGAAGGTGGAGGCGCTCCCTGCGGCTGCGCCAGGGGCAGGCACGTTACCGGCCGCGCTTGTCACTTCGAGAAAAAGAAGCTAAGAAAGGATGGCTTTGCGCCCTTTCTTAGCTTCGTTGTTTTTGCGCGGCCTTTTTTGTTTGGCTCGTTTTGGGGTGTTTCGCCCGATCTCCGCGCTAAGAGCCGC
>CAJUFK010000099.1 GCA_910585535.1 uncultured Angelakisella sp. | reverse complement strand
TCCTGGGGGCGGGGGGGTTGGTCCGGGCCTACGCCCAGGGGGCCAAAACCGCCGTGGACGCCGCCCAGCGGCTGAATATGCAGCCCGCCGCCGTCCTGGAGCTGGACCTGGGGTACGACTTTTACGGCAAGGCCACCTACCTTCTGCCCCAGCATGAGGTCCAGGTGCTGGACAGCGTTTTCGCCGAAGGGGTGCGCCTGCGCCTCCTTTGCAAAGCCGCCCGCCTCCCCGCCTTTGCCCGGGATCTCACCGAGCTTTCCTCCGGAACGGTGGCCCCCCTGGTGCTGGAGGAGAAATTCGCCCACTTCCCGGAGGAGGGATAGGGGATGGAAAAGCTTTGTCTGCGCCCCTACCGCCCCTCTGACTGCCCCGCCCTGGCCCGGCTCTTTTACGAGACGGTGCATACCGTAAACCGCCGGGACTACACCCCCCGGCAGCTGGATGCCTGGGCCCCTGAGGAGATGGACCTGGCTGGCTGGGACCGCTCCTTCCGGGGGCATTTCGCCTTGGTGGCGGAGCTGGAGGGAAGGCTGGCGGGTTTCGGGGACATCTGCCGGACCGGTTATCTGGACCGGCTTTATGTGGGAAAGGACTGCCAGGGTCAGGGGGTGGCTTCCGCCCTTTGTCAGGCCCTGGAAGGGGCCTTTCCCGTTCCAAGGATCACCACCTGCGCCTCCATCACCGCCAGGGGATTCTTTGAAAAGCGGGGGTATCGGGTAATTCTGGAACAGCAGGTGGAGCGCCGGGGCGTTCTGCTGACCAACTACCAAATGGAACTGATTTTGTGAAGATCCCTGCCGCCCCCAGCCCGCCCTGGACCTGGCCATAACCGTGAAGTACAAAACCGGGGCGGAGCGGATCGCCGTTGCCAAAGAGCGGATCTGTAAGGACTTTTTCACTCTCAGCACCGGTGTGGCAGGGGCGGTCCTCCGGAAGGAATCAACTACCGTATGAAGCCGGCGGTTTGCGGGGGTTATTTTGTGTACCAGCAAGCCCCCTCCACGATTTCCTGTACAAATCCAACCCGGGGAAGGACTTCTTCTTTGTGGATACCAAGGAGGAGGCCGTCCGGCGGCTGACAGAAGCAGAGTAAGAAGTTGTATCATTAGCCGAAGTACGCAGATGGGCGAGGGGAATTTGCCGCCCGGATGGGTACAGCTTCTAACATATAAGGAGAGATGACAGATGACAGAACGAAAAAAGGTACGCCTGGGGCGCACCGGACTGATGGTGACCAAGACCTCCTTTGGGGCGCTGCCCATCCAGCGGATCTCCTTTGAGGCGGCGGGGGAGCTGCTGCGGACCGCTTACGAGGAAGGGGTGAACTTCTTCGACACCGCCAACGCCTACACCGACAGCGAGGAGAAGATCGGGGCGGCCCTTTCCGACGTCCGGGGGGAGATCATCATTGCCACCAAAAGCGCCTACAAGAAGGGCGACCCGGACATGGTGAAGCGGAATTTAGAATTGAGCCTCAAGCGGATGAAAACCGACTACATCGACATTCTGCAGTTTCACAACCCGGACTTCTGCCCCAGAGAGGACGATCCCGCCTACCAGTACCTTCTGGAGATGAAGAAGCAGGGGGTGGTGCGGCACATCGGCATCACCAACCACCGGCTCTTTGTGGCCCACGAGGCCATCGACAGCGGCCTTTACGAGACGCTGCAGTTTCCCTTCTCGGTGCTGGCCACCGAAAAGGACACCGAGGTGGTGGAGAAATGCCAAAGGGCTGACGTTGGCTTCATCTGCATGAAAGCCATGTCCGGGGGGCTGATTCGGGAGCCCCGGGCCACCTTTGCCTTCCTCCAGAAGTACCCCCACGTGGTCCCCATCTACGGGGTGCAGCGGATGGAGGAGCTGCGCCAGTGGCTGGAGCTGGACGCCAATCCCCCGGCCTGGGACGCCGAGCTGGAGGCCATGGTCCAAAAGGAGCGGGAGGAACTCTCCGGGGACTTCTGCCGTTCCTGCGGCTACTGCCTGCCCTGCCCCCAGAACATCCCCATTCCAAACGCGGCCCGGATCCAGTTTTTGATGACCCGTTCCCCCTACAGGCCCTACCTCACCAAGGAGTGGCGGGAGGGGATGGACCGCATCGACCAGTGTATCCACTGCAACCACTGCAAGAGCCACTGCCCCTTCGGCCTGGACACCCCCAGCCTCCTGGTGAGCCAAAAGGCTTGGTACGACAAATTCTACGAGGAGCATAAAGGGGAAGCCCGGGGCTGAACCCCATAAAAAAGCGCGGACTGCCGGCGGCGTTTGCCGGTAGTCCGCGCTCTTTTGTTTAAGGAAGCCAGGTCCGCAGGGAAAGGAGGCCGCGGATCAGCACTGTGTCCCGAAGGATGCCGCTGTTGAGCCAGTCCCACTGGTTTTGTCCCAGTCCCGCCAACAGGAGCAGAGCAGAGGCGATGACGTACCCCAAAAGGAGGGCGTACACCGTCCCGCAGGCCAGCCCCGCCAGACGGTTCAGTCCCCCCACCAGGGGGATGTGGTTGACGCCAAGCCCCACCCGGGCGATGGCCCGTACCACCATCCCCGCCAGGGTAAGGATGACAAAGAAGATCACCGTTTGCAGGATGGTGAGGGCCATGGGCTTTATCACCACCTGGGCGACGGTGGCGGCGGGGTCGGTGCCATTCAGGATGCCGGAAAGGATCTTCTCTCCCATCTCCCCGGCGTCACCGGCGGTGTAAAAGTCCAGCCCGCGCTCCGAAAGGAACTGGGTGACCAGGTGGAGGGCGGCGCTCCCGGCCTGATCCAGTCCTGCCAGGGCGGAGGAGAGAGGGCTGTCCGGGGCCAGGAGGGTGTCGGCGACATAGGCCTCCACCTTTTTTGCCAGCAGGCCGTCGTATAGCTTTTCCGCCATGGGCCGGCTGAGGAAGGAGGCCACCAAAAAGCCCGCCGCCGTCCCCGCCAGCCGGATGAAGGAGGCGATAAAGCCCTGCCGCCAGGAGCGGTAGAGGATGGAGAGGAGGAGCAGCCCCAAAACCAGGTCATAGATCAGATTCATTGGAAGGTCCATAGGTATTTTCCCTTTCTAGTCGTATTTTGCAGGGCCCCGGCGCACCGGCCGGGGGATGCTACAGGGTGTCCCAGATGAGCCCGTCGGGGGTAAGGCCGTAGATATGGTTTCCGGCCAGAGCTACCAGGTAGAGGTCCCCCCGGCCCCGGGGCTTCAGCTCCCGGAGGAGGGGATCCCCCAGGTACAGCTCCCCCTCGGTGAGGGCCAGGAGGTGGTCCCCGTCGGCGGAGAGGGAGAGGAGCCGCCGGGAGACGGTGGCGGAGCCTACCTTTTCCAGCTCCCCGTCGTAGGCCAGGATGGTAACGCCCCCGGGATCCCGGTAATCCCCAAAAGCTATGTAAAGGGCTCCGGGGCAGTTTTCAAAGGTCAGCAGCTGGTTGGGAAGGGAGACCTTGGCAAGCTGTTCCCCCCAGCTGTCAAAGAGGTAGAGGTTTTTGTCGGTGACCACCTGGATCTCCTCGGCGTCGGTCCACACCATGGAGGCGATGACCTCGTCGGAGAGGGGGACCTTGGCGGCCTCTGTGTCCTGGTCAAAGTGGTGGAGGCGCAGATAGGAAACGATGTGCTGACCCTCCATGGTAAGGCCGGCGCAGGACATCATTTCTCCCCGGAGGGAGAGGGAGACCCCGGTGATATAGCTGTCCTGGACGGTCCAGGAGTACATCAGTTCAAAGCGGGGGTTATAGGCGGAGACCAGGGCGGAGGCGCCGGGAGTAGTCTGGACCACGGCCAAGGCGCCGGTTCCGGCCAGGTCGGCGGCCAGCAAAGTGCCGGAGAAGGTTTCGCTGTACAGGTTTTTGGCTTTATTGTCCACCCGGAGGCCGTTTCCGCCCAGGTCATAGGAAAGGAGCTTTCCTCCGGCGGCTTTGAACTGGGGGGTACGGTAATTATTAAGGCAGCTGTTCAGGCGGGCGCCGCTGGAGTTATACAAATAGGCGCCGGAGCTGGTAGCGACGGCCACATCGCCGCCCATAGGCAGGAGGGCTTGGGGGCTCATTTCGGAGAGGGAGACGGGGAAGCCGGGGCCGCTTTTCATGGAGGCGATGGTATTTTCCAGGCCGCTGCGGAGGTCCAGCTGGTAGATGATGGCGACGGTGATGGTGGCGGCGGCGGAGAGGGTAAGGAGGACCAGGAGGCCGAGGGCACGGCGGAAGAAGCGTTTTCTGCGTCGGGACTTCCGGAGCTTCTCGAACGGAGTCATTTTCGGCAAAGGCGGCGGTCTCCTTTCAACAATAATGGCAGACCCTCCCCGGCGGGTTAGCACCCGCAGGCAGACCCTCCCCGCCGCTCCGCGGCTAAGGGCTGTGCGGGGTCGTAGGTTGTGCCTGGAGTCGTGGGCTGTAAAAAGCGGAAGGCAGCAACACCTTGCCAGGGCGGGCCGGGGATATAGAACGGCGGCGGGGCTTTCGATTTCTTTGCTATCTATACAATACGGAAAATTCTTGTCGAAATTTACGGAATCTCGTCGCCTGGATAAAAAACCCGATCCAAGTACAGCCCGTGGGGCGGCAGAGTGGGGCCGGCTTTGCTCCGGTCTTTGGCATCCAGGATGCCGGGAATGTCCTCCGGGGCCAAGCGCCCGTAACAGACCTCTAAGATCGTCCCTGCCAGGATTCGCACCATGTTGTACAGGAACCCGTTCCCTGTCACCGAAAGGATCACCAGTTCCCCTTCCCGGCGAAGAGAGCAGCGGGTGATGGTCCGCACCTTGTCCTCTACGGCGCCCCCCGCCGCGCAGAGGGAGGTAAAGTCCCGGCGGCCCAGGAATCGGGCAGCGGCCTCGTTGGCCAGGGCCTCATCAATATGGGAACGATACTGGAGGGCCAGATCCTCCCAAAAGGGGTTTTTCACCGGGCTGTTCCAGATCTTATAAAGGTACCGCTTCCCGGTGCAGTCGTACCGGGGGTGGAAATCCGGCGGGGCGTCCCGGCAGTCCAGAACGGCGATGTCCCGGGGAAGGCAGTTGTTCAGCGCCTTTTGAAGGGCACCGCAGGGGATGGCCGGGGGTTCTTCCTCGGGACAGCGCAGGGAGAGGACGAAGCCGTTGGCATGGACCCCGGCGTCGGTGCGGGAGCAGCCCTTGACCTCGTACCGGCGGCCCAGAACCCGCTCTACCCCGTCCTGAAAGACGGTGCAGACGCTGAGGGCGTTTTGCTGGACCTGCCAGCCGTGGTAGGCGGTGCCCCGGTAGGCCAGGGTCATGCGGATGTTCCTCATGGGATTAGGAGATTCAGGGCGATGACCCCGGCGATGCACCCCACCACAATGGCCGAGGCCGCAAAGTCCCCGGGGCCCATCTGGAGCTGCTTCATCCGGGTGCGGCCCTCCCCGCCCCGGTAACAGCGGCACTCCATAGCCAGGGCAAGCTCATCCGCCCGGCGGAAGGAGGAGACGAAAAGGGGGATGAGGATGGGGATAAGGGCCCGGGCCCGCTGCATCAGCCCCCCGGTCTCCAGGTCGGCCCCACGGGCCTTCTGGGCGGACATGATCTTGTCGGTCTCCTCAATGAGGGTGGGGATAAAGCGCAGGGCAATGGTCATCATCATAGCCAGCTCGTGGACCGGGAAGTGGAACCGCCCCAGGGGGCCCATAAGCCGCTCGATGCCGTCGGTAAGGGCGATGGGGGAGGTGGTGTAGGTGAGCAGGGAGGTCCCGGCGATGAGGCAGATAATCCGCACCGCCATAAAGACGGCGGTGTGAATGCCCTCCCGGGTGATCTTCAGGACCCAAAGCTGGAACACCGTCTCCCCGTCCACAAAGATCATATTCAGGGCGGCAGTAAAAAGGATCACAGGGACCACCGGCTTGAGGCTCTTGACGATCATGGTCAAAGGGATGCGGCTGAGGAGATAGGCCGCCAGGCCGAAGACAATCCCCAGCCCCAGGCTCCAGGCGTTTTGGGCCACAAAGAGCATGACGATATAGCCCAGGGTGAGAAGGATCTTCACCCTGGGATCCAGCCGGTGGATGGGAGACTTGCCGGGGAAATACTGGCCGATGGTGATGTCCTTAATCATTTCCCCTGCCCCCTTTCGACAGCTTCCGCAAAATCTGATCCCGGGCCGCCTCAACGGTGTAAACCCTGGGGTTGACATCCAGCCCCTTCTCCGCCAGGGAGAGGAACACCCGGGAGACCTGGGGGATGGTAAGGCCCATCTGGCCCAGTTCGGCGGCCCGGCCAAAGACCTCCTCCACCCGGTCGTAGCAGAAGAGCTGGGACTGATTCATCACCAGGGCCATGGTGGCGTTTTTGGCGATGTCCTCCATGCTGTGGCTGACCAGGAGGACGGTGTTCTTCTTCTCCTCATGGTACTCCCGGATTTCCCCCAGGATTTTGTCCCGGCCCTTGGGATCCAGGCCGGCGGTGGGCTCATCCAGGATAAGAACCTTGGGGTCCATGGCCAGCACCCCGGCGATGGCCACCCGGCGCTTCTGTCCGCCGGAAAGCTCAAAGGGGCTCTTCTCCAGCTTTTCGTCGGAAAGACCCACAAAGCGGGCGGCCTGGCGGACCCGGGAGTCCACCTCCTCCGGGGGAAGGCCCATATTGGTGGGGCCAAAGGCGATGTCACTGTACACCGTCTCCCCGAAAAGCTGGTACTCCGGGTACTGAAACACCAGGCCCACCTGGAAGCGGAAGGAGCGCAGCTTGGCTTTATCCGCCCACAGGTCCTCTTCCCCGATGTAGACCTTGCCGGAGGTGGGGGCCAGCAGGCCGTTAAGGTGCTGGATGAAGGTGGACTTGCCGCTGCCGGTATGTCCGATGACCCCCACGTACTCCCCTTCCTCGATGGCGATGGAGACGTTGTCCACAGCCACCTTCTGGAAGGGGGTGCCCACCGAGTAGGTGTGGGTAAGGTGTTCGGTTCTGATTGCTGTCATATTGTAACCTCCAAGGTTGGATCGGTCGGCCGCCTCTTTTGGGGCTGGCCGCCGTGGACTTATCATTCCGGGCTGTTGCCCTGGCGGTACTCCTCCCAGGCCCTCCTGGCCTTGCCGGTAAAGCTGAGGACCAGCACCAGGGCGTAGAGGATGAGGCAGAGGGGGTAGAGGAGAAGGGACAGGTCGGTGACGGCCACCACCATAAGGCCCAAGACCACCCCGGCGCCGCCGACGGCAAGGCCCAGGGAGCCGCCCCAGCGCATCCCTACCAGGACCCCAAGGGAGAAGGAAATGGCTGCCAGCTGCTGGATAGGCACAAGGACCCCCCAGAGGGTGAGCCATTGGTCCCCACCGGGGGCGGAGCCGCCCAGGTAGGCGGTCATCATCAGGGTGCCCAGGACCGTTGCGGCGATGGGGGCCGCCCAGAGCCAAAGGCGGGCGAATTTATAGAAGGTGAAAGTGCAGACGGCGGGGATGACCGCGAAATACACCAGGAGGAAGGGAATGCCCATTATCTTCCGCTCCCTTCCAGGAGGCGGGCAAGCTCGGCCGCGCACTCCTCCTCGGTGATGATGTCCTCCCGGACCTCCAGCCCCGCCCGGCGCAGCTCGTGCATCAGCTCGGTGACCTGGGGGACGTCCAGGCCCACCCCCTTGAGGCGGTCCACCTGGCGGAACACCTCCCGGGGAGTGCCGTCCAGGAGGAGCTTTCCCCGGTCCACCACCACCACCCGGTCGCACTGGGCGGCCTCGTCCATGTAGTGGGTGATGAGGGCGACGGTGATGCCGTGGTTCCGGTTCAGCTCCCGAAGGGTCCGCATCACCTCGGCCCGGCCCCGGGGGTCCAGCATGGCGGTGGGCTCGTCCAGGACGATGCACTTGGGGCGCATGGCGATGACGCCAGCAATGGCGATTCGCTGTTTCTGTCCGCCGGAAAGCTGGTGGGGGGCGTGTTCCCGGAACTGGTACATCCCCACCGACCGGAGAGCGTCGTCCACCCGCTGGCGGATCTCCGCCGGGGGGACCCCCATATTTTCCAGGGCAAAGGCCACGTCCTCCTCCACGATGGTGGCGACGATCTGGTTGTCCGGGTTCTGAAAGACCATTCCCACCGTTTGGCGGATGTCGTAGAGGCGGTCCTCGTCGGTGGTTTCCATACCGTCCACCAGCACCCGGCCTTCCCGGGGCAGGAGGATGGCGTTAAAATGTTTGGCCAGGGTGGATTTTCCGCTGCCGTTGTGGCCCAGCACGGCCAGGAACTCTCCCCGGTGGACGGAAAGGCTTACGCCGTCCAAAACCAAGGGGGCGTCGGGTTCCTCCTCATAGGAAAAGGAGACCTTGGTGGCTTCCATGATCGAATCCATGATGTATCCTCCTGTTGGGTCAGCCCACGCTCCAGTGGCCGCCCGGGTTTTGTACCGTGACCTCCGCCTATTCCATCCAGGTTCCGGACCCGTAGGGGATGGTAAGGGAAAACTCCACCTTCCCCTGGTCCCCGATGAGGCGCAGGCGGGTCTCACCGGCCCCGGTGGTAAAGGTGTAGGGGGAAGTCTCTCCTGAGAGTCGGGTCACTGTCCCGTCAGGCTGGACCAAGGCCAGGTCGGCCCGGCCCGACGAAACGGCGATTTGGTATTCTATGGCGATCGCTTTCCCGCCCTCCTTGTCGTAGACACGCCACAGGGTCTTAGCCCCGGTGAAACTTCCACAGCTTTGGGTGAGGGACCGCCGCTTTTTATGGGATACCGTATCCCGGGCGAAGCTGCTGCTGCAATCTGCCACCCAGGCGTCGTTGTCAAAGTCCGGGGGCTGGGCAGGGGCGATCTCTATGGTGGAGAAGGCCCACGCCGCCCCTAGAAGGACCAGGGAGAGGACCCCGAAGGCGGCGGCTCCGGCCCGGCGGCCCGGTCCCCACCGGCGCCGGGGAATCTCCGGCCCCGAAGCCTCCGCCGGAGGGCCCATCCGCGCCGGGAGCCAGAGAAGCAGGACCCCGGCAGCCAGCCAGACGGCGATAAAAACACCGGTGAAAACGGCTTTCAAAGCCATGGGCCCCTCCTTTGTTCCGTCAAGATCCCGGCCTCTGTTTATGTCCACTCAAAAAGCGGACCCTTTTCCGGCCCTGCCTTAAAGGGAAGGCCGTATAAACCGACAGGGCTTAGGCTGCGCTGCTGCCCTCATCACTGGCGCTTTCGCTGGATTCACCGCTTGTCTGGGAGCTGCTTTCGCTGCTGTTGGCCGCGGAAATCTCCTCCTGGGTCATCTTCAGCTTCGCCGCCGAATAAGCCGCCAGCGCCGCATTGTTGTACTTGATGTCCAGTTCCTTCGCCCAGCTGTCCAAAGTGCCAATGTATTCGTCGTATTTCAGGTTTTGCAGAATCGCGCTCAAGTACCCCTCCAGCCGCTCCGGCTCCCCTTCCAGCAAGGGCAGCTTCTTGAGGATGTAGCAGTAAAAGTCATCCTCCACCATCCGGATCTCGTTATCCGCCATCTCCAAAATCGCTGTTTCGTAAACAGGGGGATAGAACCCGGCGTTGTTCTCCAGGTAGGCGTCATAAGCCGTATCTTTCTCCTGCCGCTCCTGAATGTTTACGGAGTCCAGATCCTTGGCGCTTTCGTACAAAAGATCGGTGAAGTTTTCCCCTGCCTGGGCCTTTTTAAGGCACTCCTCCGCCTTTGCCTTGGCGGCGGCAATGGCTTCCTCCTCCAGGGGCAGCCCCGTGCTGGTGTCGACCTTGGGGAAAAGGATGTACTGGCTCCGGGTGTACTGCTCCGCCATCGCTTTCTCCAGCTCGGCCCGGGGAACCTCCTTTTCGCCCCCTTCGCCGTAGATGCTGTTAAAGACCGCCAGGCTCATCATGGTGGTGTCGTTGATATACTGCACCGATTCCTTGGCAACCCCGTTGGCCTGGTAAAAGTTCTCCCCCAGCTGGTAAAGGTATTCCGTGTAGGAGTTGGCCTGTTCGGTATCGTCAGCGGTGAGTTCCAGCCCCCGCTTGGCAAACTCCTGGTGGACCACCAGCAGCTTGGCGCACTCGTTCTTGGCATAGTCGGTGATGTACTGGGCGGCAGGCAGACCGTCGATGGTCTCCTTCATAATGTCCTCTGTCGTGGGCTTTTGGCTGGATGCCTCGTTGTAGCCCATCATCAGCTGCACCAGGTAGACCCCTGGGGTGATGGTCTCCTCCCCGGCCTGGGCGACCCAGCTGGTATCCCCGCCGGAGCATCCCGCCAGGGTAAGGATAAGGGCCATAAGAACGGCCAAAACTTTTGCGGAAAATTTCATGAGATCGTTCCTCCATTGAATTGATCGGGTACAATCCCTTATTATAGCCGTTTCTGGCCGAATTGTCCATGAAAAATTATGAATAGCGGCCAGCGAAAGAAATTCGCCTTGCCCCAGGCCCCCCTCCGGGAGTATAATGGTAGCAAAAAAGGGGAGGAACCGCCATGGAACGCGCCATCATCATCGGGAATTCAGGGGCGGGGAAAAGCACCTTCGCCCGGGCCCTTCGGGATGTCACCGGCCTGCCCCTCCATTATCTGGACCGCCTTTGGCACCGGGCGGATAAGACCACCGCCACCCGGGAGGAGTTCGACCTTCGCCTTGGGGAGCTGCTGGCCGGGGAGCGGTGGATCATCGACGGAAACTACAGGCGGACCCTGGAGCCGCGGCTGGCGGCCTGTGACACCGTGTTCTTCCTGGACTATCCCCTGGAGGTCTGCCTGGCCGGGGTGGAGGCCCGCCGGAACACCGTCCGGGAGGATATGCCCTGGATCGAGACCCAAGAGGACCCGGAGTTTACAGCCTGGATCCGGGATTTTGCCCGGCGGGATCTGCCGGAGATGGAGGCCCTGCTGGACCGTTACCGGGCAAGCCGGAAGATCCTCCGCTTTCAAAGCCGGGAGGAGGGGCAGAAATATTTGGCCCTTCTGCAAGAATCCCGGGATAAACAGACACTATTAAAGTAGAAGATACAGTTTGCAAGAAAAAGGAGGTTTTTCCATGAAGCGCAAGAATGTTAAAAGGTTGTTGGGGCTGGTTACCGCCATTGCCCTGGCCATGTCCCTCTGCCTGCTGGGGTGCGGCGGCAGCGCAGGCAACGGAGGCAACAAAGCCGCCGGCCCTTCGATGTCCTCGGCGGCCGCGGCGGCTCCGGCCCCCGAGCCCAGCAGCGGGATGCAATACTGGAGTTCCGAAACCGCCCCGGAGGAGGACGTCTCCATGGAGTCCAACGGGGGTGCCGATGCTTCCGCCGAGATGCCCCAGTTCCAGATGCCGGACAGCCGGAAGATCATCCGGCACCTGTCCATGGAGCTGGAGACCCGGGAGTTCACCGAGGCCGTCCAGAGCATCCAGGCCGCCGTGGCGGAAGCGGGGGGCTACATAGAGAGCCAGAACCAGGAGGGCTACAGCCTGGGGAGCCGGAGCCGGTACCAGGAGCGTTACGCCAACATCCAGGCCCGGGTGCCCTCCCAGAAGCTGGACGAGGTGGCCCGGTCGGTGGGGGGCTTCTGCAACGTCCTTTCCCAGAGCGAGAGCATGGACGACATCACCGACAGCTACTACGACGCCCAGGCCCACCTGAAATCTCTCCAGATCCAGGAGGAGCGGCTGCTGGCCATTCTGGAAAAGGCGGATAAGCTGGAGGACATCATCACCCTGGAGAGCGCCCTCAGCGATGTCCGGTACCAGATCGAGAGCCTCACCGCTTCACTGCGGCGGATGGACAGCCAGGTGACCTACTCCTACCTGAATATCTCCCTGCGGGAAGTGGTGGAGTACCAGGAGGTACAGGAGAAGCCCCGGACCTTTACAGAGCGGATGGGGGAGGCCTTTGGGGACGGCGTTGGGGATATGGTAGATGGTCTCCAGAGCTTTGCGCTGTTCCTGGCCCGGACGGGGCCCAGCCTGGTGGTGCTGATTGCCATTGTTGTGGCTATTGTCTTGATTGTGCGGTCCAGCGGGAAGGCGGCGGCCAAGCGCCGGGAGGCGAAGGGGATACCGGCACGTCCTACCTACACCGGGACAGCGCAGGGAGGGCGGTTTGAGGATTGGTATGGGCCCCAGGGACCTCAAGGGCTGACACAGACCCCGCCCCCCACACCACCCCCAGAGAAACCCCAAGAGTAGCGGCCAGACCCTCCCCGCCCCCCCCGCCGCTCCGCGGCTAAGGGCTGTGCGAAGGCGTAAGTTGTGCCTGGAGTCGGAGGCAGTAAAAGGCGGAAGGTAGAAATCGCCCCTTGCCAGGTGGTAGGGGGCGATTTTGCACTTCGGACAGAACGCCGCTAGGATCCAGGACGGCGGCCACACCCTCCCCGGCGGCGGGTTAGCACCCGCTAGCACACCCTCCCCGCCGCTCCGCGGCTAAGGG
>CAJUFK010000098.1 GCA_910585535.1 uncultured Angelakisella sp. | reverse complement strand
AAGAATAGATAACTTTCAGTTTGCAGGAAGGGAGCTTTCGTCTTTTGGGTGAAAGCCCCCTTGACAAATCCCGTCTTGCTAATTTTTGTTTTCCATCCCGGAACCAGTATCTTCCTACATGACAGAAATTTGTGCAAATTTTATAATCGCCAGGGGAAGCGCCTGGGCAAAACCTCCAAGATCCTGCCCGCTTTCGGGAAAAACCACCAGACAAAAAATCGCTCTTTTTTATTTATTTCAGACCTGGAAATTACCCTTTGCATCGAAGAAAAAGGCTTCGGGATGCTGGAAAAGCTGCAAAAAATCGTATTTCCATCTGGCTCCCGGAGACCTGGCGGCTGTGATCGGTTATGACGGTTCTGTCGTGGAAAGAAAGCTGGACGAGTACCTTCGCGAAGACATCTGCCGAAGCACAAAGGAATTTAGGCCGGACGCAAAAAAGGCGGAGGTTTTAGGTCAAATCAAAGGGCTTTGTGAAGAGCTGGGACATTTGGCAAAAGAGCTTTAAGAAGCGGTCCGGGACGATACAGCAGGCCCCTGCCGGCTTTTGGGATGATCCAAAGGCTGACAGGGGCCTGGGCTTGTTACCGGTTTGCACGGTGAAGGATGAGCTGGGCTGCAATGGAAATGGCGATCTCGGCGGGGGTCTCGGCCCGGATGTCAAGGCCGATGGGGGTGGTGACCCGGGCCAGGTCCTTCTGGGTGAAACCCCGCTCCAAAAGCCGGGCGTTGATGGTCTCTGTCTTTTTCCGGCTACCGATGACACCGATGTACCCGGCGGCGGTGCCCAGGGCGAAAGCCTCCGCCTCAAAATCGCAGGCGTGGCCCCTGGTAATAATACAGATCATGTCCTCTTCCGTCACCGGGACGGCCAGCCGGATGTCCTCCATCTCCACCAGGCGGCACTCCTCTGCCCCGGGGAACAGCTCCGGGCGGCAGAACTCTTCCCGGTCCTCCAGCACGATACAGCGGAAATCCACCCCCCGCAGCACCGGCACCAGGGCTTGGGCTACATGGCCGCCGCCGAAGATATAGACCCGTCCCGGCCTTGTAAGGGTCTCGATGTAAAAGGCGGAACCGTCCCCTGTCTCCACCCGGCAGGGCCGCCACCCCATCGCCCCCAGCACCTCCGGAGGCAGAGGGCTGCCTGCCAGTCTCTCCCCGGCCCGGCAGAGGGTCAGCCCACCCGGTCTCCCTGGTGTCACATCCGTAACCAGCCAGCACCGCTCCTGGCCATCCAGGGCGGCCAGGGCGGCCCGGCAAAGGGCGGCGGTCTCCCTGTCCCCCCCTGCCATGTAAAAGAAATCCACCGTTACATCGCCGCCGCAGATCATCCCCAGGTCCTGTACTTCGCTTTTACGCAGAACAAAATCCTCGGTGCGGCTGCTTTTGGTCTCCAGGACCTCCGCCGCCACCTGCTGGGCGCGGTACTCCACCATACCGCCGCCGATGGTGCCGCACTCCCGGCCCAATGCGGTTACCAGCATCCGGGCCCCGGCACCACGGGGGGTGGAGCCGGAGGAGGCTGCGATGGTTACCAAAACAGTGTCCCGGCCCTGGTCCATAGCCCGAAGGAGTGTCTCGAACAGCTGCTTCATCTTGTTTCCCCGTCCTTTCTGTTCCGCCGGCACCAGACAGCGGACCGCCTGAAGTCTTCCGGCGTGTCGTTGTCCATCACCACCGCAGCGTCTTTCACCGGCAGGCTGACAGGCGTTATCTCACCGTATTCCATCGCTCCCCGCAGCCCTTCCGGGCCGTCGTAGGACAGCAGGTAAGGGGTCAGCGACAGCGACAGCGCGGCAGGATGCCCGGCTTTCTGCCCAAAGACCGGGCGGGCAAACAGGGCGTGGGATCCCAACACCTGCCGCGCCGTTTGGTCCGACACCAGGGGAATATCCGCCGGGCAGACCAGCGCCCGGCCCCGGCGGCCCTCCAGGGCGGTCAGCCCCAGGCACAGGGAATCCAGCTGCTGCGTGCCGGCGTAGTCCGGGTTATGGACAAAGGTCACCGGTTCCCCGGAAAGATGGTCCTCCAGAAGGCTGGCCTGCCTGCCGGTGACCACCACAATAGGGGCGCATCCGGCTCGGGCCATCATCCCCACCACCCGGCGGATCATGGTCACCCCGTTCAGCTCCAGAAGCGGCTTAAACTCCCCCATCCGGCTGGACCGGCCTGCCGCCAGGATGATCCCGGCGCAGTCCTCCGCCTCCTCTCCCCCAGCCCCGGCATACTTCGCCTCCAGGGCCCGGGCCTCCTGATAGCGGCGGCTCCAGTTTTCCAGGGCCTCTTGGCTTCTGCATTTCTGCCTGGAAGCGGTGAATCGCTCCTCCAGGCTGCGGCATTCGGTTCCCCGGATCCTCTTGTCTGCCAGGTACAGAAGTTCCGCCTCGGGGGACGGGGCCTCCCCCAAGTCGTGGTGCCGCCGGACCAGCTCCCCCACCTGGGGCCAGCCCCTTTCGGCCAAAGCCCCGGCAGCCAAAAGAGGGTGTTCCAGGCCCTCCCCCCGGCGGAGATCGTGGAGCAGACAGGCCGCCCGGAGCAGGCCCTGGTTCACCTGTGCCCCGCTTTTTCGGGCCAGCCGGTCCGCCTCCCAGGCCACCGCGCAGCAGTGGGCCCTTGCCGGCAGCGGTGTCTCGAACTGCCGGTACAGTCCGGCAACCTCTTTGTCATTGGGGCAGCGCGGGACCCCGGCGGCGGAATCCCAAACAGAATCCTTTGTCAATCCCGGTCACCTCCTGGCATTCTGCGGCCCTATTTCAGCAGCAAAGGGACCTGGGGGGTGTGCCGGTCGGCGAACTCAAAGGCCCAGGCCAGGTTTTCCTCAATGGTGGCCTGGTCCAGACGGCACAGCACCCCGATCAGATAGACGTGGTAGTAGCAGAAGGTCCGAATGTCCCGAAGATCCGGATTGTTGCTGATGAACTCGTGGTAGAGCCTCCGCCGGGCCCCCAGGTCCATACAAACCGACATCCGCAGATCCAGAGGAGAAAAAGTCTTGTGAAAATCTTGGAGGATGGACTGGTAGTGTTTGCTTACAATGTCCACCTTGCTGGTCTCCCAGATGTCCATGGCGTCCTTGCGGTAGAACAGTTCCAGGTTCTTTTCGCTGGCGGTGATGACCCGGTAGAAGTAGATATACATGACGCTGATCCGCCAGTAGGCATTACGGTACTCCTGGGGGTAGCTGTCGATAAAGCTCCGCAGGTACCGGAAGTAGTCGTCAAGCATATACAGAAGCAGCAGGTACTTGTTGCCGAAATGGTAGGAAATGGTGCTTTTGGTAATACCGATTTCGTCGGCGATCTTCTGGAAGGTGGTATTTTTGTACCCCCAGTCCCGAAACATTTTTTCTGCCACCGCGATGATCTCTTCCCGTATGCTGGTGCTGTCCTCCCTGGTGCTGGACATCCCGTATCCCCTCCCTTGCCCCGGCTGGTAAAAAACGCCGGAACTGAACAAAACTACAAATGTTCAGTTTTCTGGATCATCTTGCTGTCTGCTCAGATTTTGATAATATTATATCACATTCCCCAAGGTACTTCAATAGTCCCGATAAAATCTCAAAAATTCCTCCTTGAGATCCGCCTCTGTCCCGGTGGCCGTTATGTATTCAATTACATATTGACAGCGATGGAAATGTAGAGTATATTAGAAAAAACGGCGGGTTGTTCAGTTTTATTGTGGAATGACAAATTTTTAACAGTTTCTCCCGCCCAAAGTTTGAAGGAGGGATTTTCCCATGTCCGAATCCAAAAACAACAGCCGGTGGCTTGCGCTGCTGGCAGCCACCCTTGCCTTCACCTTCACCTTCCTCAGCCGCTTCACCTGGGCGCCGCTGATGAACACGGTGATGGGGGAGTTCTCCATTAACGCTACCCAGGCCGGCCTGTATATGTCCGCCTTCTTCGCAGGGTACTGCATCACCCAGATCCCCGGCGGCATTATGGCGGATAAGCTCCAGCCCAAGTACATCCTCATTGTGTCCACCATCCTGGGCGGCGTCTGCACCGCTTTGATGAGCGTTATCCCCAGCTACTCTGCGGGGCTGGCGGTGCGCGTGGTAAACGGGCTCTGCTCCGGCGTTATCATGTCCAGCTGCTCCAAGGTCGTGATGGCAAACTTCGCCCCCAAGGAGCGGGCAACCGGCATGGGCATCCTCCTGGCCTCCCCTCCCATCGGCATCCTGCTTGCCAACCAAATCGCCCCCCGCCTGATGAACGTGGTGGGCTGGCGCGCCACCTTCGCCTATGTCAGCCTCTTTGCGGTGCTGGTGGTCCTCTGCCTCTTCTTCTTTGTAAAACCCACCCCCAAGGCCCCTGCTCCTGCCGGCAAGGCCGGTCTGCTGGAGGGGGTCAAGGCCTTCTTCCAGGATCCCCAGCAGATCATCCTGGCCCTCAGCGGCTTTATGTTTATGTTCGTCAACAACGGCTTTTCCACCTGGGGCAATAAGTTCGCCCAGTCCATGGGTCTGACCGGCACCCAGGGCGGCGCCATCGTTTCCGCCTTCTCCATCGCCGGCATTATCGCCTCCTGCTTCTCCGGCAAGGTGGCCAACTCCCTGGGGATGGACCACAAGAAGTTCCTCCTCATCACCCTGGGGCTTATGGGCGCTTCCTCCCTGGTGTTCGGCTTTATGGGCAGCTACGTAACCCTCATCCTTGTAGGGATCCTCTTTGGCGCATTCGCCTACTTCCCCTCCACCCATTACACCACCCTGGCCTCTGTGCGTGCCGGTGACCAGTACGGCGCCACCGCCATCTCCATCCAAAACCTGATCTTCCAATCCGCCAGCCTGGTCCAGCCGGTCATCGTGGGCGGCATCATCGACAGCACCAACAACTACACCATCGTTTGGAGCTTCTTCGCCGGCGTCTGCTTCCTGGGCGTCGTCATCGGCTGCGCTTTCCGCGCCGCCCGCAAGGCCGCCTGACGGCCGCTCCCAAAACAGTTCCCATTCGGGCGCTGCCTGAAACATAATTAGAAAGGGGAAGAGATATGAAAGTTAAACAGGTAAAGGTCATCACGCTTACCGTCAATGGCCGCGCATACGACTTTGATGTAGGCGAGGGCCGGGACGAGATGCCGGAGAGTGAAACGCTGGTACATACCCTGCGGGACCGCTTGGGGCTTACCGGCGTCAAGCTGGGCTGTGACCAGGGGGCCTGCGGCGCCTGTACTGTCATTATGAACGGAAAACCCGTCACCTCCTGCATGATGCTTACCATGAACTGTGATGGCGCTCAGATCACCACCATCGAGGGGCTGGCCGACGCCGCCACCGGCAAGTTAAACGGCTTGCAGCAGTCCTTTGTGGACCACTGCGGCTACCAGTGCGGCTTCTGCACCCCCGGCATTATTATGACAGCCCAGGCACTGCTGGACAAAAACCCTTGCCCCACCGAAGCGGAGGTCCGGGAAGCCCTTTCCGGCAACTACTGCCGCTGCGGCACCCACTACACCGCAGTGGAATCCATTATGGCCTATGTCCAGCAGAGGAAGGAGGAAAGCAAATGAAAGAGCAGTTCCGCCACATCGGCCGCGAAACCCCGCGTATCCTGGGCAGCGACATCGTCAGCGGCAAGGCGATGTATGTAGCAGATAACAAGGTGCCGGGCATGAAGTACGGCAAGATCCTGCGGTCGCCTTACCCCTTTGCCCGTGTGGTCAGCGTCGACAAATCCCAGGCTTTGGCCATGGACGGGGTGGCCTGTGTCGTCACCTGGCAGGACATCGCCGGAGAGGGCATCAGCATCAACAACGGCTTCACCCCGCCCCGCCACCCCAACATCCTGGATGAGTACGTCCGTTACCTTGGCGACGCGGTGGCCCTGGTAGTGGCCGACACCGAGGACCTGGCCATGGAGGCCATGGAGAAGATCAAGGTGGAGTATGAGGTACTGGAACCTGTCTACACCATCGACGAGGCGATGAAGCCCGGCGCTCCCCAGCTTTACAAGGAGTTCCCCGGCAACATCGTCCCCTACAAAAACAACCTGAGCTTTGAGGTTGGGGACATCGAAAAAGGCTTTGCCGAGGCTGACCTGGTGGTGGATGTGGACTCCGAACTGACCAGCGGCCAGAACCCCCTGCCCCTGGAGCCCCCTACCACCATCGCCTGGTGGGACAACGGTGTGGTGACCTTTATCGCCTCCGCTGCCGCCCCCGCCTACTGCCACCAGAACGTGGCCTCCTCCATGAACCTGCCCTATGAAAACGTCCGCCTGCTGGTGGGCGCGGTAGGCGGTTCCTTTGGCTCCAAGCTCTACAGCGGCAACGTCCACTGCCTGGTCTTTACCGCTTTGATGGCCCGGTTCGCCCACTGCCCCGTCCTTTACGCCTACTCCAAGGAGGAGCATTTCACCGCCCACCAGACCCGTATGGTCACAAAGGGCCACGTCAAGCTGGGAATGAAGAAGGACGGCACCGTCACCGCCATCGAGATGACCCAGGTCGCCGACGCCGGCGCCACCGCCTCCACCCAGGAGTTCATGCTGGCCGTGGGCACCAACTCCCTGCCCATTCTCTGCAAAACCAACAACAAGCGATTCGACGCCCAGGTGGTGGTCACCAACCATGTGCCCTCCGGCTCCTTCCGGGGATACGGCTACCTGGAATCCAGCAACCTCCTGACCAAAGCCATCTTCGAGGCCTGCCAGAAGCTGGGCCTGGACCCCATGGCCTACCTGGAAAAGAATGTGCTGGCCCTGGACGAGGAGTTCCACAACGCCTGCTCTCCCGCCCACCCCTGGCAGCGCAACCAGTCCTCCGACTGGCAAAATCTGGTGCGGGAAACCGCTAAGGCCTGCCACTGGTCGGAGCGCTGGGTAGGCTGGGGCAAGCCCACCTGGGTCTCTCCCGACGGCAAGAAGCGCCGGGGCCTGGGTGTCAGCGCCGCAGGTCATGCCGACACCGGCGGCAAGACTTCCAACGCCACCGTCACCATCACCGGTTTGGGGGCGGTCTATGTCTCCTCCTGTATGGCGGAGTTCGGTTCCGGCATCCGGGACATTATGCAGAAGATTGTAGCCGAGGAACTGGATATGCCCATCGAATCGGTGAAGATGTCGGCGGTGGACACCGGTTCCAACCCTGCCGACTTCGGCTCCACCGGCTCCCGTTCCACCTACTGCGGCGGCATCTGCGCCCTGCGGGCCGCCCAGGACGTGAAGCGCCAGCTCTTTGAGATCTGCGAAAAGCGCCACGGCATCCCCGCCAGCGACCTGGGGATGAAGAACGGCAAGGTCTACCAGCTCTCCAACCCCGAAAAGGTGTTCCCCCTCTTCCCCGCCCTGATTGGCAAGGTGGACTCCATCACCGGGGTGGGCCATCACAACGGCGTGGAAAACAGCACCATCACCCACCTCCAGGTCATTGAGGTGGAGGTGGATACCGAGCTGGGCACCATCCAGCTGGTAAACCACTACGGCGGTTCCGACGCCGGCGTCATCGTCAATCCCCTGCCCCTACGCAACCAGGTGCAGTCCTTCTACGCCGGCACCGACCTGGCCCTGATGGAGGAGACGATCTGGGACAAGAACGATTACCGTGTACTCAACCCCTCCAATATCGATTACAAGACCCGCGCCTTTAACGAGGTCGTGGAGCATGACCACCTGGTTCTGGAGACCAACCGCGGCAAGGACACCCCCTATCCCTTTGGCGCAAACGGTGTGGGCGAGCCTCTGCTGGCCCCTGGCGGTCCCGCCATCCGGATGGCGGTGTACAACGCCGTCGGCGTTTGGCTGGATGAATTCCCCTTCACCCCCGCCCGTGTGTTGGCCGCACTGAAAGCTAAGGAGGAGGAGAAATAACGATGAAGCACTTTGCTTATGAAGCCCCGGAAAGCATCGAGGAGGCATCCCGGCTCCTCAAGACAGGCCGTGCCGCAGCCTGCGCCGGAGGCACCGACCTTACCGGCGTCCTGAAGGAAAGGCTGCTCCCCGTCTACCCGGAGACGGTGGTTTCCCTCAAGGGGATCCCCGGCTTGGATGGCATCGAAGTAAAGGAGGACGGACTGCACCTGGGGGCCATGGCCACCCTGGCTGACATCGCCCAAAGCGAGACGGTCAAAAATGGCTGGGCCGCCCTCAGCGACGCCGCTTACTCGGTAGCCACCCCCAACCTGCGCTCCACCGCCACGGTGGGGGGCAACATCTGCCAGGACGTCCGCTGCTGGTACTACCGCTACCCCGATTCCATCGGCGGACGCATCGACTGCGCCCGGAAGGAAGGGGTTCTTTGCTCCGCCATGATGGGGGAAAACCGTTACCACTCCATTTTCGGCGCGGCTAAGGTCTCGGTGACCCCCTGCACCGGCAAGTGCCCCGCCCACACCGACATCTCCGCCTATATGGAGAAGCTCCGGGAGGGGGACATGGACGCCGCCGCCCGCATCCTTATGGAGGTCAACCCCATGCCCGCCATCACCAGCCGGGTCTGCGCCCACTTCTGTATGGAGGACTGCAACCGGGGCCAGTATGACGAGAGCCTTAACGTGGGGGCCGTGGAGCGGACCATCGGCGACTACATCCTGGACCATTCCGACCGCTTTATGACCGCCCCCGGCAAGGAGAACGGCAAGAAGATTGCCATCATTGGCTCCGGCCCCGCCGGCCTCACCACCGCCTTCTACCTGCGCCAGGCCGGTTACGCTGTCACCGTCTACGAACGCCAGGAGGAGGCCGGCGGCTGCCTGACCTACGCCATCCCCGCTTACCGCCTGCCCAAGGAGGTGGTCCGCCGCTTTGTAGCCGCCCTGGAGAAGATGGGGGTCGCCATCCGCTGCAAGATTAACGTAGGCGCCGACGTGAAGCTGGACGACATCATCGCCCAGAGCGACAGCACCATGCTGGACACCGGCACCTGGAAGCGCCCCCTCATCGGCCTGGCCGGAGAGGAGCTGACCCGCTTTGGTCTGGACTTCCTCACCGAGGTCAACCACTACATCCATGACCGCCCCGGCGCCAACGTGGTGGTAGTGGGCGGCGGCAACGTGGCCATGGACGTGGCCGTCACCGCCAAGCGCCTGGGCTCCGCCAAGGTCACCATGCTCTGCCTGGAAACCCGGGAGGAGATGCCCGCCAACCAGGAGGAAATCGACCGGGCCCTCCAGGAGGAGGTGGAGATCTGCAACGCCTGGGGTCCCAAGGAGGTCCTCCACAGAGACGGTAAGGTCACCGGCATCACCTTCCGCCGCTGCACCCGCACCCGGGACGAAAACGGCGCCTTCTCCCCCCTGTACAACGACGAGGAGACCATCACCCTGGACGCCGACGTCATCTTTATGGCCGTGGGCCAGCAGAGCGACCTCAGCTTCCTGGAAGGAGCCTACCAGTTCGAGACCGTGCGGGGCCGGCTCTCTGCCAACGACGACCAGATGACCTCGGTGGCCGGCGTCTTTGCCACCGGCGACGCAGTTTACGGCCCTGCCACCGTCATCAAGGCTATTGCCTTTGGCAAGACCACGGCCATCTCCATCAACGAGTACAACAAAGGCGGTCTGCTGCCGGTACAGCAGGCCACCATCAGCCGCCCTCCCCGCACCGCTCTTAGCTTCTGCGCCAGCTGCACCGGGATGAAGGAAGCGGTGAAACAGCCTGAACTCCCTGAAGCGGAACGCACCATCGACAGTGAGGATCTGGGGGACATCACCCAGGAGCTGGCCTGCAAGGAGGCCGCCCGGTGCTTCAACTGCGGCTGCTTAGCCGTCAATCCCAGCGATATGGCCAATATGCTCTACGCCTACGACGCCAAGATCGTCACCAACCAGCGGGTGGTCCCGGCCAAGGAGTTCTTCGGCACCTACGCCAAGATCCAGACCGTCCTCCACCCCGGCGAGGTGGTGACCGAGATCGTGGTCCCCCCTGTGAAATCCGGGACAGCGGCCCGGTACAGCAAGTTCCGCCTCCGCAATGCCATCGATTTCGCGGTGGTGGCGGTAGCCAGCGCCGTTCGCTGTGACGAGGCCGGTGTTGTCACCGATGCCAGCCTGGTGCTGGGGGCTGTGGCCCCGGTGGCCCGCAGGTGCGAAAAGGCCGAGCAGTACCTCATCGGCAAAAAGCTGGACGCCGATACCGCCGCCAAGGCCGCTGACCTCTGCCTGGAGGGGGCCATCCCCCTGGACTGCAACCAGTACAAGATCGACGTCACCAGGACGCTGGTCCGCCGCACCCTGCTGGGAGAATAAAACCGGATAAAAAGGCGGGGGCGCACCCAGTCTATGGGTGTGTCCCCGCCCGGAAAACCCAGCGATGCTGAGCAGAAGAGGAAAAGACCAATGACCAACCAAGCTCTGGCCCTGGAGTGGGCCGCCAAAGCAAGCGTCTACCCTCTGCCCCAGGAGTACAACGCCCAGGGCAGCGCCCGGGAGCCGGACTGTGGGGATCTGTTGGAACTGCGGATGCAGGTGGATGAGTTCGGCCGGGTAACGGGGATAGGATTTTCCCTCACCGAATCGGCCTGTCCGCCGGTGTGGGCCTGTGCGGCCTATGCGTGCAGCCTCTGCCTAGGCAAGCCGGTAATGCTCTGCCTCACTATTGACCACAGCCAGCTGTTTGGGGCCCTTTCCCATGATGGGAAGCCTGACCCGGCGCACATCCACTGCGCCATAATGGTAGAGCTGGCACTGAAGCGGGCACTGGCTGACTACGGACGGCGTTTTTGCCCCTGACGGCGACGCCGCGCCAGAAGATAGCCGCCCCATACCGCAAAAAAGGCCGCCACCCCGGCACAACAGACCCAGCCCCAGGGCTGCGGAAGGTAGATACCCATATCCATTCGGATCACTCCCCTTTCACGGTATCCTATGCGGTGCAGATATTTTGGTTCGATCCCTCGATGAAAAAGAAGTGAAACACCATGGAAAAATTGGCAGCGCTAATTCTGGCGGCAGGTATTTCTCCCTGTATGGAGCAGTGGAAACCCATGCTGCCTGTGGGCAATGAAACGATGATCCGCCGCACCGTCACCACCATGCTGGAGGCCGGCGCTTCCCCTGTGGTGGTGGTCACCGGCTACCGCGGCGAACTTCTCCGCGGACATTTGGAGGACCTGGAACTGGTGTTCCTTTACAACAGCCGTTATGCCTCCACCCGGATGTATGACTCCCTGCTGCTGGGACTTCGGCACCTGCGCGGCCGCTGTGACCGGCTGCTGCTGGCCCCAGGGGATGTCCCCATTGTGCGGCCCGACACCATCCGCCGGATGCTGGAAGTGCAGGCCCAGGTGGTCCGCCCCATCTACCGTGGGAAGGCGGGACACCCCCTGGTGCTGGATAATTCCTGCTTCGGGCCGCTGCTGAGCTATCGGGGTGAGGCGGGCCTCAGCGGTGCATTGGGCGCCCTGGACCTGGAGGTCGCCGACCTGCCGGTAACAGACGAGACCGTCACCCTGGGGGAACCCACCCAAGAAGCTCACAGCCGGCTGCTGCGCCATAACCTGACCCAAGGCGGGGGCGCCGAGCGGCTGCGGCTGGACGCCCGGCTTTGTCTGCGCGCTATGGACACCGTTTTCTCCCCCGAGGCAGCCCAGCTGCTGGAGGTACTGGAACTCACCGGCTCCATCAAGCTGGCCTGTTCCGCCATTCGGATCTCTTACTCCAAGGGCTGGAAGATGCTGCGCCGCATCGAACAGGTGTGGGGGTTTTCCATGGTGCGGCGCCAAGTGGGCGGCACCGAAGGGGGCAGCTCGGAGCTGACACCCCAAGGCCGCCAGTTTCTGGCCGCCTACCGCCAGATGGAGGGAGAGGTGCTGGAGTATGCTCAGCAGAGCTTTTCCCAGCATTTTGTGGATTTCCTTAAGCTTCATCCTTTGCCGGATCAGGAACCGGGGGAATGATGTTATCTAAAAAAGGCTGTAAACGGTTCTGTCTATGTTTATAGGTACTCTTTCGGCCCCATTTGTTTTGTGGCTTGGCGAGCAGCTTCGACTGCCCGCCTTTTCCTTTGTCTGTTGTTCTTTGCGCCGGGATACCACCTATTGTGACCTTGCCTCGTCCTCCAGCATCCTGCTGTCCACAGTTCCAATATCCCGATAAACAATATATATGTGTTAAGATGCTGTTCCGGCTCCCTTCTTACTCCGTTTTCCAACTTCCATTCCTTGGCGGCGAAAGCTCTTAGAAGCTGTATTCACAACCGTATGACGCTATCTGGCCGGGTCTTTTTCCGGGATGGCTTCTTCCAGAAGCTTCTGCTCTGTCTCCAGAAAAAAATGAAGATATTTTACAAGCCAGCAGAAATACTTTCTGATATAATAAACGACAGCAAGGAGGTACACCACATGAAAAAAGAAGTGCGAACGGTGGTCTACGATGATGAACTCCGTATTGAGGCTT
>CAJUFK010000097.1 GCA_910585535.1 uncultured Angelakisella sp. | reverse complement strand
GCGGCGTAGCCGGGGTGGTAAAGCTCATCCACAATGCCGGTGGCAAGGCCGATCTGGTCCCCGTAGGAGCTGTAGCCGTGGGTGGCGGTGGTGGTCAGCTTCCGCTGGGGGAGCTTGCCGGGAATGGTTTGGGCAACCGGCACGGTGGGGTCGGCGGCCCCGGTGACCCGCATGGCCTGGTAAACAAAGCTGCGCCCCGAAAGGGGGTCCCGGATGGCCCCGCCGATGCAGGTGGCCGCTCCGCCGAAGGGTTCGATCTCGGTGGGGTGGTTGTGGGTCTCGTTTTTGAACATGAGGAGCCAATCCTCCTCCTTGCCGTCCACATCCACAGGAATACGGACCGAGCAGGCGTTGATCTCCTCCGACTCATCCAGGTTTTGGAGGACCCCGGTCTTTTTCAGATACTTGGCCCCTATGGTGGCCAGGTCCATGAGGCAGACCGGCTTCTCACGGTCGCCGTAGACCTCCTTCCGGATGGCGAGATACCGGTTATAGGTCGAGCGGACCGCCTCGTCCTCAATCTCCACCTCATCCAGGATGGTGCCGAAGGTGGTGTGGCGGCAGTGGTCGCTCCAGTAGGTGTCGATCATCCGGATCTCGGTAAGGGTGGGGTCCCGCTTTTCCTCCCGCCGGAAGTAGTCCTGGCAGAAGGCGATGTCGTCCAGGTCCATGGCAAGGCCGTAGTCCTTTACAAAGCCCGCCAGGCCCTCCCGATTCAGGGCTAAAAAGCCGGTAAGGGTGGGCACCTGGTCGGGAGCCTCCACCGTAAGGGCCAGGGTGTCGGCGGTTTGGAGACTGGCCTCCCGGCATTCCACCGGGTTGATGACGTATTTCTTTACCGCCTCCAGATCCTTCTCTGTCAGCGCCCCGTCCAGGACATAGATCTTGGCGGTTTTCACTGTAGGGCGCTCCCCCTGGGAGACGATCTGGATGCACTGGGCGCAGGAGTCGGCCCGCTGGTCAAACTGACCGGGGAGGGGCTCCACCCCAAAGACGCACTTCCCCTCCGGAAGGTCCTCCCGGCAGTCATCCAGCTGGGGTTCGGAAAAGACGGTGGAGCGGCAGGCGTCAAAGAGGGCCTGGTCGATGCCCTCCACGTCGTAGCGGTTCAGGAGACGCAGGCCGGTGAGGCCGGTGATCCCCAGCAGAGAGCGCAGGTCCCGGAGGAGCCGGACGCTCTCCTCGGCGTAAGCGGGTTTCTTTTCCACATAGATGCGAAAGATAGCCATGGTGATCTCCTCCCTTACAGTGTGTCCGATTCGTCCATTACAGCCAGCAGGTCCAGCTCCTCCCACGAGGGGGTAAGGCCCCGCGCTTCCAGAAAGGCGGTGAGGCCGGTCTCCCCCGGGTTGGTCCAAACGGCGTCGCACTCCTCGCAGAGGCAGATGACCTCCCCGGTCTTCCGGACCACCGCCCGGTGGACCGGCCCCTGTCCGCAGTGGGGGCAGGTCTTTTTAGGGGGCAGGGCGGACATGGCCCGTTTGCCGATGTCCCACCGGAACTGCTGTCCCTCGAACCTTACGCCCCGGGCCGCCTCATAAGCTTTTTGGATGGCGGCGGCCAGGGTCTCCCCGGCGGCGGTGATCCCCAGGACCCGGCCCCCGGCGGTGAGGAAGTGCCCCCCCTCGTCCAGGGCTGTGCCGGCGTGGAAGACCTCGGCCTCCTGTCCCGAAAGCTGGCCGTTCTCCTCCAGCCCCTGGATGACCTTCCCCTTCTCGTAGCTTCCGGGGTAGCCGCCGCTGGCCAGAACGACGCAGCAGGCGCAGCCGGGGCGGATCCCCATTTCCACGTCCTTTAGGGTTCCGCCGGTGGCGGCCATCATGATCTCCAGAAGATCCCCGGAGAGAAGGGGCAGCACCACCTGGGTCTCCGGGTCGCCGAAGCGGCAGTTATACTCGATAACCTTGGGCCCCTGGGGGGTGAGCATGAGTCCGAAGTAAAGGCAGCCCCGGAAGGTGCGGCCCTCCAGTTTCATGGCGGTGACGGTGGGGCGGAAGATCTTTTCCATGCACTGCTGGGCGATGGCGGGGGTGTAATACGGATTGGGGGCCACGGTGCCCATCCCCCCGGTGTTCAGCCCCTGGTCCCCGTCCAGGGCCCGTTTGTGGTCCATGCTGGAGACCATGGGGAGGATGGTCTCCCCGTCGGTGAAGCAGAGGACCGAGACCTCGGGGCCGGTAAGGAACTCCTCCACCACGATCTCCGCGCCGCTGTCCCCGAAGATCCGTTCCTCCATCATGGAATGGACGGCGGCTTCGGCCTCCTCCCGGGTCTGGCAGATGAGGACGCCCTTGCCCAAGGCCAGGCCGCTGGCTTTGACCACCAGGGGAAGAGGGGCTTCCCGGACGAATTCCAGGGCGGCGGCATGGTTGGTAAAGGCCTGGTAGCCGGCGGTGGGGATGCCATATTTTTTCATCAGGTTTTTGGCAAAGACCTTGCTCCCCTCAATAGCGGCGGCTTTGGCATCGGGGCCAAAGGCCAGGATGCCTTCCTCCCGGAGGCGGTCCACCGCGCCCAGGACCAGGGGGTCGTCCGGGGCCACCACCACAAAGTCGATTTCGTACTCCTTGGCGGCGGCGACGATGCCCTCCACGTCGGCAGCCTTGCCGGGGATGCAGGTAGCGTCCTGGGCGATGCCGGCGTTGCCGGGGAGGGCGAACAGCTGGGTAACACGGTGGCTTTCTTTCAGCCTGCGGATGATGGCGTGTTCCCGCCCACCGCCGCCTACGACTAACACTCTCATCGATGTCTCTCCTCTGTATGTTCTCTTTCAAGGGGATGTACTGGGGGGTGTCCTAAATTTTTTTAGTGATGGAACAACCGAATCCCTGTAAAGCACATCACCATGCCATACTTGTCACAGGTCTCAATCACCTGGTCGTCCCGAATCGACCCGCCCGGCTGGGCAATGTACTGTACCCCGCTCTGCCGCGCCCGCTCTACGTTGTCCCCAAAGGGGAAGAAAGCGTCGCTTCCCAGGGTCACCCCGGACATCTGAGCAATCCAGTCCGCCTTCATCGCAGGGGTCAGCTCCGGCGGACAGACCTTAAGGATCCCCTCCCAGGCCCCGTTCCCGGTCAGCTGGGTGGAGTCGGCGATGTAAAGGTCAATGGCATTATCCCGGTCGGGCCGGCGGATGTTGTCCACAAACTCCAGCCCCAGCACCTGGGGATGCTGCCGCAGCCACCAGATGTCCGCCTTGTTCCCCGCCAGGCGGGTGCAGTGGATCCGGCTCTGCTGGCCGGCCCCTACCCCGATGGTCATGCCGTCCTTGACGTAGCAAACCGAGTTGGACTGGGTGTACTTCAGGGTGATAAGGGCCAAAAGCATATCGTGCTTGGCCCCCTGGGTCAGCTCCCGGTTTTTGGTGACAAGGTTCCCCAGCATCCCCTCGTCAATGGCAAGGTCGTTGTACCCCTGCTCAAAGGTGATGCCAAAGATGGAGCGCCGCTCGATGGGATCCGGCTGGTAATCCGGGTCGATCTGTACCACGTTGTAGCCGCCCTTGCGCTTGGTCCGCAGGATCTCCAGGGCTTCCTCGGTGTACCCAGGGGCGATAACCCCGTCGGAGACCTCCAGGGCCAGGTAACGGGCCGTGTCGGCGTCGCAGACATCGGAGAGAGCCGCCCAGTCCCCGAAGGAACAGAGCCGGTCCGCCCCCCGGGCCCGGATGTAGGCGCAGGCGATGGGGGAAAGCTCCCCCTCCGGGGCAAAGTAGATCTTCCGCTCGACGTCGGAAAGGGGCAGGCCCAGAGCCGCCCCGGCGGGGGAAACGTGCTTGAAGGAGGCTGCGGCGGCAAGGCCGGTGGCGGCTTTCAGCGCCTTTACCAGCTGCCAGGAGTTCAGGGCGTCCATAAAGTTGATATACCCCGGCTTGCCGTTCAAAACGGTGAGAGGCAGCTCCCCCTTTTCCATGTAGATGCGGGAGGGCTTCTGGTTGGGGTTGCAGCCATATTTCAGTTCCAGCTCGGTCATCTTACTTCTCCTTTTCTTTGTCGGTCTGTGTCGGTCACTCCTGGGGCTCAAAGGGCTCCGGATGAAACTTTCCGTCCTGGCCCCGGCCAAAGGCGGAGCCGTAAGGGGCGTCCAGAATGGTAAGGATCTCCGGGTCATAGTTTGCAATGGTGTTCAGGTCAAAAGCACTGGTGTTCCGGAAGTCGTCCACATACTCCTGGCTCTCCTGGCCGGAGAAAAATCTCCAGCCGCTGTCCGGGTACTCCCCGCTTTCCGGCTTTTCCCGGTAGCAGAAGCCCACTCCGGCGTTCATTACTGTCACCTGGTCGGTGGCGAAACAGCCCCGGGGACCCTCCCAGTTTTGGAGCATGGGCCGGATGTCTGCCGCCGGGATGGCAAAGGGCTTTTCCTGGGGCGGGGTGAACCAGCGTCCGGTCTGCCAGGCCTTTTCGTCTGTCAAAAGCCCCTGGACCAGGTTCATAAACAGCTCTTCCCCTTCCCGGAGCTGCTTTTGATCCGCCCCATGGATGAAGTTCCAGTACAGCTGGCCGCTGACCAGGCTAACAGCGTATTCGGCCCAGCTTTCAAAGGTCTGGGCCTGTGTGATCCAGTGGCTGCCAAGGCCCAGGTACTCCTCCCGGGTAATGAGTTCGCAGGCCAGGGCCAGGCGGAGGTATCCCACGCATTCGCTGATGTCCCAGGCCAAAAAGCCGTGGCGCTGGAGGAAAGGGTAGAACTGGGCGGCGAAATCCCGGAACAGCCGGAAATGCTCCCGCTCCTTGTCGTCTCCCATCTCCCCAAGGTCAAAGAGGGGGCGGCCCTCCCAGAAGGACTCGAAGTCGATGTAGTGGTTCTGGCAGCAGATCTCCCGGTTGCAGAACTCCACCAGGGTCTGGCGGTCGGTGACGCCCATGACCTGGGCCAGATGGTCCCGGCACTCCTTTTGGGCTCTCTGGCCGGGGCAGACAGGCAGGTCGGTAAAGACAGCCGGGTCGTCCTCCCGCAGGGGGGCTACGCCGGGGACCTTCCGCATGGTGGGCACGGCGGCCAAAAGGCCCAAAAATTCCTCCGCTTCGCAGGGGATCCGGGTCTGGGGCGGCTGCTGCTCATAGTAGCGCAGCAGTTCCAGGGGGGCCCGTTCCAGGCCGGTCTTTTGGGGGGTGAAATCGGTTAGCTGGGTAATATCCATATTCAAGGCCTCCTTTGAAAGATCCTATGTGGCTGAACTATTTCCCTTCCGTCATTGCGGCCATGAAGCAAGACACGACAAAGACCAGAAATCCCAGACCCAGGGTGAGGAAAAACCGGGACCAGGCGACTTTGCCAAAAAGGGCCAGCACCCCTGTGACACCCACGACGATGAGGATAACAAGGAGCAGCAGTGGGCCCAGGGTATCCCAGATGGAGGAAGAGCCGGTTTTGGGGAGCCGGGGTTGGGGCTGGGGCTGTACCTGTACCTGGGGAGGGGCGGCCTGGGGCCGGCTTCTCCGTCTCGCCCCGGCAGCCTTTGCCGCGGCGATGCCGACAAAGATGCCTGCCACAACGGGCAGCGCCCCCAAGTCGGGGTCCGGTTCCGGCTGCGGGGCGGACCTGGACTGGACCTCCCTGCGCCTCTGCTCCGCTTCATCTTCCAGCTTTCGCTGGCGCAGCTCGGCTCTTACCTCCTCCCGCTTTGCTCTTTGTTCTCTTTCATAGGAATCGTCCACCGGTTCCGGGTCCGGGTTGAAGTAGCCGTAGTCATCAAAATAACCTGGCTCGCCGTATCGCCCGTAGCCCCGGCTTGCGCCGTTGCCCACTGGGCCGCTTTTGCGGCATCGGTCGTCTGCTCTGTATGCCATAATACGCCCCTCCTGTTACTGGTTGGCGTTGCGGATAACCTCGTCCCGCTCTCCGGTGGCGGGGTCGGTGTAGACAACGTAGAGGGAAACCTTGTTGTCCGGGTTCAGATTTGCCCAAAGCTCCTCCGCCCAGGCCGCGGCGTTGGGGGCGGTGACGGCCACCCGCTCCGGCTCCCCCTCAAAGGAGGGGATGGGGTCCCCGTCCTGTTTGTAGGTATGGAGGAACCGGCCCTCCCCGGCGGGAAGGCTGGGGTAATCAAAGAAGTACCGCTGGCAGCAGTCCCCGTTGCCGTCGGCGCTTTTGAGGATGGACAGCTGGACAGAAAACTCCCCCGCCCCGGTGTGGCTTGTCATCCCGGAGATCCGGGGGGTCCAGTTGGGGCCGTCTGGCTCGAAGGTCCGGGTCCGAAGAGCGTCCTCAAAGGAGCCCCCGGCCTTTACGGCGTCGTAGACGGTGTCGGTCTGGTCGCCGTTGGTGACGATGAGCCGGTCCCCCAGCCGCCGCACCGGACGGTAGATGATAAGGCTGGGGTCCACCATTTTGGAGGGGTCGAAGGCCTCGGTGCGGATGCCGTCCTCGGTCTTTGTAAAAATACGGTTGCGGCTGTTCTGGCTCCGGCCCATGATGAAGTAGGCGACGGCCGATTTTTTCCCGTCGGCGGTGCGGCCGATGACGATGCCCCGGCCGGGGTAGCTGTTCTCCCGGAGGAGGGTGGCGAGATCAAGCAGTTCCATCTTGTTATCCTTTCATTGATAAAGTGGTTCCAGCGTTTGGCACATCAGCTCCGCCGCCTGGGGGAGGAGCTTCCACTCGGCCTCCTCCATCACCCGCTTCTGCAGCGTCTCGGGGGTGTCGTCCTCCCGAATTTCTACCGCCTTTTGCAGCAGGATGCGCCCCCCGTCGGGGATCTCGTTGACGATATGTACCGTGGCCCCTGTGACCTTGACGCCGTACTGTAAGGCGGCCTGGTGGACCCGGAGGCCGTAGTAGCCCGCCCCGCAGAAGGAGGGGATGAGGCTGGGGTGGACGTTGATAATCCGGTCCTGGTAGGCGCGGGTGACGTCGGCGCTGAGGATGGAGAGATACCCCGCCAGCACCACCAGGTCGATGCGGGCCTCCCTCCAGGCGTCCAGGATGGCCCGGTCAAAGGCGCCTTGGCTGTCATAAGCTTTCCGGGGGATGACCTTAGTGGGGATCCCCGCCTGCTCCGCCCGCTTCAGGGCGTAGGCCCCCTCCTTGCTGGAGATGACCAAGGCCAGCTTCCCGCTTTTCAGCTCCCCCCGGCTTTGTGCGTCGATGAGGGCCTGGAGGTTGGTCCCGCCTCCGGAGACCATTACGGCGATGTTCAGCACAGGATCACACCGCCCTCCCCGGCGACCACCTCGCCCATGATCCAGGCGTCCTCTCCGGCCTCACGGAGGATCTCCACCGCCTTGACGGCATCCACCTTGTCCACCACGACGCTCATTCCCACCCCCATGTTGAAGGTGTTGTACATATCTCTCGTCGGGATGTTCCCCTCCCGCTGGATCAGCTGGAACAGCGGGGGGATGCCCAGCCGGTCCAGGGGAATCCGGGCGGCGCAGCCTTCTGGCAGGGACCGGGGGATGTTCTCGTAGAAGCCGCCCCCGGTGATATGGGAGACTGCCTTTACCGTCACCTGCTCCATCAGGGCCAGCATGGGCTTTACGTAGATCTTGGTGGGGGCCAGCAGGGCCTCCCCCAGGCTCTTGCCCAGCTCGTCCCGGTGGATCGTGAAGCTGGGTTCCTCAATGTCAACGGCAAAGATCTTGCGGACCAGGGAAAAGCCGTTGGAGTGGACGCCGCTGGAGGCCAGGCCGATGATGGCGTCCCCGGGCTTCACCCGGGTGTTGTCGATGATCTTGGACCTGTCCACGATGCCCACGGCAAAGCCCGCCAGGTCGTACTCGTCCTCGGGGTAGAAACCGGGCATCTCGGCGGTCTCCCCGCCGATAAGGGCGCACCCTGCCTGGACGCAGCCCTCCGCCACCCCGGAGACAATCTTGGCTACCCGCTCCGGGACGTTCTTGCCCACGGCCACGTAGTCCAGGAAGAAGAGGGGCCGGGCCCCGGCACAGATGATGTCATTGACGCACATGGCCACGCAGTCGATGCCCACCGTGTCGTGCTTGTCCAGGACAAAGGCCAGTTTCAGCTTGGTGCCCACCCCGTCGGTGCCGCTGACCAGCACCGGCTCCTTCATCCCGGCGATGTCCGGGGCGAAGAGTCCGCCGAACCCCCCGATGCCGGAGAGAACCCCGGGGACGTTGGTTCGGGCGATATGGTTTTTCATCAGGCGGACCGCCTCATACCCGGCGGTGATGTCCACCCCGGCGGCCTTGTAGCTTTCGCTGTAGCTGTTTTCATTCCCCATGGGTGGTCTCCTCCTTGCGCTTCAGCTTCTGCTCGAACTTGTTCTTCTTGGGCACCCGGGGAGGCGGAACGGGGTAGTCCCCGTCGAAGCAGGCAGAGCAGAAGCCGCACTTCGACTGGGGGGCCAGGTTCCGAACCCCTTCCAGGGAAAGGTACCCCAGGGAATCCGCCCCGATGATCTGGGCGATCTCCTCCACCGAATGGTTGTTGGCGATGAGGCTGTTTTTGTCGTCAATGTCGGTTCCGAAATAGCAGGGGTACAGGAAGGGCGGGGCGGAGACCCGGACGTGGACCTCCTTGGCCCCGGCGTCCCGAAGGAGCCGGACGATCCGGGCACAGGTGGTGCCCCGGACAATGGAGTCGTCGATCATCACCACCCGCTTGCCCCGCACCGTCTCGGAGACGGCGTTAAGCTTGATCCGCACCGAGTTTTCCCGCTGCTTCTGGGTGGACTGGATAAAGGTCCGGCCGATATACCGGTTCTTGATGAACCCCACCCCATAGGGGATGCCGCTCTGCTTTGCATACCCCAGGGCGGCGTCCAGACCGGAATCCGGCACCCCGATGACCACGTCGGCCTCCACGGGATGCTCCTGGGCCAGGTACGCCCCTGCCCGCTGCCGGGCGGCGTGGACGCTGGCCCCCTCCACCACCGAGTCGGGCCGGGCGAAGTAGACAAATTCAAAGACGCAGAAGGAGGAGGGGCACTTGCCGCAGTGGGTGCGGATGCTCCGGGGGCCGTTCTGGTCGATGACCACGATCTCCCCGGGCTCCACCTCCCGGACGTAGGAGGCCCCCAAGGTATCCAGGGCGCAGGTCTCGGAGCTGAAAAGCCAGCTGTCCCCCAGCTTGCCCAGGCAGAGAGGCCGAAAGCCGTTGGGATCCCGGGCCGCCATGATCTTCTGGGGGGACATGACAATGAGGGAGTAAGCCCCGGTGATCTTCTCCATGGCCCGCTCCACCGCCGCCTCAATGGAGGGGCTGTGAAGCCGCTCCCGGGTGATGATGTGGGCGATGACCTCGGTATCGCTGGTGGTATGGAAGATGCAGCCGGTGAGTTCCAGCTGCTCCCGCAGCTCGGCGGCATTGGTCAGGTTGCCGTTGTGGGCCACCGCCATGGTGCCCTTAATGTGGTTGATGACCATGGGCTGGGCGTTGGCCCGGCTCCGGGTGCCGGTGGTGGCGTAGCGGACGTGGCCCATGGCCATCTGGCCCTGGCCCAGGTTCGCCAAAACATCCTTGGTAAACACCTCGCTGACCAGGCCCAGGTCCTTGTGGTGGCTGATGACCCCCTCGTCGCAGATGGCGATGCCGCAGCTTTCCTGGCCGCGGTGCTGGAGGGCGTAAAGGGCCAGGTAGGTGTCCAGGGCTACGTCCCGCTCCCCGGCCCTGTCGTAGATGCCAAAGAGTCCGCACTCTTCATGGATGGAATCAAACATAGGTACGTGATCCTTTCTGCTTATTCGCCCAGAAGGCGCTTCATGACTTCCCTGTACGCGTCCTCTTCGCCGCCCAGGTCGCGGCGGAACAGGTCCTTGTCCAGGTGCGCGCCGGTTTTGGTATCCCAGAAGCGGCAGGTATCGGGGCTGATCTCGTCGGCCAGAACAATGGTCCCGTCGGACAGGCGGCCAAACTCCAGCTTAAAGTCGATGAGCTGGATCCCCGCCTCGGCCAGGTATTCCCCCAGGTACTGGTTCACCTTGAAGCTGTAGTCGGCGATCTGCTCCAGCTCCTCCTTGGTGGCGGCGTGGATGGCGGCGATGTGGTACTCGTTGACCATAGGATCCCCCAGGGCGTCGTCTTTATAGCAGTATTCCAAAACGGTGGTATCCAGCTTGGTGCCCTCGGGGAGGCCCAGTCTTTTTGCCAGGCTCCCGGCGGCTACGTTGCGGACGATGACCTCCAGGGGGACGATCTGGACCCTTTTTACCAGGGTGCGGCGGTCGTCGATCTCCTTCACCAGATGGGTGGGGATCCCCTTCTCCATCAGCATCTCCATCAGGTGGTTGGTGACCCGGTTGTTCACTACGCCCTTGCCGCGAATGGTGCCCTTCTTGGCTCCGTTGCCGGCGGTGGCGTCGTCCTTGTAGTCCACCAGGACCAGTTCCGGGTCCTCGGTGGCGAATACCTTCTTGGCCTTGCCCTCGTAAAGCTGTTCTCTGATCTCCATTTTGTACCATCCTTTCATTTTATACAGATTGTTGATTTATTCGCAGGAATCATTGACCTGGGAAAATGGCAGCAGCCCGTGGACCTCAAAGAGGTACCGTCCGGTGGGCTTCCTGTCCGGGCCCATCTCCAAAAGCCGGCCGTAGCCGCATTGGGAGAAGTCCTCTTTGTCAAAGGCATCGCTGACCTCCGCCCCGGTGTGGTCGTCCAGCTGGTAAAGGAGCGACTCGTAGGCCCCCAGGGTCTTGTCATAGGCGAACCGCTCCACCTGCTCCGTGGTGGCCCCGGCCTTTAGGAGGGCGGCGGCCTCCGGGTCCTTGTCCTCCAGGACCCCCTCGGCCTGCCACCGCTCCAGCAGCGCCCGGTACCGGCCCCGGTAGAACTCCAGGTCGTCGCTAAGGGGCTTTAACAGCCGGAAGGCGGGGACCACCGCCCAAACATCGGTGTCGTACTGCAAATACCACCTTGCCGCCTTCTCCGAAAGGCCCAGGGCGGTAAGGTACTGTACCTTTTCCTCTGTTGTCATGGACGAACCTCCCGTTATTGTGCAAATTGCTCCGCCACCCGTTTGTCGCTTTCCAGGACGGCGGCGGTCATCCTGTCCCTCATAGCCTGGAGCCTGTCCGCCAGTTCCGGGTCGGAGAGGGCCAGCATCTGGGCGGCCAGGATAGCGGCGTTTGCAGCCCCATCCACCGCCACGGTGGCAACCGGGATGCCGGCAGGCATCTGGACGGTGGCCAGCAGGGCGTCCAATCCATCCAGGAAGGAACCCTTTACCGGAATGCCGATCACCGGCAGGGTGGTATGCCCCGCCATCACCCCTGCCAGATGGGCGGCCTTTCCGGCGGCGCAGATGAGAACGCCGAACCCCTCCTCCCGGGCCCCGGCGGCAAAGGCGCAGGCTTCCTCCGGGGTGCGGTGGGCGGAGAGAACCCGGACGGCCCGGGGGACCTCCAGCTCGTCCAGCTTTTCGATGGCCTTTTGGACCACAGGGAGGTCGCTTTCCGCCCCCATGACCACAGCGACTTTCAGGTTTGGCATGGTACTTTCATCCTTTCTTTTCGTTATGGCAAGCAGAAAGGCCGCAGTGCAGTTTGCACTACGGCCCTAGTTCGCACCGGTCCCACCGGTAAAAGGGTACAGCTTATGCCGGGAAGCAGAGTGGCAAAGACACCGGATATTCAGCAAGTGGCCCATACCGCTCCCCCTCCCCCGTTGTTGTCCGCCTTTTGGGCCGGACAAGATGACACCTACTAGTTTATTCGTTTTTCCCCCTGTTGGCAAGCCCTTTTTATCCCCTAATTGATTTTTCAGCCAATAGCACAAGACCGGCGCCATTTCGGAGGAAAAATTAGACGAAGGTTCTCTTGGGAACTCAGGCTGCCTCTTATTAAAGCCGGTATTGGGATGAGACGAATAAAAAGAAGCCCCCGCCGCCGGTCTTTTCCCCAAGACAGGGGGGCGGTTTTTGTCGCATCCCACAAAAGAAAGGGCCGAGCCTTGTCAGCACCCGGCGAATGTGGTATTATCATAGTGGCGTTGCCAGAAAACGGTAGGCGGCTGGCCCCCCGCGCAAACCCGGGGGTCTGAAAATTACTTCCAGTATATCCCCCGGAGATGATTTGAAGGGGGGTGGTACCATGGTTACATACGAAGGGCTTTTTGCTTTTTGTTTGGTAATAATTGGTGTCATTGGTCTATGTTTGACCTATAGAAAGAAGTAACCGCCCAGGCTCCAATCTGTCGCGGTTACTTCTTGTAACACATAGGGGCCAGCCGTCTATCGGCAGCGCCACCTCTTTATCCTTATTATAGCAGGCTCCCCTAAGAAATGCAAGTCCAAAAGAGAAGTGGGGAGTGGTCCAATTGCGGATATTCACCGCCGTAGGGGGCACCGCGTCCGAAGGGCCGCCTGGCGGCGGCCTTTAGATGTCACGGACCTTGGGGCCTTTGGCCCCAAGGTCCTGTTACTGGCGCCGTCCGCGCAAAACACCCCACCGGGGTGTATTTGCGGGGGAGGTCTTACTAAGGCGGTAGCCTTGATCCCTTCGGGACCGTGACCTACGCCAGCCCTAACGGGGCTACGCCCCTTCGGGTCCTCCGGACGTGGGCTGCGCCCAACATGGGCTACGCCCAGCCTTTGAAAAGGCTTGACCTAAACTTTAGACCCTTCGTCACGCAGTGGTTATCGTGGGTCCTGCCTGGAGTCCTGACGGCGTTTTGTCCGAAGCGCAAAATCGCCCCACGCAACTTGGCAAGGGGTGTTACTACC
>CAJUFK010000096.1 GCA_910585535.1 uncultured Angelakisella sp. | reverse complement strand
TTTCTTTGCTACTTTCTTTTTGCGATAGAAAAAGAAAGTAGAAGGCTACCGCCTTGTAATCGAGTTCCCCGCAAATACACCCCGGTGGGGTGTTTTGCGCGGACGAAAGCAGTAACAGGACCTTGGGGCCAAAGGCCCCAAGGTCCGTGACCTCTAAAGGCCGCCGCCAGGCGGCCCTTCGGACGCGGCCCCCCCTTGCGGCGGTAAACATCCGCAATTGGACCACTCCCGGGCCGCACCCTTTTTCTTGACATCGTTACAGGGGTGGGGTATAATAATTTCGGAACGAATGTTCTTTGCAATGGTTGGGAAAGAATCGAAAATGGCAGCTGATGTTTGGGCAAAATAACAAAAAGGGGGGGACCGGGTGAAGAACAAAGTCTATGCCGCCATCGATCTGAAATCCTTTTACAGCTCTGTGGAGTGCATCCAGCGGGGCCTGGATCCCCTGACTACGAACCTGGTAGTAGCCGATCAGAGCCGCACCGAAAAGACCATCTGCCTTGCGGTGACCCCGGCCCTGAAAAGCTATGGCATCCCCGGCAGGGCGCGGCTGTTTGAGGTGGTACAGAAGGTGAAGGAGGTCAACTGGCAGAGGCAGCGGAACGCACCGGGACGAAGGCTGACCGGGACATCCCCTTATGCCACAGAACTTGCCGATCACCCGGAGCTGGCCCTGGACTACATCGTTGCCCCGCCCCAAATGGCACTGTACATGGAATACAGTACCAGGGTATACAAGGTCTACCTGGAATACATTGCCCCAGAGGACATCATCAGTTATTCCATCGATGAGGTTCTAGTCGACGTGACCCCCTACCTCAACACCTACCAAATGCGCCCCCGTGACCTGGTAAAGACGATGATGCTGGATGTGCTGGAGACCACCGGCATCACCGCCACGGCGGGGATTGGAACGAATCTGTATCTTGCCAAAATCGCTATGGACATCTGGGCAAAACGCATCCCGCCGGACAAGGACGGAGTCCGCATCGCCCAGCTGGACGAGATCAGTTACCGGAAAAATTTGTGGTCCCACCGGCCTTTGACCGACTTTTGGCGGGTGGGGCCGGGGTATGCAAAAAAGCTGGAGGCCCACGGGATGTTTACCATGGGGGATGTGGCCCGGCGGTCCCTCCAGGATGAGGACGGCCTGTACCGGCTGTTCGGGGTGAACGCGGAACTGCTGATCGACCACGCTTGGGGCTGGGAGCCCTGCACCATCGCCGCCGTCAAGGCCTACAGGCCGGAGAGCAACAGCGTCGGTTCCGGACAGGTGCTGCAAAGTCCGTATCCTGCCGGGAAGGCCCGGCTGGTGGTCCACGAAATGGCGGATGCCCTGGCTCTGGACCTGGTGGGCAAGGGGATGGTGACAAACCAAGTTGTTTTGACCGTCGGGTATGATATTGAGAATCTCACGGACCCGGAGCGAAAGAAGCAGTACAAGGGCCCGGTTACCGTCGACCGGTATGGCCGGTCTGTGCCCAAGCACGCCCACGGGACGGAGCATCTTTTGCGGTACAGTTCCTCGGCCAAGGAGATGGCCCGGGCGGCGCTGGCGCTGTTTGACCGGGTGGTGGACGAAACCCTTCTCATCCGTAGGCTGAACCTCACCGCCTGCAATGTGATCCCGGAGAGTGAAATTCCGGCGGCTCCCGAGGTGGAGCAGATGGACCTGTTCACCGACGATTCCGCCCGGGAACAGCAGCAGGCAAAGGAATCGGCGGAGCGGGAACGGGAGCGGCGGATGCAGGAGGCCATCCTCCAAATCAAGGGCAGGTACGGAAAAAACGCCATCCTGAAGGTGCATTCCCTGGAGGATGGGGCTACAGCGGTGCAGCGAAACGGGACAATAGGGGGTCACAGGGCATGAGCGGAAAGTACGATGATATTCTCTACCTGCCCCACCATGTTTCCCCCACCCGCCAAAGGATGACCATGGCGGAGCGGGCGGCGCAGTTCTCCCCCTTTGCGGCGCTGGTGGGATACGGTGAGGCCATCCGGGAGACCGGCCGGGCGGTTGGACAGCAGATGGAATTAAGTGAAGAGGAAAAGGCGGTGCTGGACCAAAAGCAGCAGATTATCCTGGCGGCTTTGGAACAAGGGGAAGAACCGGAGGTGACGGTGACCTATTTTCAGCCGGACCGGAAGAAGGACGGGGGAGAATACGTCTCCTATACGGGATCGATAAAGAAGTACAAGGAGATCGAAAACACCCTTGTCTTTGGCGGTGGGAAGGAGATTCCCCTTAGCGGCATTGTTGATTTAACTGGAACCGTGTTCCAAGGACATTTTGACGATTGACCAGCAGGACAGCGGTTTGAGGCCAGCAGCGCCTCGGCCGCTGTCCTGCCGGTTTTACCACAGGATCGTTACCGGACCCCCGGGCGGAGTTAGCACTCAAAGGGATGGAGCGTCAGGAATTTGTAAATTATTTGTGAAAGGCCTTGACTTCCAGGAAAAATCGGGTACAATAATAATCGTTAGCACTCCAGATAAATGAGTGCTAAGAAAGCCGCAGAAGGGGAAAGGGGAGGATCGCGGTGGAACTGGACGCCAGAAAGCTGAGGATTCTCTCCGCCATCGTAGAGACCTACATCGCCACCGGGGAGCCGGTGGGATCCAAACTGGTGGCGGGCATTCTGGAGGGAAAGGTTTCCCCCGCCACCGTCCGCAACGAAATGGCGGTGCTGTTTGAGCAGGGCCTTTTGGAACAGCCCCACACCTCAGCCGGGAGGGTTCCTTCCCACCTGGGGTACCGCCTCTACCTGGATGAGCTGATGCGGGCAAGGCCCCTTACCGACGGGGAGAAACAGGAGATCGAAGCCCTCTTCAATCTCCGGGATCCCGACCCGGACCGGCTTTTGGAGGATGCCGCCAAGGCCCTGGCGGAGTACACCGGCTGCGCCGTTATCTCCACCGCCCTGACAAGGGAGAGCGCCAGGGTCCGGAAGATCGAACTGATCCAGGCCACCGACCGCACAGTGGTCATCCTCCTCATCACCTCCAACGGGATGGTGAAAAACAAGGTCTGCCGGGTGGACTTCCTGCTGACCCCCAAAATTCTGGAGTTCCTCCAGAATTTTGCCAACGGGAACCTGGCGGGGCGGAGCATCAACGAGATCACCACTGCCTACCTCGGTTCGGTGGCGTTCACCCTGGGGAAGGAATATGTGGACATCTTTTCCCCCATCCTCTCTGCCATCTATGAACTGTGCCGGGAGTGCAGCGACGGGCGGATCTACCGCAGCGGGACCAGCAACCTCTTGGAATACGAGGACCTGCGCCGGGTGGCAAACCAGCTGTTCCGGGTCATCAATTCCCGGGAGGCGGTGCTGGAACTCATCGACCGGGAGGAGGAAGGCATCCGGGTCTTTGTGGGAAAGGAAAACCCCAACAGCGGCTTTGCCGATTCTTCAGTGGTCATCAGCCGCTACCGCATCGGACAGGACAACACCGGGGCCATGGGGCTCATCGGGCCCATCCGGATGGATTACGCCCGGGTGATTCCCCACCTGGAGTATTTTTCCCAAACCCTGGGGCGGCTTTTGGAGGCCACCCTGGAGGAGCAGAAGTGACGCGGGCGCACCCGCGAAGAACGGAGGATAAGCGACAAGATGGACGACAGAATGGAACCGGAGATTTCCCCGGAGGAGACCTCCACCCCGCCGGAGGCGGCGGAAGCGCCCCCGGAGGCTCCCCAGCCCCCTGACGAACTGGAGCAGCTTCGGGCGGAGAAGGCGGAACTGGAGGACCGGAACCTTCGCCTTATGGCGGAGTTCGGAAACTTCCGCAACCGAACCGCCAAGGAAAAGGAAAGCATCTACGGCGACGCCGTGGCCGACACCCTGCGGGGTCTGCTGCCGGTGCTGGATAACCTCCAGAGGGCCTTGGAAAGCCCCTGTACCGACGAGGAGTACAAGAAGGGCGTGGAACTCATCTACAAGGGCCTGTGGGATGTCCTGGCGGGCCAGGGGGTGGAGGAGATCGCCGAAGCCGGCGTCCCCTTTGACCCCAACCTGCACAACGCGGTGATGCACGTGGAGGACGACAGCCTTGGCAAGAACACCGTGGCCCAGGTCCTCCAGAAGGGCTACCGCATCGGCGGCAAGATTTTGCGGTACGCCATGGTCCAGGCGGCAAACTAAACAAAGCAAGGCAAGGAAACATAACATAGAATAACCACAAACAGAATGTATGGAGGTAATCAATATGAGCAAGATCATCGGTATTGACTTAGGCACCACCAACAGCTGCGTAGCGGTAATGGAGGGCGGCGAGGCTGTCGTCATCCCCAACCCCGAAGGGGACCGCACCACCCCCTCCGTCGTCGCCTTTAAGGACGGCGGGGAGCGTCTGGTGGGCAAGGTCGCCAAGCGCCAGGCTGTCACCAACCCGGAGCGGACCATCAGCTCCATCAAGCGCCAGATGGGCACCGACCACAAGGTCACCATTGAGGGCAAGAGCTACACCCCCCAGGAGATCTCCGCCATGATCCTCCAGAAGATGAAGGGGGACGCCGAAGCGTACCTGGGCGAGCCTGTCACCGAGGCGGTCATCACCGTTCCCGCCTACTTCACCGACGCCCAGCGCCAGGCCACCAAGGATGCCGGACGCATCGCCGGCCTGGAAGTGAAGCGGATCATCAACGAGCCCACCGCCGCAGCCCTGGCCTACGGCCTGGGCAAGGAGGCCGATCAGCTTATCATGGTCTACGACCTGGGCGGCGGCACCTTCGACGTCTCCATCATCGAGATGGGGGACGGCGTGCAGGAGGTAAAGGCCACCGCCGGCAACAACCGCCTGGGCGGCGACGACTTTGACGAGCGGCTGGTCCGGTATCTGGCCGACGAATTCCAGAAGCAGAACAGCATCGACCTGCGCCAGGACAAGATGGCCCATCAGCGTCTCATCGAGGCCGCCGAAAAGGCCAAGATCGAGCTTTCCGGCATGACCACCACCCAGGTGAACCTGCCTTACATCACCGCCGACGCCACCGGCCCCAAGCACCTGGATATGACCATCACCCGGGCCAAGTTTAACGAACTCACCGCCGACCTGGTTGAGGCCACCATGGGCCCTGTGCGCCAGGCGCTCTCCGATGCGGGCCTTTCCCCCTCGGACATCCAGAAGGTGCTGCTGGTGGGCGGCTCTACCCGGATCCCTGCCGTTCAGGAAGCGGTAAAGAACTTTATGGGCAAGGAGCCCTCCAAGAGCATCAATCCCGACGAATGCGTGGCGCTGGGCGCGTCCATCCAGGGCAGCGTTCTGGCCGGAGAGACCAAGGGCCTGCTGCTTCTGGACGTCACCCCCCTGTCCCTGGGGGTGGAGACCCTGGGCAACCTCACCGACCGGGTCATCGAGCGCAACACCATTATCCCTGCCAAGAAGAGCAAGGTCTACTCCACCGCCGCCGACGGACAGACCTCGGTGGAGATCAAGGTCCTCCAGGGCGAGCGGGAGATGGCCGCCGACAACAAGCTTTTGGGGAACTTCACCCTTTCCGGTATCCCTGCCGCCCCCCGGGGCGTGCCTCAGATCGAGGTGACCTTCGACATCGACGCCAACGGCATTGTCCACGTCTCCGCAAAGGATTTGGGCACCGGCAAGGAGCAGTCCATCACCATCACCTCCTCCACCAACATGAGCAAGGACGACGTGGAGAAGGCCGTCCGTGAGGCGGAGCAGTTCGCCAGCGCCGACAAGGAGCGCCGGGAGGCCATCGACGCCCGGAACAACGGCGACCAGCTGGTCTACCAGGCGGAGAAGACCCTGGGGGAGATGGGCGACAAGTTCCCTGCCAATGAAAAGGCGGATCTGGAGTCCAAGCTGGCTGCCCTGAAAGAGGCCCTCAAGGGGGAGGACATCGCCGCCATCAAGGCAAAAACAGAGGAGGCCCAGAAGGCCCTCTATGATGCTTCCGCCAAGGTCTACCAGGCGGCTCAGGCGGCGGCCCAGCAGGGCGCCGGTCCCGAGGCCCCCGGCGCTGCTCCCGGCGGAGACACCGTGGTGGATGCCGACTACCGGGACGTTGACGACAACCAGTAAACCGAATTGCAGGACCGGCAGGATAGGGGGCGGTTTGGCCTCCTATCCTGTTGGCGCGCCGGGGGAGCCCTTTTGGGGGCCGTCCGCGCAAAACACCCTGCTGGGGTGTATTTGCGAGATAGTCGATTGCAGGGCGGCAGCCTCTTCCTTTCTTTTTCTATCGCAAAAAGAAAGGAAGCGAAGCCTCTCCGCGCTAAGAGCCGCCTACGGCGGCTGCGCTCCGAGACGCGCCTTCTGCGAAGCAGACGTGCCCGAAGGGGCGCGTAGCGACCCGTCAGGGCTGGGCGCAGAAATGCTCCCTCCGGATAAAGTATTCCGCCTGCTGCGGCAGGCGACCAAAGGCGTTGCCTTTGGAATCCACCGCCCTTTGAAAAGGGCGGCCCTAAACTTTAGACCCTTTGTTACGCAGTCGTTTTCCTGGGTTCTGCCTGGAGACTTGGGCTGTGGTTTTTTACTTAGAATTTAGCACTGATAGATAGAGGTGATGGGATTTGCCGGAACAGAAGCGAGATTATTACGAGGTGCTGGGGGTCCAGCGGGGGGTCGGTGACGATGAGCTGAAAAAGGCCTACCGTAAGCTGGCCAAACAGTATCATCCAGACCTGCACCCCGACGACAAGGAAGCCGAGGCCCATTTTAAGGAGATTAACGAGGCCTACGAGGTCCTCTCCGACAAGGAGAAGCGGGCCCGGTACGACCAGTTCGGCCACGCCGGGGTGGACCCCAACTACGGTGCAGGACCCGGGGGCTACGGGGCCGGCGGTTTTGGCGGCTTCGGGGACATCGGGGATATTTTCGGGGACCTGGGGGACATCTTCGGGGCGGCGGGCTTCGGCGGTTCCACCCGCACCCGCAACCCGGGCGGCCCCACCCGTGGCAGCAGCCAGGGCTATACCCTGCCCCTTTCCTTTATGGAGGCGGTAAAGGGCTGCCAGAAGGAAGTGACCTACCAGCGGCTGGAAAGCTGCGCCGCCTGCTCCGGCACCGGCGCCGCAGAGGGCAGCCATCCCGAGACCTGTCCCGACTGCGGCGGCACCGGTTATGTCACCGTCCGCAAGCAGAGCATCCTGGGGATGATGCAGGTTCGCCAGCCCTGTTCCCGGTGCGGCGGCAGCGGCAAGATTCTGAAGAACCCCTGCCAGAAGTGCGGCGGCAAGGGCCGGGTCCGCGTCACCCGGAAATATACCGTCAATGTCCCCGCCGGCATCGACGACGGCCAGACCTTTATTGTCCGGGGGGAGGGGGACCACGGCGCCAACGGCGGCCCCGCCGGGGATCTTCAGGTTACGGTGACGGTGCGCCCCGATCCTATCTTCGAGCGGGACGGCCAGAACATCTGGTGCGACATCCCCCTGACCTACACCCAGGCGGTGCTGGGGGATGAGATCATCGTTCCCACTGTAGACGGCAAGGTAAAGTATACCGTCCCCGAGGGCACCCAGAACGGCACCGTGTTCCGCCTGCGGGACAAGGGCGTGGTCAATCCCAGCACCGGACGCAACCGGGGGGACCAGTACGTTCGGGTGAGCATCGAGGTCCCCCGGGGCCTCACCCGCAGCCAAAAGGAGAAGCTGCGGGAGTTTGAGCAGAGCCTTAGCGACAAGAACTACAACAAACGCCAAAGCTTTTTCGAGAAGCTTCGGGAAGCTTTTGACCGGGACAAAAAATAAGAAAAGGGACGCTTCCAAATCCCTGGGAAGCGTCCCTTTTGCTTATGTAAAGAGGGGGGATACCGGCTTGTCGGCGTAGATACGGGCGATGGCCTCGGCAAAGACAGTGGCCACAGGGAGCATGGTGATCCGGGCCTCCTTGGCGCCGGTCTTCTCCGGGATGGTGTCCAAAAGGACCATCTCCTGGATGCAGCTGTTTTTGATCCGCTCCAGGGCCGGGTCGGAAAGGACCCCGTGGGTGGCGCAGGCATAGACCTCGGTGGCTCCAAATTCGGTTAGGGCGGCAGCGGCGTTTACGATGCTGCCGGCGGTATCCACCATATCGTCCACCAGGAAGGCTCTCTTTCCCTTTACCTCCCCAATGATGTTCATCACTTCGCAGACGTTGGCCCGGGGGCGGCGCTTGTCCACAATGGCCAGGGGGGCCCCCAGCCGCTCGGCGAATTTCCGGGCCCGGGTCACGCTTCCCAGGTCGGGGGAAACCACCACCAGTTCCCCGGGATCCATGGTCTTGGCCTTCTCGATGAAGTAGGGGGCAAGGATGGGCACGCCCAGAAGATGGTCCACCGGGATGTTGAAGAAGCCCTGGATCTGGGCGGCATGGAGGTCCATGGTGAGGACCCGGTCCGCCCCGGCCGCGCTGATAAGGTCGGCGCACAGCTTGGCGGAGATGGGATCCCTGGCCTTGGCCTTGCGGTCCTGACGGGCGTAGCCGTAGTAGGGGATAACGGCGGTTACCCGTCCGGCAGAGGCCCGCTTAAAGGCGTCGATCATAATGAGCAGTTCCATCAGGTGGTTGTTTACCGGGCCGCAGGTGGACTGGACCACAAAGACGTCAGAACCCCGCACCGTCTCCTCAATGGATACGGAGATCTCCCCGTCTGCAAAGCTGGTGACGGTGCTTTTCCCCAGGGGCAGCCCCAGGGCCTCGGCGATCTCTTTGGCCACCTTGGGGTTGGAGTTGCCTGTAAAAATTTTAATGTCCTTGCCGTGAATGTTCATCTTTCTTTCCTTCCTCTCTGCGGTGATCTACACAGCCTCTCGTTCCTGGTCACTTCCTGGGGTGCTTTTGGTGTTCCTTGGCCCGGTCCGGCAGGTTCGTCTGACGGCTCCGGCCAATGCAGAGGGCGTCTGGGGGAACGTCCTGGGTGACGGTGGTCCCGGCGGCGGTGTAGGCGCCGTCCCCAAGGGTTACCGGAGCCACCAGGTTGGTGTTGCAGCCGATGAAGCAGTCGTCCCCGATGATGGTGCGATGCTTGCGGACGCCATCATAGTTGGCGATGCAGACCCCGCAGCCGAAGTTTACCCGGGCGCCCACGTCGGCGTCGCCGATGTAGGTAAGATGGGCGGATTTGGTCCCCGGACCCACGCTGGCGTTTTTGACCTCTACAAAGTTGCCAATGCGAACCCCGGCGGAGATATGGCTCCCTGGACGGACCCGGCAGAAGGGCCCGATCTGGACATCGTCCTCCAGGACCGCTCCCAGGACATAGGTGGCGTTGATGATACAGTCCGCTCCCAAAACGGCGTCCTCCAGCCAGGAGTTTGGCCCGATGACCGAGCCCGCACCTATGGCAGTCTCCCCCTTGATGATGGTGCCGGGAAGGATCTGGGCCCCGGCTGCGATTTTTGCCCGGGGATCGATCATCACCCCGTCGGCAAGGGGAATATCCACCCCTGCTTCATAGAGGCGGTCCAATACCATGTCCCGGGCGGCACGGTTCACCTCCGCCAGCTGGCGAAGGGTGCCGGCCCGCATCCCGGCGAAGGAATCCAGGTCTGCATAGTCCCCAGTCCTGCCCCCGGTCTCCCGGATGGTTTGCCAAACGCTGTCGGCGGAAAATCCATTTGGCAGCTTTTCCAGCGCGGCCAGAAGGGCCTCCCCCCTGGTCCAGCAGGCGGCCCAGGCGATCATGGTTGCGGCGTTTTCCTGTTTCCGGTGGAAGCGCAAGGCGTTTTCCAGGATCTCTGGGAACAAAAAAGGGGCGTCCCCGGGAACGATCAGCACATCGGTATCCTGATGCCCTGCCAGAAAAGCTTTGGCGCAAAGCGCCCCGTCCTCCTCTTTGGCGGCAGAAAGCCCTTCCGGAAGCCCTTGGCTGATCTCCTCTTGGTCCGCACCCGCGAAAATGCAGATTCTCTTGATCCCCGCGCCCTGACAGTTGTCAAATGCCCAGCGGATAAGGGGACGGAAAAGAACCTGGGAAAGGGCGGAAGCCCCACCCGTCTGTTGCGGCGTTCCTGCCGCCAGCAGAATGGCACAGGTGTTCTCCATTGGCGCTGATGCCTCCTTTCAAAATCCCCGGCAGACAGTTGGCAAAGGGGGCCGGGGGACCCCTGTTTGCAGTTTAATAAAGTACCGCTACTATTATGACAAGATTTTTCCGTTTTGGCAAGGGGGGCGGCCACTTTTTTCTCCCATCCTGGATTGACAGCCTCTTGGGAAAAAGATATAATGAAAAACAAAGCGAAAACAGTGGAACAAAAACCGGAAAAGGAGACAGAACCGTGGGACTGATGGGAAACCTGTTCGGGGGGAAGAACAAAAACAAGGAGCCTGCTGAGAAAAACATGATCGGGGACCGGCAGCTGACAGCGAACCTGGCGGACACGGCCATTGGGATGCTGGCTCAGGGCCAGGACTATGAGGACCTGGCTGGGACTAAGTGCGAGTTTGGGTACCTGTTCCAGATTGAGGACCACGGCCTGGAGGCTCTGTTCAAGCTGACCACCGATAAGGGAACCGCCTACTTTGCCGCACAAAAGACCTCCCTGATGCGGCTGAACTTCACCGAGGAACTGTTCCGTTCCACCACCGAAACCTTTTTGAGTATGCACCAGGGATAAAAAAGCGGAGCCTCTGTCAGGAAAGGACAGAGGCTTCGTTTTTGGCATATTCACCGGAGGCTTATGTAACCCCGGTATGCTTTGTGGGCTCCAAACCAAAGCTGATGGAAAGGGCATGGTCCACCTGATCCATATAGGGATCTTCCACCTTGCCCATCCGTTCCTTGAGGCGGCGCTTGTCAATGGTGCGTACCTGCTCCAGCAGGACCACCGAATCCCGGGCCAGGCCGCAGTCCCGGGAGTTAAGCTGAATATGGGTAGGCAGCCGTGTTTTGTCCTTCTGGCTGGTGATTGCGGCAGCAATGACAGTGGGGCTAAAGCGGTTCCCCACGTCATTTTGGATAATAAGGACCGGCCTCACGCCGCCCTGTTCCGACCCAACCACCGGGCTAAGGTCCGCATAGTAGATCTCTCCCCGTTTGACCGTCATTCTTCACACTCCCTGGAAAAATTTTCCCCTCCGCTCCGTTCCGGGAGGGGGACACCCCTATTTTGACCGGGAGAGCAAGCCGTTAATCACAGACCCGGGATTTTTTCTCTCCCATGACAGTTTATGTGAAAAGAAGGGTCTGTGACCGGCAAAACCCAACCCCCTTTGTAACTTCCAGAGATTTTGCCATGGCAGGATCATACGACTGCTCCACTTATGTGCTGACATTTCGCCATTGCCGTCAAAATTGTTTCGGCCACTGCATCAGCACCAAGGCGCTTAGGGCGCTGATGCTGGCTGCCATCAGAACCGTCAGCGCCTTTGTGGTCGCCAACGAGGCGGAATCTATCGCCAAAGCCCAGGCGGAGTTGGATGCTTTCAAGTCGGACACGACCAGGGCAGACCGGTTCCTGGCGCTGACAAACAAGTACGCCAACTTTTCCGTACTGACCACGCCGATGATCTACAGGCTTGAAGAAGCTGTTCGAGCAGGAAAAACCACATAAAACACTACAGGGGCTTGCCATATGGCAGGCCCCTTTTTGCTTTGTGAATTTCAATCCATAACAGCAGCTTTGCTCCATTTTATTCGTTCTTACTCTAAAGTGGAGTAGTGATCCCTCATCTCGCTCAGCAGCACCTCTGCCACCGGGGAAAACACCGCATACTTTTTCCAGATAAAATACAGCTTGGTTTCCAGCCTGGGGGCCAGGGGACGGAAGCACAGTTCGCTTCTCTCGCCGGTATCCGCCAGCTTGTCAAAGGTCAGCAGATACCCCATTCCCTCCCGGACAAGGAGCGTCCCGTTATAGGTCAGGTTGATGGTGGCGGTCACATTCAGCCGGTCGGCCTTTTCCCCCAATAAACGGGGGAGATCCCCCCGCAGCCCCTGGCGGGAAACGATGAGAGGACGGCCCAGCAGATCCCCTGTGCCAATACTCTTTTTTTCCGAGAGTGGATCGTCCTTCCGCATCACAACACCCCAGGTGTCGGCCCAGGGAAGTTCCAGGTAATTGTATTTCCCAAGCTCCACCTCCTGGGCGATGACTGCAAAATCCAGCAGCCCCTGTTCCAGCCGCCCGGCCAGGTCGTTGGTGTCCCCGCTGTACAGATGGACCCGTATCCCCGGATGCTGTTCCTGAAGCCCCTTGATCCGCCGGGCCAGATGCCGGATCCCCTCTGATTCCGCACAGCCGATATGGATGTCCCCCCCTGCGATCTCCCCCAGAGCCTTAAACTCTTCCGCAGTCTTGTCCACCATTTCCAGGATCTCCTCTGCCCGTTTCCGCATTTTTCTGGGCTACCCCATTTGGTATTATGACTTGCCTATGGCTGTATACTCCTTCCTTGAGGAGTATGACTTGGCTAGAAAAACAATCATCCCTTTCGTCACCAGTGGGGCCAGCGGCTTTACCGGCCAGGCGTGTCTGGACCGGCTGGACCTGGGTTATGTGGACATGATGCTCCTCCACCACCCCGACCGGAACGATGTAAAGGCGTACAAGGCTATGGAAAAATTCGTGGAAGCGGGAAAAATCCGCTCCATCGGTTTATCCAACTGGTATGTGGCGGAGCTGACCGGCTTTCTCCCCCAGGTGAGCATCACACCGGCTCTGGTACAGAACGAGATCCACCCCTATTACCAGGAAAACGATGTGATCCCCTTCATCCAGGAGAAGGGCATTGTGGTCCAGGGCTGGTATCCCCTGGGGGGCCGGGGCCATACGGCGGAACTGTTAGGCGACCCGGTGATTTCCGGGATTGCAGCGGCCCACGGGAAAACCTCCGCCCAGGTAATTCTTCGCTGGAATCTGCAAAAGGGCGTGGTGGTCATCCCCGGCTCCAGCAATCCCGACCATATCAAGGAGAACACCGAATTGTACGGCTTCGAGCTGA
>CAJUFK010000095.1 GCA_910585535.1 uncultured Angelakisella sp. | reverse complement strand
AGGCTTCAAATAGCCATTTCTGGGCCTTTCTGTCCCTAACCGTCAGGGTGTAGAATACTGTTTTGCGGTCTTTGGCGCTGGGTATTTCAGGTGGTGCTTTCCGCAAATGGGATTGGTTAGGGATGAAATTCTGACTATTAAAAAGGGATGCTCGGTTTTTGGTGGCTTTCGTGGATACGATGCCCCCATTTTTTGCGGGTTTCATGTGGCAGGCAGTGCGGATACCCCCACCGTCAGATGGTGGGGAGATATACCAACAAGACGAAGGGGGACAAATAAAGCTCATACCCCTTCCGGGACGGTTTCGGAGGCCGGTTTCAGTCTTGATACTCCAGTCTGCATCCCTCTGCCCGGATGGATTTATTCCATTGTAGTTTGGCGAATACGACTTTTTATTACCAATATTCTGCTAACAAAAAATCTGCCAAATGCACAATTTTGATGCCGTTTTCTATCCCCACATCCATGCTGTTCATTGTTACCACATACTTGGGATAATGATCCCGTATCTCCATCAGGTTTCCAACCTCACGATCGGAGTTTTCCGGGAGCTGTACACAAACTTGAATATAAATCCTTTCATTCCGACGGACTGCAATAAAGTCGATCTCCTTAGTGTCGCTTTTCCCGATATATACATCGTAGCCCCGTCGTTTCAGTTCCAGAAAAACGATGTTCTCCATCGCTGCATCCAGCATCTTGTGATTATACCCCAACAGACAGTATTTCAAAGAAACATCAGCCAGATAATACTTTTCCTGTGTTTTCAGAATGCTTTTTCCCTGAAGATCATATCGTTGGCAAGGATAGATAATAAACGCTTGCTCCAACCAGCGTAAATAATTATAGATAGATTCTACCGATACTGTGCGAAATTCATTTTTCAGGAACTTCGAGATAGAGTTCGCCGAAAAAGTCTTCCCCATATTTTCAATGATATATTTCACCACACGATCAAACAGATCCTGTTTTGTGATACGATGGCGCTTTACAATATCCCTGGAAATGACGGTGTGATAAATTCCATTGACGATTTGATAAGCGGAGTGTTCTTCGTAGTTTCCAAGCGCCACTAGAGGAAATCCCCCGTAACGGATATACTCCTCCAAAAGCTCTTTTTGTGATTTCTCACTTCCTGCCTTGAAATCCAAATATTCCTGGAAGGAAAGGGTGTAAACAGGAATAGACACATACCGTCCTGCCAAATAGGTCGATATCTCGCTGACCATCAATTTCGAATTGGAACCCGCCACATAAATATCAACATCGGCGCCTTCCAATAGGCTGTTTACTGCCTTTTCCCACCCATTCACTTCCTGCAATTCGTCTAAGAGCAGATAACAGCGGCCCTTTTCAGCAATCGCACTTTTAAGATCAGAATACATCTGCTGAGCAGTAATGTTCTGCGGAATGTCCATTTCTGTATATTTTCTCTGGATGATGTTGCTTTCTGAAACGCCTCGTTTTTGCAGTTCCAGCTTCAACATTTCAAAGATTGTGGATTTCCCGCTTCGGCGAATACCGGCAAGAATTTTTACGATTGGCTGGTCGATGAAGGGGGTGATTGTGTTAATGTAATTCGGTCTAAGAACCAAAGCCATCACCTCCAGAATCATATTGTGCCCAAAAATATTGTTATAAACAAGAAGTTTTTCGTGTCTGACATTAAAAACTTTAGATTCCAGTAGAGTATTCACACTGATGGAGTTCCGGAAACGATTTGATGAGAGAGATATAGCTGCGATTTCGAGGGCGTCCATCTTCAGACAAAAAAGAATGAAAACGATAGAGCGATGGAACTGACAGTAATCCCTCTAATGAAGACACACGGGTTTTTGTATTTCCAGTCCCTGCTTTCGCCTCTGCCCGATGTGTATTGGCTTTAATAGTGGACATTCACCTCTTCCAATTTATTCAAGCGAGTATCTACAGTAACATTAAACTTTTTCAAACGAGTTTTTGGGTCAAATATCAAAATATCACAACATATCTTCATATCGAACCAGAGCAACATTTCCAAGCTTGCCTGCTTTTTCCATACAGCCTTTGGTAAAACCGGCCCTAGAAAACAGATAATACTGTACATGAGTGTATGGAAACAGCTTACTCCTATAAATCAGAGTTTCCAAAACCCCCAAGTCTATTTTCTCGTTTGTCCACTTACATTCTGCAAAGAGAGCAGTATTCTTGTCTTGTACTCCCAAGACGTCGATCTCTGTCTGACTTTTCTGGATGGGATCAGTACCCCACCAGCGGCCAAGGGAGGTAAACGCCACTGGCGATTTGCCTTCCAACAACAGCTTCCAAAGATATTGCTTGCAAATTTCCTCGAAAACCTTTCCCATATGGTCAGAAAGTTGGGGTTCAATACGTCTGTACACAAGGTCAGTGGCCCCGCGGGAGATCAAAGAATTGTTTTCCGGCACAAAACGGTACCAAAAGCGGAACATATTATCCTCGATAGAATACAAGGATTTACGGGAGGATTTTTCGCCATAGGGTGTTTCTTTCTGCACTATACCAAGAGCAATCAGATTTTTGAGATAAGTCGCACAGACATTGGTATCCTCTCCTACCTTGCTTGAAATCTCGGACATACGGGAAGCCCCTGTGGCAATTGCAGTAATAATCGCTGTGTAAATCGCTGGCTCTCGCACTTCCTGTTTCAAAAGATTTATGGGTTCTTCATAAAGAAAGGACATCGGGTTTAGAAAGGTGTTTTTGATGTTTTCTTCAATGCTTAGGCAGTCGTTGATCTGGAGAAGATATTGCGGAGTTCCCCCCACAATCCCATATGCTAATGCCTCGTCCTCTGGTGCAAAGTGTTTGAGATAGCGGCAGGTTTCCTCAAAATCGAAGGGAAGCAGCTTTATCTGAGCTGTGCGCCTGCCATAAAGGGGTGCTTTATAGGCCAGAACGTGATCCTCCATATAGGACATGGAAGAGCCACAGAGAATCAGCATCAACTTTGAACGATCCTTGTGTTGGTCAATCAAAAGCTGAAGTGTAGAGGCAAGGCTTTTGGAAGAACGGGCAACATAGGGGTATTCATCAATCACGAGAACAACTCGCTCTTTTTCAGCCAGTTTGAAAACATATTCCAGAGCTGCCTGAAAGGAGGCAAAAGAGGTTTCACCCGTGATGCCGCTTGCATATTCCAGAATGATCCGACTAAAATTATCGAGGTTTTGTTGGGCGTTACTTTCTACACCCATAAAGTAGATAGCCTCTTTGTTTTCGATAAATTTGGTCAGCAGGGCGGTTTTTCCCACACGGCGACGGCCATACAGAACGACAAACTCAAATTTGTTGGATTTGTACAGCTGCTCCAGTGTCTTCAATTCGCGTTCTCTCCCGATGAACATGGCTGCACCTCCGCTTAGCTTGATACCATAGTATAGCATATGCCTTGAATTTAGTCAAATACGATTTGCTAAAATATGATTGACTAATATGAGTGTTTGCATTCATAGACTTTCCTGTCTTCTTTACTTGCGCCGATTGCCAATAGCAGGATTTGGCTAAACCAAAATGTCATTTTAGTTTAGCCAAATCCTGCCACAAGGGGACTATCAAAGAAATGGTATCGCCCATAGATCCAGTTGTCATGAGCGATGCTGTGAGTAATGAAAGGATAGCCAGACTATTTTGGCTACTTAGGCAAGCAATTGGTCAATTAAATACAGGAATTTAATTCCATGGTTTTTTAATCTCTCTCTCTATATTTAGAGCAAATTAAGAGTTCCCGACTTATATGTACGAAACTTTATAAAAACAAATATTTTTAAACGGGGAACGGCAAAAATTAATCATGTTGTTTTTTCCATCAAAGGGTTTTATATAATACTGTCACTGTCATGATAGAACAATGAGAAAAATGAGATGCCACTGTACCCTTGATCATCGTCCAGAGGACATTGCAAAGTGCAGGGGCAGCGCAGATAACACACCTGCCCCCACCGCCAGGAAATGGGGAGATATACCATCAAGACGAAGGGAAACAAATAAGAGAACCTTCCCCCATGTATCAGGGTATCAATCGTATTTATTTTTCTGATACTATAATAGCAGCCAGTCCTTCAAATACAAGGACGGACAAGATCTTGTCGGTACAAAAATCGGGGCAACTTTAATAGCCCTTCAGAAGAAACGCCATATACATGGGAAGAGTCAAAAGTTGACCGGTTCGGCCAATATTATAATCTCCCAACTTGATGGCGTTAAAAACATGGTACTTTTCCGGGTGATTTAAGATCGTTCGGGTGCTTTTTGTATTTCCTGTCCTTGCTTTTACCTCTACCAGTGTACATTGGCCTTGATAGCGGATCACAAAGTCCACTTCCAGACCGGAATCCTTGTGGTAATAATAAAGTTTGCGGCCCATCTTCGTAAAAATATCCGCGATCAGATTCTCAAAGATGGCGCCTTTATAGCCATAAAGATTACCTTGCAAAATATCGTACTGCGTTCCATCTTCCAGCATACTGACAAAGAGTCCCATATCCCGCATATACACCTTAAAGACATCCTCTATTGCGTTTCCGTCCAACGGGAGTTCTGTGATGGAAAGATTGTGACAGCAAGAAATAATGCCTGCATCTTCGATCCACTGAAGGCTGCCTGCATATTTAGCAGCAGTTGAGCCTTTCCTTACAACAGAATACTGGAACTTTTTGTTTTCCTTTGCAAGCTGGCGGGGAATCGACTGGAAGCACTCCTTGATATAAGCCTTATCGCTTTTTTCCGCATATTTTACCATATCGTCCTCATATGCCCGGACAATATCCCGCTGGAGCCGCAACACTTCATCCATCCGCTTGGTGTTGACGAAGGTCTGAACTACATCCGGCATGCCTCCGACCACAGTGTATTGCAGCAAAAGCTGCTTCATTCGATGATGAAGCGCCTCAGGGACGGGCTGCTCTTCAACAAGGCACTTTTCCAGCATAGCAACGACAGCATCGGAAATATCATTTGCCCATAAAAACTCCTCGAAATCCAAGGGATACATATCCAAAACCGTTTCGGAGCCGACAGGAACAGATTTGGGGTCTTTTCCGTACCCTTTTACGCCCAACAAGGACCCTGTTCCGATCACATCATAGCGGCCATCCATACGGAAGAATTTCAAGGCTGTTCGGGCGTCAGGACAATCTTGGATCTCGTCAAGGATCAGAACTGTATTCCCAGTCTCAAAAACAGCGTCTTTACCCAGTAAGGCGGAAAGTAGTAAAACGATATGGTCTACCTCCAGTGAACCGGAAAAGACAGCAGCGTAATCCGGGTTTTCAAAAAAGTTCAGGTAAACAACATTTTTATAGTTTGCCTTGGCAAAATTCAGCACGGAAAAGGTCTTTCCACACTGCCTGCACCCCTTGATAATCAGTGGTTTATGATTGGGGGTATTTTTCCAGTTCAGCAGGCTTTGTTCGATTTTACGCTTCAGCATGGGGTTCCCTCCAAGTGTTGAGATATATGATATTTATAGTATACTCAACTTATCAAATTTATTCAAGCGAGTTTTCTCGACTAGCGCAAACTTTTTAAAGCGAGTTTTGAATCAAACAACAAAATCTCCAAATCTGCCTTCTCGTTTACTACGATTTGCAAAAATGTGATTGACAAATTATCCCCAGAATCAAATCATCCAAATTGGTATAACATAGTTCTCTCGGTTAATGGCAGAGAGTGTAGGCCGCATACAAAGAATGGCTCCTGTTCCCCGAGAGACGCTCCCTTTGTTCAGTACCCCAAAAGTGTGGATCAACTCACTTCCCGGATTGACAGAACGCTTGATTTCCAATGGATGCAGCACCTCATCAATCATGATGAGGAGGTGGTGGATCTGCAGAAAAAGGGCGGGGTCATTTTGGGCAATGGCACATTTCTCCCAATCGTCCAGCGTCACATATTCCCGATCTTGGGCCATTAACCGACGCAGAAGGGTGGTCTTTCCAACCTGATGGGGCCTGATAATGAGTATGGCGGTGTATTTTGGGGATAAGGACAAAATCCCTTTCCAAATCTCGTTTGATATAGGGCATAAATAAATCTCCCTGGCTAAAATACGATTTAATCTTATTTTAGCCGGGTGCGCCAAAAAATTAAGTCCGTAATGAAGTGGAAGAGATTATTTTCTGTCATCTATGTAAACAGCCAGTCAATCAAATACGAGGATGCGATTCCATCGTAGGAACGGATGTAGTGCAGAGACAGCGCAGATAATACATCCGCCCCTACCGCCAGAAGATGGGGAGATATACCATCAAGACGAAGGGGAACAAATAAGAGAGCCTTCTCCAAAAAATCAAATGGCGGGATGAATGAAGATTACTTCGGCAGAAAACATGTTAAAACAACGGCGATCAATCAAAATGACAGCGAAAGGTTGATTCGTTCCAAAGCCGTGTCAATTCCTTCAAAACCCGCACAGCGGCAAGACTTGGTGTTGACCCCATAATCAAGGAAAGGCTGTTCTTTAGCGTCGGGGTCTACGGCGTATTCCAGCCGAAGGACATCTTCCCAGGCCCGGTTAAGAAAAGCCACCTCCCGACGGCCATGGGTTTTCGTGAGAGTGCAGTTTCCGGTACAAAGAAGATAGTGGTCAATATTTGCCTTTTCCACTCCAATCGCTGTAAGACTTTGGCGAAGGCCATCCAAGAAGGTGTTAGGCAGATCGACCCATTCTGCGGCGGTCAGGTCAAACAGCACAAAGGTGTATCTGCTGTGGCAGTGGACTGATAGCAGGCTTTTTCGTCCCCGAAGGTCGATACAGTGGAGATCCCAGCAGAAGCGACGGTCTGATTCCAGCCCGTAAGGCGGTGCAGAACACTTTAAAAATCGCTCCAGCGGGATGGTCAATCCAAGTTCCATAACAACAATTTCCCTTCGCTTTGTTTGCTTGTAGTGTAGACAAGATCCAGCGGTTTGTCAACCGATTTTTCGGTGATGTGCCGCTGGATATTTCTCTCTTTCTGTGATATTGTCGATGTTGCAGGGAGGTGCCTTATGGGACAAAGTATTACCGTAAAAGAATGGTGTGAACAGTATCTGGCGGAAAGGGAATCCGATTGGAGCGATGTTACAAGGAACAGTTACCACTACCTTGTCCAGAAGCATATTGTGCCAGGGATTGGGAGAAATCAGCTGAAACAGTTGACCACGTAGAAGATCAAAAGATTCTATCATCGGTTGATGGAAGATGGATTGGGCGGGTACAGCGTTCAATGCGTTCACCTACTGCTCCGTCGTTGTTTGGATGAAGCGTGCCGGGAAGGGCTGATTGCCCAGAACCCGGCAAAGTCCTGTATAATACCTCAGCCTGAACCTTTGCCGGACATTCCGTTAAGGCTGGGGCAGATTCAACGGTATCTGATTGCGGCGGAAAAGCAAGGGGTGCTTCCGCTGATCTATGTTGGGCTGACCAGCGGTTTGCGGCAAAAGGAACTGCTCTCCCTGAAGTGGAGTGACTTTGATGAGCAAGGACGCATCTATAAAGGAAAGCGGCTGCTGACTATCGACCCAAAGGGTATGCAATTACTGCGTGACGAATATTCTCGCCATCCTGACCAAGAGGAAGTCTTTCCGAACCCGAAAACAGGGCAGCCGTATCTGTCTCACGAGTTTTACTATCTGCATCAAAAGATCTTGAAAGTAGCTCGACTACACCCAATCTCCTTCCGGGAGCTGGCAAAGAATTGCAAGGGGGTGGAACTGTGAATTACATCGTAGAAAGCTGGGTGAGATATTGGCTGGAACATTACGACCAGCCGAATGTTCGACCTTCTACATACGAGGCGCATCGTTATCTGATGGAGAACCATATTATCCCTGGGCTTGGTAATTTACTGCTGACAGAACTGACAGAGGAAAAAGTGGCAATGTTCTTGGAAAATGTGCGGCTTCATGGGAACCATCGTCCGGAAAGCAAATGTTACCCGCTAATGAGTGAGAACACTATGCGGCATATCCATCGACTGCTCTGCCAATGTCTGCGACAAGCGGTACAGGAAGGGCTTATGGATTCCAACCCCGCAGAAGTGTTTCACTATGCTAAGCCGACGACGGTCGTCGCTCATCCGCTAAGTACGCTGGAAGTGGAGGACTATCTGGACGCTGCTGAAGAGTTAGGTCATCTGGCGATGTTTACCCTTGCTCTTACCAGCGGTCTGCGGGAGGGAGAATTGATTGCCCTCCTATGGGACGACCTGAATATGGAGCAGAAGGTATTAACCATCCAAGAGGAGCGAACCGTAAAGAACGGAAAACCAGTAGTGTATGGGGAGCGAAAGCGGGTGATTTTCCTGACCTATCAGATGGTGAAACTGCTGGAAATGGAACATCAAAAGCACCCCAGCAACCCCTGGATGTTTCCGCATCCGGGCACAGGCAAGCCGTATTCTCGGACGATGATCCAAAACCTCCACAGTAAAATCTTGGAGAAAGCGGGAATAGACCACATCCGGCTTGAGGATCTGCGGCATACCTTTGCGATTCAGTCTCTGCAGGGTGGGATGAAATCGAAAGAGATGTCCGCAATTCTGGGCCACACAAGGCCGGACTTCTTAGTGAGGAGCTACCAGCCCTATCTACGAAAGAAAAGCGTTGTAAAAGCAGTTAGGGCGGAATGTAGACCTTCCGTGGAAGAATTACAAAAGATGGCGGAAATATTAGGGGGACAACTGTGGTAAAGGCTGTCAATTATAACACAATCCTGCTATAATTAAGAAAAGTGACGACGGAGGTCAGAAAATGCCGATAAAATCATACCACAAATTAGTTCGGGATCGTATCCCCGAGATCATAGAAGCAGATGGGAAAATCTGCATGACAGAGATTCTGTCAGATGAGGATTATCTCCACTTCTTGGATGCCAAATTGAACGAAGAATTAGCAGAATACCAAGAAAGCAAATCCCTGGAAGAACTAGCCGATTTGCTGGAGGTCATGCAAGCTGTTGTAAAAGCAAGAGGCTGGACTTTGGATCAGTTAGAACAAGTACGACAAAACAAGGCAAAAAAGCGCGGAAGTTTTGATAAAAAGCTTCTACTAAAGCAAGTTATTGAGGAATGGGGTGAGCAGCATGGTCGAATTGCATTCCGTTTCTGGCAGTGGTGCAGAGGATCTATTTATTCAATTATTCAGTGAAGTGTTCGGTGCGGAAAAGGCTGGCTATCTTTATTCCCAGTATCATTTCTATGACATCTATCAAAATAGCCGCTACGCTGATTTTGTACTGGAAAACGGCCCCCGCCGCATCGCTGTGGAGATTGACGACGAGGCATCTCACAACAAAAATCTGGTGGCGGCTAATAAATTCTACGATGATCTGCTAAAACAGAACAGTATGATCTACTTAGGCTGGGATGTTTACCGCTGGGCTGTCCGTCAGATGCAAAATCAACCAGAAACAGTAAAGGATGAACTTCGGTTATTTTTAGGTGAACATCCCCGCTTCCGGGAAATCGAGGACTATTTACCAACCCAGAAAGGACAGGCATGGGATGCTTCCGGACTGGAGTTGAAGGAGCATCAGGTCGAGGCACTGGCCTCGCTGGAGAAAATGCGGAAAGCGGGCGAAACTATCGCCCTATTATATCATGCTACTGGAACGGGAAAAACCGTGACAGCGGTAACCGATGCCAAGTGTTGCGGTGGACGGACACTGTTTTTAGCCCATACCCGAGAGCTGATAGATCAGGCGGCGGAGACTTTCCAACGGCTTTGGCCGGAGGTGACTATTGGGCGGTATGTGGAATCTGTGCGAGAGGCGAATGCCCATGTAGTATGTGGCAGCGTACAAAGTGTCGCTTTACATCTGGAAGATTTTCGGGAGGATGAATTTTCTTATCTAATCATTGATGAGGCTCACCATGCAGCAGCAGATACATATCAGAAAATCCTGTCCTATTTCCGGCCGGATTTTACTCTTGGATTGACCGCAACACCAGAACGGACAGATGATAATAAAATTATTTTAGAGATATTTAAGAACACCGCTCACAAGCTGGATATCCAAACAGCGGTAGAACTTGGAGAATTAGTCCCGGTGCGGTGTATCCGTATCCACACCAACATTGATTTGACCAAAGTTCGGTACAACAGCATCCAGTATAATATCCGAGATTTAGAGAGCAAAATTTATGTCCCAGAGCGTAACCGGCTTATTGTGGACACTTGGCTTCAATACGCCAAAAATAAGCGTACTGTAATTTTTTGTGCATCGGTAAAACATGAGGAGCAGATTGCGGAACTGTTCGAGGAAGTCGGGATTCGGGCCGCTGCCGTATCTGGCGGGATGAAGCAAACAGAGCGGAGAGAATTTCAAGAGCGTTTTGTAAAGAAGGAATATCAGGTACTTTGCGCCTGTGACCTTCTCAATGAAGGCTGGGATTGCCCAGAAATCGAGGTTCTTTTTATGGCCCGGCCTACTATGTCCAAAGTGCTGTACACACAGCAGCTTGGACGGGGGATGCGTCTTTATGAGGGCAAAGAAAGCTTGATGGTCTTTGATTTTGTGGACAACGCCAGCCAGTACAATATGCCTATGTCCCTCCATCGGCTTTTCCGGCTGCGGGAATACCGCCCCGGACAGCTTGCGCTGGCGTCCGAATCTCAAAGAACGGCGGAGGCATCTCTTTATGCAAAGGGAGAAAAACCAGAAGCCCTTATTGACTGGCCGGTCAATGTCACTGATTATGAGGTAGTAGACCTCTTCAACTGGCAAGAAGAAGCCCAGGGAATGATTTCCCAGATGGAATTTGTCCGGAGGGTAGATGTACAGGCCGAAACCATCGAGCGATATGTCCGGGAGGGCAAGCTGATTCCAGACTTAGTGGTTCCAATGAGTGAGCATCGAACCTTTAAGTATTTCAAGGAAGAAACTTTACAAAAGTATGCAGATCAGTACGGTTGGAGGCTGATTGATGATTCTAACCGGAAGGAGCTGTTTCTTGAAATGATTCAACAGATGGATATGAGTTACTCCTATAAGCCGGTACTGATCAAAGCGATTTTACATCATGCAGATGAGAAGGGGCGAATCCGTTTGGAGGACATTGTTGCTTATTTCCGCTCCTACTATGAGGGGCGTCGTGTGACGGGATTGGTGGTAGAAAAGGAACGGAGCATCTTCGCCAAAGGGGGTTATACCGATAAGGAAGCCGAGCGAAACATTTTGGTGAATCCATTCAAACGGTTTGAGAATATGCAGATGTTGCGGCACACCAAGACGCTGGGTATCATCCAGGTAGATGAAGCAGTGTGGCGACGGTTGACACAGACGGAGAAAGCCGAAATCAAGAAAATCTGTGAGGAGAAGTTGGAAAAATACTACAAGAGAATAACTCAATAAATTACTGAGTTAAAATGAAGAGACCCTTATACGGGTTTGACTTAAAAACTGGAGGAAATCATAGGAATGGATATTATACAGGCTTGCAGTTGAGCGGCAAATTGGACAGGCATTTGGAGGAGATCAACCGGCAAGCGAAAGAGATAATAGATCACCTTGTTTTTCAGATGGTAAAGGTTTTGGGTGTGACCGAACAACTCAAAGCCAGTGATCAGCCGAAGCGGAATGATGAACAATATCCAAGCAACGGTGGAAGAAATCGTTTTGAAGGAATTGATTTAAAGCTAATGAAAATAACGATTCGCACAAGGACGAGGGTAATAGAAGCCTCCATCTTTGTTGTCTTTTGGGAAAGTTTCAGACCGAGATGAAAGGGCTGGTATAGTCTTAGCAAGCACTGAGTTGTGATGCCACAATTCGCTTAGCAGGAACTTTACGCGCCCAAAATCCCGCTTACTTAGAAGAGAAAATATGTCTTTGAGAAAAAAATATGGATGTTAAAACAGATTTTGATGTCTACCTCCGGTTTCACAGCTTAGTATACCAGCTGGGTCATTCACCACAAGCTAGCATTATGCCCGGTTTACTGTAGTGACAATGGCATCTATGGAGGTTTTGAGATATCTTGAAATGAGAGTATATGGCAGATGCTTTATCAGAAAACTGCAATTGGTTTAGATAATCATCCATCTGTTGACCCAACTTTATATTTGTTCCCTTGACAGAGAACAGTTCAACCTACTCCTGTATTTTTGATATGGCATTGAATTAGATTCGTTCGTTTTTATATTTTCCACATAGTTATAATTAGAAAGAAGAAAATATATTGACTTTTGTGTATGTGAGAGTATAATATGTTTTATGAATTTACATCTTGCAAATAGTTCGTGCGGAAAGTTGGTGAAAGTATGACCCATAGGGATGCATTGCAGAAAATGGCCGAAATAAAAGGTGGTGTATTCAAGACTTCGGATCTGAATGCTCTTGGATATAACACATATGCCATCCGTAAACTGGTCAACAAACGAATTGTCGAGCGCATAAAAGTTGGTTATTACCGACTTTGCGAAGAATCTGAAATACTGTCAGAAGCGGCACAGATTGCACAGCTGTTCCCGGATGGTGTTCTGTGTATGTATACAGCACTGTTCTATTACAGATATTCTGACCGGACGCCACTGGAATGGAATATCGCTGTGGATCGTAACACATCCAAATCCCGGTTTGAACTGGATTACCCATTTATCCAGCCATATTACATGAAAAGGGAATTCCTTTCATTTGGCATCACTACAGCGGATTATGGGGACTGCACCATGCAGATTTTCGACCGGGATCGGCTGATCTGCGAATGCATTTTCTATGAAAACAAGATGGATCGGGAAGCCTATAACAAGGCCATCCGGGGATATGTGGCAGACACAAAAAAGAATGTTACAAAACTGTTGGAATATGCACAGAAGAGACGGATTCTAAAAAAAGTAAAAGATAGAATCGGAGTGTGGCTTTGATGGATATGGGCTCATCAGTTATTGCAAGACTAAAAAATAAAGCAAAAGAAACCGGAAAACCATTTCAACTGCACTTGCAGCTGTTTTGCCAGGAAGAATTTCTGCGACGACTTGCCATATCCCGATATGCGGAGAACCTTGTATTAAAGGGTGGGCTGTTCATTTATACCCTAGGGGCTGTTCACATAATGAAGAGTGTGTTATAATGTAAAGCATGGAATTG
>CAJUFK010000094.1 GCA_910585535.1 uncultured Angelakisella sp. | reverse complement strand
CTCAGTTGGCCGTATTCGGTGATTTTCTCTGCGGAGAAAATCGAGCCCTTCGGGCAATGGCCTGCGGGCCAGGGATTAAATGAGGAGTACCCCTCCATCCCCCGCCGCTGGGCGGCGGCCCCGTAGGCGTAGCCGGAGGGGGTATTCCCCCCGCAGGGGATCTTCCAATAGCCCCGCAGGGATAAGAGGGTATGGGGCGTTCTTTGGTTCCTTTCTGTCGGCAACAGAAAGTTGTCCGTAGGACACGTGCCCGAAGGGGCAAAGCCCCGTCAGGGATCCCCCCGCCGGGTAGGCGAAACGGCGTTGAGCCATCAACCGCAGTCAATACCCAGGATGGAATCCCAGAGACGGGACGCCCAAAGGACCACAGCCAAACAACAAGCACAAAGGCGCAGAGCCTAGCAGTTACCCCTATACAAGGTCGCCCAAGATCCGTCCACTCAAAAAGCGTCCCCCTGCGGGGTCTGTTTTGAATAAAACTTGTATAAATCGACAAGTTTTGTCCATCGAGTAAAGTCAATCGTCCCAGGGAAAGAAGATTACCAGCCACGCTTGCCACTACGAAAAAAAGAAGCTAAGATCGGATGGCTTTTCATCCTTTCTTAGCTTCTCTGTTTTTTGTGCGGACTTTGACGTTACCGCTTCCGCCTATTGCATTTTCTGACTCCAGACACAACCTAAGCCCCCGCACAACCATTAGGCACGGAGTGCCGGGAAGGGTCTGCCAGCCGATGCTAACCCGCCCTGGCAAGGGGTGTTACCGCCTTCCGCCTATTGCATTTTCTGACTCCAGGCACAACCTACGCCCCCGCACAACCATTAGGCACGGAGTGCCGGGGAGGGTCTGCCTGCGGGTGCTAACCCGCCGGCGGGGAGGGTGTGCTGGTGGGCGCTTGCCCACCGCGATATGCTCCTGAAAATAAAATCCGATCTGCCCGGTAGTCTAAACCCTGTAAATCCTTGGACATCGCACAATATCCCTGCTGGGTCAAAAGCGGTACCGCCGCCCCGTCAGAAAGAAGTAACCCCTCCCCCTCTGCACAGGCCGCCGCCGCCCCCCGTAAATCCGCCGCAGATTGTGCCTTGGCCAGCAATGCGTCAAATTCCGGATTACAATAGTTTGCCACGTTCCGGCTGTTCCCACCGGTAAAGGCGCTTAACGCCCCCATGGGCGTCCCCCCCTCCCGGCTGAGACTTGTAATTGCCAGCTGAAATTCTCCTGCGCTGATCCGCTTTTGGAACTCCTCGTCCTCAATAACCTCCAGATTGATGGTCTGCCGAAGCTCCTGCTGCCATAGCTTTTGTAAATATCCACCCAGCGCGTCCAGCTCCGCCGACTTGGGCAGGAGAAGGGTCAGCTTCGGCAGGGCTTCGATCCCTAATTGGGTAAAGCCCTCTTCCAGGGCGGCACGAGCAGCCTCCGGATCAAAGGAGATGGGCTGGGAAGATGCCAGGTCGTGGTACCCCTCCCCCATTAGGGAGGCGGTCCGGGGAATTAGGGAATTGGTCCTGCCAAAAAGCTCCGGCACCCGGTCCCCAAAGGAGTCCGGATCCACCGAAAGAGCCAGCGCCCTCCGGATCTCCCGATTGGCCAGGGGCTCCCCCTCCTCCTGTCGGAATACCAGGGCCCAAACCGTCTCGTCGGCAAGAACCAGGGGAAAACCTTTTTCCTCCGCCTCCACCGCCTGGCGGGTGGTCGCCTGGCAGAAATCGGATTTTCCTTTTAAGAAGAGATCCCACTCGGTAGTCCCCTTCTCCCCTGCCCTCCCTGTGTAAAGGATGACAGAGGGGCAAAGAACCTCCTGCTCCCCACTGTAAAAGCTGCTGGGAGCCAGGACCAGGGCCTCCTGATCCCAGGAAGAAAGGCGAAAGGGACCATTTCCCAAAATCTGCCCGATGCCCTGCCCGTAACGAGCCCAGGTGGAGAGGAAAAACTCCTCGTTGCAGGGCAGCGCCCCCGGCCCGGCCAGCTGCTCCAGAAGGATGGAGCTGGGCTCCGAAAGGGTGATAATCAGGGTGTAGTCCCCTGCCGCCCGCACCCCAAGCTGGCTTTTGGGCAGCTCCCCGGAAAGGACCTCCTGGGAATTTTTAATGGCCTGGAAATCCCCTGCCCAGGGGCTGGGCACCTCCGGGTCGAAGATCCGGTGGAAGGAAAAAACAAAGTCCTTAGCTGTCACCGGGGTGGGATCGATGCCGTTCCGAAGGCTCCCGTCGTTCCAAACCCCGTCCCGGCGCAGCTGGAAGGTGTAGGTCAAGCCATCGGCGGAGACCTGATAGCTCTCCGCCGCCCCTGGGATCAGCTCCCCGTTTCCCTGGCGGAGAAGCAGGCCCTCAAAGAGGTTGAGCATCACCACTTGACTCTCCCAGGAGGTGGAAAACTGGGGATCCAAACTGGTAACCTGGCGGCTTAAATCCATTCGGATGCTTTCCGCCTTGCTGCAGCCGGAAAGGAGACAAAGGACCGCCGCCAACAAAAGGGAGAGCCATCCTTTTCCCGGGAAATGACGCCCCCTCATCCGGAAATAAACCCGGTGGTGGATACAATGGCCACCTTTGTCCCCAAATCATCGGTGACCTCAACGGTGTAGTAGCAGGTACTCTTCCCTGTTTTGACGCAGGAGGCCGCCGCCTCCAGCCGGGCGCCCCTTACCCTGCTGAGAAAGGTAATTTGACTGGTGAGGGAAACGGTGTTCATCTTCTCCCAGTTGGCCGCCACCGCAAAGGCGAAGTCGGCCAGGGTGAAGAGGACTCCGCCCATAACCCCGCCGGCGGCGTTGCGGTGGTTCTCCCGGAGAAGAAGGCCACAGCGGGCAAAGCCCTGGCGGCCCTCCAAAATCTCCGCCCCCAGCTCGTCGGCAAATCGGTCCCCCTTAAAGATTGCTTGGATCTCTTTTAACTCCAATTTTTGATACCTCCAGTAAAAACAGAAAAAGACTATACAGATAGTTTGCTCAACAGCTCCTCTGCCATCCTCTTGTCGTCCTCATACCAGGTTGTTTGGTCCCTGGGCGAATATCGCTTGTCCCCCAGCTTCAGCTGGGCCACCCGTTCCGGCCCGGGCTCCGCTGTAACCATAAGGTTTGCGGCACCGGCGGGCTCCGGGTAGGGAAGGTACAAGGCTGGGGTCAGCTCCCCTTTCTCCAGCCGCCACTCCAAAAAACCAAGGGAGAAGTTCTTCCCTTCCCCGAAACGAAGTTCCTGGAAGACCTCCTCCGGGGCAAACTCCCGGGCAAGGATCACCAGACCGTAGGCGTTGAGACACTGCATCTTTTTATAGCGGGGCAGGGTCATCTGTTCGTACCCGGCGCAAACCTCCTTCATGGCAGTTCGCATCCCGGCGGGCCGGTCCTCGTAAAGGCAGATGAGGAACTGGACCACAGCCCGTTCCCAAAGGGGCCTTTTGGTTTGGGTGAACCGCTCCGCGTCATCCAAAACCTTGCGGACGTCGTAAATTGCCTTTTTCCCCTTGCAGTACAAAAGGCAGAGGAGAAGATTCATCCCGTGAAGATACATTGCCAAGCCGTTCTTTGCCAGACCCAGCTCCGGGGAGAGGTACCGCGCCACCGCCCCTGGGCCCTCACAGGCGGCCAGATCCAGCATGGCCAAAAACCGCCCGGAATGGTCGTACCCGGTGGGGGCTCCCGGCAGGAGCGAGACCCGGGTCAGCTGAAAAAAGAGGTTGTTCAGCCTTTCCCAATCCTTCTTTTCCAAACAGGCGGCAATTTCCTGCTCTGGATCCAGGTGGCTTGCTGTCTGCAAAAAGGGCATCAAGCCCCGCAGGAGGCCCTTGGGATCGCCCTCGTACTTTTTCTCGAAACGCTGGTACCGTTCCAAAAAACGAGGGACACCGGCATCGGCTGAGACGGACATTTCAACGACCTCCTTCGCCTATAGCTCCATTTTCGAGAAATCCGAAAAAGAATTTGAAAATTCATTTTTTCTCATAAACAGCAGGCCAAAAGCTCCCGGCCCACAGTTGCCGGCAATCGCCGGAGACGCCTTCTGTAAGTATATCTTCTCAAAGGAGCAATACTGCCGCACAAGGTTTTGAATATACCGGAGCCTCTGTTCGTCCATCCCGGCATAGGTAATAAACAGAATCCTGCGGTCAATCCCTCTGACGTCCTGGAACACCCGACGGACATAGTCCTTTGCCATCCGGGAAAAATCTCCAACCCCTACGCCGCTGACCACCATTTTGCTTTTCCGAAGGGAGAGGATGGGATGCAGAAAAAGAGCGTCGCAGATGGTTTTGGTCTGCTTGGAAATATGTCCTGCCTGGCACATCATATGGGTGTTGTCAATGATAAAAGCCGAGGAGACGAACTTCTGCAGACCCTTTACCGCCTTTACAATTTCATCCTTGGAGGCGTGATTTTCCACCATAGAGGCGGCGTGAAGGACAATCAGGCCCATACTGCTGGAAAGATGGCCGGAATCCAGCACCGTCACGTTTTCAAAGGACTTTGCCGCCTCCAAAGCGTTAAAGTACCCCTGGCTGGCGTGCTTCGCCATGGTAATATGGATTACATTCTGGGCCTCGCCCAGTCTTTCCGCAAAGAACCTTTCGTAATCCTCCACCTCCGGAGCCTCGGAGTAGCCGTTTCGCCCCTCGGCGATGTAAACCAGCAGCTCATCCGATTTCAACTCTATGTCGTCCAAGAACCGCCCCCTGTCGGTGTAGATGTAATAAGGGCAAACCGAAAGGCCAAATTCCTTCTTCAAGGAGGCTGGAAGGTCACAAACGCTGTCCGTGGTGATCATCAGCGGTTTTCTTTGGGCCCGCTCGAAGATGAGAATATCCTTTCCGATTTCCGAAAGACTGGCTTCTTCGCTGAGATTCACCAAATTCTTTGGCAGGATGCTAAGTACCGCCGCCTCCAGCAGAACGCCGCTTACCGGTTTGGCCAGGTAACCGTTAAAGCCCTCCCTTTGGTAGAGAAGCTGATTGTCGCTGCCTGCGTTGGCAGTTAAAGCGATCACCGGGGTATCTTGGCAAAGCCCGCCCGGCTGAACCCGAAGGGCATGGAGACACTGGATACCATCCATCTCCGGCATCAGGTGGTCCATCAAAATGCCGTCGTAGTGCTGCTTCAGCGTCATTTGCAGGCATTCGGCCCCACTGGAAGCGGTGTCGATTTGGACCTTTGTTTCCGCCAGCAGCTTGCGGACAACAATCAGGTTCATGTCGTTGTCGTCTACCACCAGGATATGGGCTTCCGGCGCTTCAAAGCTTTGCTGGTACCGGTCCCCTTCCTGGCCCCTCACCCGGGAGTCAAGGGTAAATTCCCCAAGCTCGTTTTCGTCCACAATACCCTGGTCTATGGCGACAAGGAAGGTGGATCCCTTGGTATAAACGCTGTTGACGCTGATCTCTCCCCCCATCAGTTCCACCAGCTGGCGAACGATGTTCAGCCCCAGGCCGGTCCCTTCGATGTGGCGGTTCTTTTCCTCGTCCACCCTTTGGAAAGCGTTAAAAATGTATGGGATGTTCTCCTTTTTGACCCCCTGCCCGGAATCCTCCACGGTGAACCAGACACGGACCCGGTTCACCCCCTGGCGCTCGCAGCGCACCGAAAGCTTCACAAAGCCCTCCCTTGTATACTTTACCGCGTTGTTCAAAAGGTTAATGAGGATCTGCTTGATCCGGACCTCGTCGCCGAAAAGCATACTGGGAATGGAGGGATCGACGTACAGCCGGAACTCCAGTCCCTTCTCCTGGGCCTTTATCCAGATCATGTTGACGATCTCGGAGAAAAGGGCTCCTGTCTGGTAGGAGACGTTGACGATCTCCATTTTGCCGGACTTGATCTTGGAAAGATCCAGAATATCGTTGACCAATGTCAGGAGCATTTTACTGGCCCCTTGAATATTTCTGGCATTCTCGGCCACATCCTCCGGAATGTTCCCCCGAAGAATAATCTCGTTTAATCCGATGATGGTGTTGATGGGGGTCCGGATCTCGTGGCTCATGCTGGAGAAAAAGTTGTTCTCCGCCTTGTTCAGCTCCTCGATCTCCTTCTTCTGCCGCTGGGTGATCTCGTACTCCTTGTTATACAGGCGGTTCAAAAAGAGAAGCAGGACGCTGGAAAGCATTCCAACAAGGATCACCGAAAAAACCGAATCGAAGAAGGAACGGCGCAGCGAATTCTTCACCACAAAGTCCGGAAAATAAAAGGCAAAATAGTAGCAGAACAGGATCTCCGCCACTGTCAGAAGAAAAAAGACGATCTTCCGCCGGCCTACCAGGGTGATGCTGATATAGATAAAACAGAGAACGCCCCACTCAGGGACACCGCTGAAAAACCCCCCTGCGGTAAAAAAGCCAATGGGGAAGATCAGGAGGAGGAGCAGCGAGATTGCCGTAGCTCCTGCGTTGATACATCTCTTTTGAATACTGACCTTTGTAATAGTTGCGGTGATAAAAAGACTGATTGCCAGGATCAGCAGGTTGCTAAAAGTCCTGCCCATTAACAAAACGAAAACCAGCGCGATCATGCAGGCGGCGGTTACAACACGGAACATACGCTCCCGCAGACCGATCCGATGGTCAAAGATAATTTCAAACCATTTTTCTACCACGCAGCGCTTCCTCCCATATCACAATCCAGCCAGGCTTTCGCAGACCTCCTGGTAAAGGCGCATCAAGCCCGGATGATATTTTTTGATGTACTCCACATCCCCGTCTTTTCCCGCTCTTTCCAAAGCCTTTGCGTGTTCCGAAAGCTGCTCCGCGCCGATGGTCAGGGAGGTACTCTTTAAGGCGTGGACCTTTGTTGTGTAGTCCTTCCAGTTGGCGGTTTCGTACAAAGTGGCAATCTCCTCCGCCTTCTCTTCGCTTTGGGAATAGAAGATCCGCAGCATCTCCAGGTAAAAATCATTGTCCCCGCAGCAGTAATCCAGTCCTTTTCCCACGTTGATCCCGGCCTGGGTCAGGCGGACATAGGGCACGGTTTCCCGTTCTTCGTGTTCTTCCGTCTTTGTCTGTACAGGCGCTTCCTTTGGGGTCTTCTCCTGGCTGGCGAGTTCTTCCGGTTCTTCTTCCTGCCTTCCGTTGTACTGGATCCGATCCTTGGGCAGAACTCTGCGAAGGGCCCGTTCCAAAACCGCCCGTTCAATGGGCTTGGGGATAAACTCGGTAAAGCCTTCGCTGCGGAACATCTCCCTGGCGCCGCTGATGGTATTGGCGGTTAAGGCGATCACCGGCAAATCCTGATAGATGCCTCCCCGGATCTCCCGAATCCGCCGCAGCGTCTCCACACCGTCCAGGCCCGGCATCATGTGATCCAGGAAGATCATATCGTAGGAAAGTCTGGCGCACCGCTCTACGGCCTCCTTGCCGCTTAGGCAGATGTCGACCTGGATCTCATAGCTGCCCAGAATGCCCTTGGCGACAACCAGGTTCATCTCCTCGTCGTCTACCACCAGGGCCCGGACATCGGGACAGGTAAAGGGCTTATCCCCCACCGCCTGGGCTTCCTTAAAGCCATTTTCCTTTTCTTCCCCGTTAAAGAGGTTGACAACGGAAAGGGCGGAAAAGGGCTTTCGGATCACCTGGAGACGGCTTTCCCGAGGAATGGAAAAGTCCTTTTCTGCGATTACTACCACCCGGAGCCTGCTGGTCAGCTCCTCGTAATAGGAGCGGTTCTCCTCGTACTCGTCCTGGGCGATGAAAACATGGGTCAGGGCGTGGCTTCGCTGGATTTTCAAAAGGCCCTCGAAGTTATGGGCCTGGTATCCTTCAATGTTCAGGCCGTCCACCAGGTGCAGAATCAATCTGTCGTAGAACATCCGGACCTCATCGCAGCTGTACTTTTCCGGGCGGAAATAACAGGCGACACAGAGGTCTTCCGCATGGGGAATCACCAGGCTGGGCGTTTCGTTGGCCACCCCCTGGGGAATGGAAATATGGGTATGCAGCCCCTGCTGCTTTCCGCTTTCAAAATGGATAAAGCCGCCCATGGCGTGGAGAAGTCCCCGGACAATGGGGATCCCCAGACCCAGACCGCCTACAAAATGGTGGTTCCCGGCATCGGCCTGGTAAAAATCGTCGTACATCTGTACCAGCTGGGACTCGGTCATCCCAATCCCGGTATCGTAAATATCGATAATCAGGTTGATCCCATAGCTTTCCTTACGGGCCTCGACGCAAAGGTTGATGCCACCCTCCTCTGTAAACTTCAGGGAGTTTTCCATCAGGGCCTTCAGCACATGGGAAAGCTTCTCCGCGTCCCCGATCAGTACCGCCGGAACCTTGGGGTCTATATCAAAAACCAGTTCCAGGCGGTCGCTTCCGTTCTGCATGGAAATGGTGGTAAGTACATCATTCAGAACGGAGGTTATCATGTACTCATCCTTGGCCGGGGTCAGGGTACCCTCCGCGATTTCGGTATAATCCAAAATATCGCTGATCTGGCTGGAAAGACGTTTGCCCGCGATTTGGATGGACTGGATGTCCTCCCGGATCTCCGGGGAAATCTCCTTTTCCATCATAATCTCACTGATGCCAAGAACCATATTGATGGGGGTCCGGAATTCATGGGAGACATTGGACAAAAAGATGACGTTCTGCCGCCCCGCTGTCTCCAGCTGGGCCAGTACCCTATCATGCCGCTGCTGTTCCGCCTGCCTCCGGTTGATCCGGTACCGGGCGATCTCGGTTGCTCCTACCACCACCACCGCACCGAGGAAGAGGCGCATCCAGTCCTGGGGCTGTGTATAATAAGAAACGGTACGCAGAAAGAAAAAGTGGTACAAAAGTCCCAAGATATATAAAGCGGCCGTCATATACAACAGCCGCTTCCGATCCAACATTGAAAAAATAAAGATAACGATACAGGCCACGGCCGGGATGTCATAAAGGCTGACGCTGTGTACCCCGAAAAATAGAAACTCTACCAATATGATCCCTGCACACAGGTTTTCATACAAGGTTTCCGAACCGACCCGTCCAATGTGAAGGAACCATACGCCGACAGTACCGGCAATGATAAGGGGGATCATCCACAGTTCCCAAAACATAACCACCGTTACAAGAACCAGGATCACGCTAAAGACCGTGATAACACTGGCCAAGAGCAGATGCTTGCTTGTCTGCTTATCCGCCTTCATTCCTTCTCAAACTCCTTTGCCACCCGTTTCAGCAGCTCCTGGGGGAAGAAGGGCTTCTTCAGGTAGTTCACCGCCCCCAGCTTGATGGCGCTTAACACATCCTCTTTATCTCCGGATGCCGTCAGAAAAATCACAGGGATCTTGATGGGATAGGTCCTGATCCGTTCAAAGGTTTCAATCCCGTTCATTCCCGGCATTTCAATATCCAGAAGAATCAGGTCGATGGGGTCCAGTTCTGTCTCCAGCATCTCCAAAGCGTCCTTTCCCGACTCGGAGAGAAGCACATCGTACTGGGACTCCAGGATCTTTTTCGTTCGCAGCAGATTCATCCTGTCATCGTCCACCACTAGAATCCGTTTACGCATGGTTTTCCTCCTTCACTTTTGGAGACTTCCCATAACCATCTCCAAAAGGTTATTAAAAATATTTTACTACAATGCAGGGGCAAAATCAAGCCCGGCAGAACCCCGGAAGGGCACTGCCAATGCCAAAGAAATTGGACGAAAGAATGAATTCTTTTGTTTTGAGAAACCATTTTGACATACTGTCAAACCTTAAAAAGCGGAGCGGACAAACAATGCCCGCTCCAAGACGAAAACTTGGGATCGTTATTCCCCTTGGTGTTCCTCCTCCGGAACCTCCCCGGTTCCGGCCTCTTCCTCGTCCCGGGGCACGTTCTCCACCGAGACCACCCGGCCGCCTTCCCCGATCCGCATAACACGGACCCCGCCGGCATACCGGGACTGAATGTTGATCTGCTCCGCCGGGATCCGAATGATGACCCCGTCGTCAGAAATGAGGATCACGTCCTCCCCGTCCCGTACCGCCCGGACAGCGGCCACCAGGGTCCCCTTCTCCTGGGTGTCGTAGTTTCGGATGCCCTTGCCGCCGCGGCTCTGGAGGCGGTAGTCCTCCACCCGGCTCCGGCGGCCAAGGCCGGACTCGGTGACGGTGAGCAGAAGCCCGTTTTCCTCCGCCTTGACCATACCCACCACATGGTCGTTTTCGCCCAGGCGCACCGCCCGGACCCCCATGGCGTTTCTCCCCATGGGCCGCAGGTCGGTTTCGGCAAACCGTATCGCCATGCCCTGGGCGGTGGCGACGATAAGTTCATCTCTGCCGCTGGTGTTCAGCACCCAGGCCAACTCGTCCTCTTCGTCCAGGTTGATGGCAATCAGGCCAGCCTTCCGGATATTCTTGTAGGCGGAAAGTTCGGTGCGCTTGATGGTGCCCTGACCGGTGACCATGACCAGGAAGCTCTCCTCGTCCATCTCTCCCACACGAATGGCGGCGGTGATCTTCTCCTCCTTCTCAATGGGCAGGAGGTTGACGATGTGGCTTCCCCGCCCCGCCCGGCTGCTTTCGGCGATTTCGTACCCCTTGAGGCGGTACATCCTCCCCCGGTTGGTAAAGAAGAGGATATAATCGTGGGTGGAACAGACAAAGAGGTGGTCCACAAAGTCCTCGTCTTTCCGGGCCAGGCCGGAGATCCCCCGGCCTCCGCGGCGCTGGGTGCGGTAGCTGTCCAGGGTCTGGCGCTTGACATACCCGCCACTGGTCAGGGTGATGACGCAGTCCTCCACCGGGATCAGGTCCTCAATGTCCATCTCCCCGGAGACGGCCTGGATTTCGGTGCGGCGCTCGTCCCCAAACTTATCCCGGATGACCTGCATCTCCTTTTTGATAATGGCATAGACCTTGGAACTGTCGGCTAAAATGCCGGTCAGCTCCTCCACCTTTTTCAGGATGGCGGCCAGCTCCTCCTCGATCTTGATCCGCTCCATGCCGGAAAGCTGGCCCAGCTGCATGGCAACGATGGCGCTGGCCTGCATATCGCTGATGCTGAACCGGTCGATGAGGTTTACCTTGGAATCGGCCCGGTCTTTGGAATGGCGGATGATGTTGATGACCTCATCGGTGTTGTCGCAGACCATCTTGAGGCCCTCCAGGATATGCTCCCGGTCCCGGGCCTTCTTCAGGTCGAACTGGGTCCGCCGGGTCACCACATCGAACTGGAACTTGAGGTATTCCTCCAGCATCTCCTTCAGGGTGAGGACCCGGGGGATGCCGTTTACCAGGCAGAGCATGATGACCCCGACGTTGTCCTGAAGCTGGGTGTAACTGTACAGCTGGTTGAGGACAACCTGGGCGTTGGCGTCCTTTTTCAGTTCGATGACGATTCGCATTCCGTCCCGGTCCGACTCGTCCCGGAGGTCGGAGATCTGGTCCACCCGTTTGTCCTTGACCAGCTCGGCAATATTTTCGATGAGACGGGCCTTGTTCACCATGTAGGGGATCTCGTGAACGATGATCCGCTCCCGGCCGTTCTTCCAGTCTTCAATTTCACAGCGGGACCGGAGGACCACCTTGCCCCGTCCGGTGGCGTAGGCCGCCCGGATACCGGACCGCCCCATGATGATGCCGCCGGTGGGGAAATCCGGCCCCTTGATGTGTTCCATCAGCTCATCCAGGGTGGCCTCCGGGTTATCGATAAGGCAGTCCGCCGCGTCGATGATCTCCCGAAGGTTGTGGGGAGGGATGTTGGTGGCCATGCCCACGGCGATGCCCATGGACCCGTTGGCCAGGAGGCAGGGGAAGCGGCTGGGGAGAACCACCGGCTCCTTCTTGGAGTCATCAAAGTTGCCCCGCCAATCGATGGTGTCCTTGTCGATGTCCTGGAGCATGAACAAGGCCATTTTGCTCAGCCGGGCCTCGGTGTAACGGTAGGCGGCGGGGGGATCCCCGTCCACCGAACCGAAGTTGCCGTGGCCGTCGATGAGGGGATAGCGGAGGGAGAAGCTTTGGGCCATACGGACCATGGCGTCGTAGACGCTGGCGTCGCCATGGGGGTGATAGGAACCCAGCACGTCGCCGACGATGGTGGCGGACTTGCGGTAGGGCTTATCGGGGGTGAGGCCGGCCTCCCCGGCGGCGTAGAGGATCCGCCGGTGAACGGGTTTCAGGCCGTCCCGGACATCGGGGAGGGCGCGGTCGACGATGACAGACATAGAGTAATCCAGGAAGCTGGACCTCATCTCCTTATCGATGTCCACTTGGATGAGGCGGCCGCCTCCGGTTTGACCCACAGGGGCCTGGGTTTCCTTGATCTCGTCGCTCATTGTATCATACCTCCTATGGGATTTCGCGCGGGTGGACCTGTTAGCTAAAGTAAATCTCCACCTGCTCCAAAATAGAAACCACCAGCATAACCACGGACATAAAAGCCATCAAAACCGCAATCAGACGAACCTCCATCTCCCAAAAGCTCCTGCTGGGGGTCAGCACAGGCCAAAACAGAATCTTAATGGCCTTGGGCAATTCCTCGTCCCTCATAATCAGCCCTCCTTATCCAAACAGAAACGCAAACAGCTTGGGGATCACCACCTGGGAAAAGATAAGAAGAACAGCCGCCGGCAGGATGATAAAAGCGATTCGCTCCGTTGCTTCGCTTCTGGAATGGATCTCTGTCTCAAACATCCAGACCCAATGCTCCCGAAGCCGCTCCCGGATCAGTCCTCCCCTTGTAACAGAGCCCGTCTCCGGCCCGGGCTGCTCTTTTCCGCCCCGGTAGCGGTCCAAAAGGGCCTCGTCGGTCATCGGCCCGGCGTTGAGGGAAGCCGCCGGGTCCTTGGGCGGCGGACGGAAGGGCTTTTTTCGTTTCTTGTAGGTTCTCTTTTTCATAAGGTGGATTCCTCTAGTATAGCCGGTCCTGTTTCAAATGGACTTTGTGACAAGGTAAAAGCCTTGTCAAACCCGCGCCAAAGGCCGATTTTCCGCCATCACAATGATGTTTTTCCTGTAAAGTGAAACCATTTTTCAGACCCGCCCGACCATCCTTTTCGCCCTACTAGCTTTTGTCAAATATCCAGGTTCTTCACGTACTGGGCGTTCTGCTCGATGAACTCCTTTCGGGGCTGAACCTTCTCCCCCATCAGAATGGAGAAGGTCTCATCCGCCTTTACCGCATCCGCCATGGTCACCTGGAGCATCACCCGGTTTTCCGGGTCCAGGGTGGTCTCCCACAGCTGGT